>CABYVH010000001.1 GCA_902522365.1 uncultured Pelagibacteraceae bacterium
TAATATTATAATTTTTATAATATTCCCCACTGATTTTACCTAGAATTTTATCTACATATGTTCTACTTCTTTTGGAAACTGTGAACCATTGTGGTCGATCTTTTAATTTGAATAATCCATGATTTTGAAAAAATTTAAAAAAAAATTTCAATGGCATTTGTTTTGCCTCGTAAGGGGGCATTGACCATATAGCTGATACCATAGGTATAATATGGAATTTGATAAAATACTCTGATAATTTTAAATTGTCTAAATAGCTGCCTAAAGTAATATTTTCGTTAATTGGATCTTGGTTTTCACTTTGTTTATAAAAACTGATTATAGTAAAAAACATCTTCAAAAATTTTATATTTAACAAGTTTGATTTATTGCTAAAAATTCCAGAAAGACCTTTTCCACAATATTCTATATTTGAGTTTCTTACAGATACTGAGAATGACATATTGCTTTCTTCTATAGCAATATCATTTTCTTGAAAAAAATTTATTAAATTAGGATAGGTTTTTTTATTAAATACAATAAAGCCTATATCAACAGGGACTATATTATCTCCAACATTAACATCAATAGTATGAGAATGACCTCCAAAATGGTCTTCTTTCTCAAATAGATCTACTTTATATTTTTTAGATAAACTATACGCTGCACTTAGACCTGATATACCAGAGCCTATAATAGCTAATTTCATTATTGAGGATTATATTTATTTTCTTTTGTAAAGGATGAGACAAATTGTAGAAAAACTGCAAAAATTATAATGCTTCCTCCTATTAATACGTAGAATGAAGGGTTTTCATTTACAAATAGCCAAGCCCAAAGAGGACCAAGTATTGCCTCTGTAAGCATTATTATACCAACCATAGCTGATAGAGTTTTTCTCGCACCAATTGTTATTAAAATAAAGCCAAGTCCTATTTGAAAAGTCCCAGACAAAAATGCCAAAAACATATCATTTATAGATATAGAAATTTTTGTTGAAGCTAAAAAACCTATTATCATTGCAACTATTCCTGCAACTAGTTGTAGGGGTACCATATCGACATGAGGATATCTTCTTACAATTAAAATTAGAGTTGCAAACGTAATTGGCATAACAAAGGCAACAATATTTCCAGACATTTGTCCACTTGATAGAGTATTTCCTAGCATTAAAATTAATCCAGAAATTGCTAAAATAATAGAAGCTAAAGTAATTTTTGTAATTTTTTCTTTTAAAAAAAAATATCCAAATATCGCTAAGAAAATTGTTTGTGTTTGTATTATGAAATTTGTATTTGCAACAGTAGTATTATACATAGCATAAACATAACTGCTAAATCCAATACCCAATATAATTCCACCAATTATTCCAGGAATTCCCGATACATAAATTTTTTTAAGTACCTCTCCTTTGTAAGTTACAATTAAAAAAATAGTTACAACAATTATAAAAAAAACCTGTCTCCAAAATAAGATTTGCCATAAAGTTGATCCTTCAAATGATTTAACAATCAACCCACCAAAACTTAGACAAAATGCGCCAAAAAAGATTAATAATGGACCTGGTATCTTTGAAATAAAATTCATTTAATATTGGAAATCAAATTTTGAGTTTCCATCTCATACAACTTAAAAATAGTTTCCGCATCTTTTAAATTAATTTCTTTAAATTTAATTTTTGATCCTGGAGGTATTTGTACTAGTTTGTCATAATCAGCACTTATTACAACTCCAATCTTAGGGTAACCTCCTATAGTTCCATGATCAGATAGCATAATTATTGGATCCCCATCTGCAGTGATTTGGATAACACCCTTCACTAGTCCTTCCGACTTTATATTTGTATTTTTAATATTATTAACCTTAGGTCCTTTAAGTCTTATTCCCATACGGTCGCTTAATTTGGTTACATTAAATTCATTACTAAAAAATGAATCAATTGCATCCTTTGAAAAATAATCGAAATGGGGTCCTTTTATTATTCTAATATTTTCAATTTTAGAATTTAGGTATTCTATTTTATTTTTTGGCAGTATTTTTTTTATATTTTTTAATTGAATTATTTGCCCTATCTCAAGTTTTTTCCCACTATTTGCACCAATTTTAGCCTTAGTATTTGTAGAACAACTATTTAAATAATAATCTACCTCAAATGTGCCTCCAATAGATAAATAACCATATACTGATCGATTGGTAGACAGTATGTCTAAGCAATCATTATTTTCTAAAACAATATTTTCGTAACAACTAAACTTTAAATTTTTGTTTTTTCTTATAATTTTAAAATTAACATCTCCAGTAACATTGATGGAGATATTTTCTCCTATATATTTCAATTTTGGACCTTGATATGCAAATTCTAGGACCGGATTGTTTATTCCATTATTTGAAATGGTATTTGCTAATAAAAAATTCCTATTATCCATTGCTCCACTAAAAGGTATGCCTATGTGATAAAAATTATTTCTACCATTGTCTTGAAATGTAGAATTGACACCTGGTCGTAATACTTCAAAATAGTTTTTATTCATATTTTTTTTCATATTCTAGTTTAGAAATTGGGTAAAATGATATTGTATCACCTGGATTAATTAGATTTGGTTCAGTATTTTTTTTATTATCAAAAATATCAACTGGTGTTTTGCCAATTATATTCCAACCACCTGGACTTTCAAAAGTATAAATATTACAAAATTGCTCTGTTACACCTATAGAATTTTTTGGTACTTTAACTCTTGGTGTTTCTAAACGCTTTGCAAAAAGAGATTTATCCATATCTCCTAGGAATGGCATTCCCGCAATAAAACCTGTCATATAACAATAATAATTTTTTGAAAAGAATGTTTCATAAATTTTTTCTTCATTTATTTTTAATAATTTTTGTAAACGTTTTATATCTAGTGCAAATTCCTCTGCACAACAAACCGGGATTTTAATTAGATTATTTTTCGAATTATTTTTTTTTTTTAACTCTAAATTTTCAACTTGTTTTTTTAATTTAGCATAACTCGTAAGTTTTAAATCGAAACTAATTACTAGTTTATTATAACTTGGTGTAATATTTGTAATACCTAAAAAATTACTATCTTTTAAATTATTAAAATGATTTATAACATTCCTGTTTATTTCTTTATTTACCTCAGAACCAAAGTCACAGTACAATGCTGCGTCACCAAGATTTGATATATTTTTAATCATGTCATGTTATACTTTAAGCTTTATAGTATGGAAATTAATTTAAATTGTGATTTAGGTGAAAAATCAAAGCATCATTCAAACGAGAATGATCCCGATTTACTCAAAATAGTAAACTCTGCAAATGTGGCTTGTGGGTACCATGCTGGAGATGAGGAAACTATGAGAGAAGTTGTAGAGATTTCAAAGCAAAATAATGTAAGTATTGGTGCACATCCATCTTTCAATGATCCAGAGAACTTTGGAAGAAAACGGATTAATCTTGGAGCTAATGAGATTTCGAAGCTTTTAATAGATCAATATGAAATTTTACAAAATATTGCCATTAAATTAGATGAAAAGGTTTC
Organism: uncultured Pelagibacteraceae bacterium; assembly: GCA_902522365.1. GTDB lineage: Bacteria > Pseudomonadota > Alphaproteobacteria > Pelagibacterales > Pelagibacteraceae > Pelagibacter. The sequence goes on from CABYVH010000001.1 coordinate 3,522, forward strand.
TCATATTAAACCACATGGAGCCTTGAATAATATGGCTTGTGAAGACTTTGAGCTAGCAACAATTTTAGCAAAAACTATTTATAGTATTGATAAAGATATAATTTATTTAGTACCAACAGGTTCAAAAATGGAAATTGCAGCTAAAAAATTAAATATGAAAATTGCATGTGAAATTTTTGCAGATAGAAATTATGAAGATGACGGAACGCTTGTGTCAAGAAGTAAGGATCATGCTCTAATAACTGATCCTGAGAAAGCTAAAGAGCACGTATTCAATATGGTAAAAAACCAAACTCTTAATTGTCACAGTGGAAAACAAATACCTTGTGAAATCGATTCAATTTGCATACATGGAGATAACGCAAGTTCACTTTCGACTGCAAAACAGGTAAGAGAAAACTTGATAAAAAATAATTTAGAATTAAAGCCTCTAAATAAAATGAAAAAATTTATATAATTATGATTAAAAACCTATTTACTTTTCTCATATTCTTTTTTTTAACTGTTGAAACTTTTGCTGCTGGAACTAGTTCGTCAGATAAAAAACCGAGCTATAAAAATGCTGTAAAAATAATTGAAGCTGCTAAGAAATATGAATCCAAAAATAAAATGGATAAAGCATTAAAAAGATACGAAAAAGCTCAAAAAATTTTATTAAAACTCGACAAAGAAAAGCCCTTACAAGCTGATACACTAAACTATCTAGGTTTTACAACTAGAAAACTTGGGGACTTTGAAGCGGGAGAAAAATATTATTTGTTAGGTTTACAAATCGATCCAAAACATGTTGGTATAAATGAGTACTTAGGTGAATTATATGTTGTGACCAACAGAATTGATTTAGCAAAAGAAAGATTGGAAATTTTGAAAAGCTGTAATTGTGAAGAGTATCAAGACTTAAAAGAAATTATTGAAGGAACAAAAAAATCAAAATACTAATTGATATTTTGAATCATTTGTTCGGGCATCCATAAAGCGATTTGTGGGAACAGTACAATCAATAGAACTGCAAAAATCATTAATAAAAATAATGGAAAGGCACTCTTTGCTATAAACCCCATGTCTTTGTTTGCCATTCCTTGTAATACAAAAAGATTAAAACCAACAGGTGGTGTAATTTGAGCCATTTCTACAACAATGACTAAAAATATTCCAAACCAAATCATATCAAAACCTGCCTGCCTTATCATTGGTTCAATTATTGCCATTGTAAGGACAACTGCAGAAATTCCATCAAGAAACATCCCAAGAATTATGTAAAAAATCATTAATACAAATATTAATACATACGGTGATAACTCCATATTCTGTATCCACAATGCTAGATTTCTGGGCAAACCTGTAAATCCCATAGCAAGTGACAAGAAAGTTGCCCCAGCTAAAATAAATGCAATCATACATGAAGTTTTAGTTGCTCCAAGCAATGAGTCTTTAAATGTTTTTAAAGTTAAACTCTTTTGAAAATAAGAGAGAATTAAAGCTCCAACAACACCTAAAGATGCAGCCTCTGTTGCTGTTGCTATACCAGTATATATTGAACCAATCACGCTAAGTATTAATAAAATTACTGGAATTAATTGTTTGGATTTACTTAGTTTATTTAAAAATGAAAAATTTTCATAGTTAGTTGGCATTTTATTTTTATTTAATAAAGACCAAACAATTACATAGCCCATAAAGATTAGAGCAATCATTATCCCTGGAATTATTCCAGCTATAAAAAGTTTTGCAATTGATTCTTGAACGGTCACACCATAAATAATTAAAATTATTGAGGGTGGAATTAAAAGACCTAAAGTTCCTGAACCTGCCAAACTTCCAAGCAAAATTTTTTCAGGATATTTTCTTTTTCTTAGTTCTGGAATTGACATTTTTCCAACTGTAGCAACTGTTGCAGCAGATGATCCAGAGATAGCTGCAAACAAGGCACAACCAACAACATTAACATGTATCAAACCTCCTGGTAACTTCTGAAGCCATGGAGCCAATCCCTCAAATAAATTTTCTGATAATTTAGTTCTAAAAAGAATTTCACCCATCCACACAAATAATGGTAATGCTGTTAGCGTCCACGATGATGAAGCTCCCCATATAGTTGTGGCCATCGCATCTCCTACTGGTCTAGAAGTAAACAAAATCATACCTATTGAAGATACCCCGACCATACTGATGGCTACCCATATCCCAGATCCTAAAAAAAATAGTAAAACACTAATAAAAAAAAATGCTAATAAAATTTCAATCATACTTATTAACTATTCTTAAAATTAATTGATGAAAGACACATATAAAAAATAATAATGAGCCAATTGCTACACTTGATTGAGGTATCCAAATTAAAATTTCGTCGGCACCTTCACTTCTTTCTTGAAATTCATAAGATATCTTTAACATTTTAAGGAAATAAAAGGTCATATATCCTGAAAAAATAGATGCAATGATTAAACTCCAAATTTCTAGAAACTTTTTTCTTAGGTCAGTAGCTTTTTCTAAAAATAATGTGATCCTTATATGGCCTCCATTTACAAAAGTGTATGAAAGTGCAAAAAATGAGGAAGCTGCCATACAGTAACCAGAATACTCAGCTAAACCTCTTATATAAAAACCAAACATTCTTGAGGCAATTCCAGTTAAAATAAAAACTGCTATCAAAATTAAAAAAAACGCAGCGATATATCCTGAGAAATTATAAAGATTATTTAAAGATTTATTAATTTTTTGTAACATAAAAAAGGCCGTTTTTTTAAACGGCCTTTCTTATTATATTAATTTTATTTGTAAGCAGCAAGTACGCTAGCTCCTGTTTTGCCAGCCTTTTTCTTCCATTCCTTTGCCATTTTTTTTCCAACTTTTTGGAAATGTTTTTCTAAATCAGCGTTTACTTTGCCCACAGTCATTCCTGCAGCAGCTAAAGCTTTTTTATCCTCAATATTTCCAACTCTAGAAAGCATCCAACCTTTTTCTTCTGCAGCAGTTGCTTCTTTCATTATTAGTTTTTGAGTATCTGCATCTAGTTTGTTCCAAGATCCTCTATGAGCAACTACCATATTTTTTGGGAACCAAGCAGCTATATCATAGAAATATTTTACTCCATTCTCCCAAATTTTACTATTTTTTCCAGTAGTTGGCGAAGTAATCATGCTCTCAACTGCTCCAGTTGAAAATGCTTGACTTATTTCTGCAGCTTCAATTTTTGTTGGAGCCATACCAGTAAGTTCAGCAATTCTAATTGTTGCTGAATTATAAGCTCTAAATTTTAAACCTTGTAAATCTGAAACACTATTAATCTCGTTTTTACTATACAAACCTTGTGCAGGCCATGGCACAGCATACAAAAATACCAATCCTTTTTGGCTTAAGCTTTCTATGATTGCTGGTTTCGATGCTTGGTAAAGTTTCATAGCATCATCGTAAGATGTTGCTAAGAATGGTTGTGAGTCAATCTCAAGAATAGGATCTACTTTTCCAAGAGCCGACATAAATCTCTCTCCCATTTGAGCTTGACCAGTTCTAACAGCTCTAAAGATTTCTCCACCTTTAAATAATGATCCACCAGGATGAGTTACAATTGTTAATTTACCTCCACTTTTTTCTGAAACGTTTTTAGCAAATTCTGCAGCATTAGCTGAATGAAAATTACTTGCACCATAAGCTAAAGCCATATCCCACTTCTCAGCAGCATTTACGTTAGCTGTTAACAAAACAGAAAATAAAATAGAAATTAAAGTTTTTAAATTTTTCATTAATCCTCCTTATTTTTAAAAAAATACATCTGATTATGTATTATTTGTTAAATCAATAGAAAATTTTCTAAGTTTTATTGAAAAATAAGAAAATATTACTATTATAAAGTTACTTTGATCGAAGAAGCCCTTATTTTACTACAAATTATATTTATAAATATAATTTTAACTGCTGATAATGCCATAATAATTGGCCTTATCGCATCTAATTTTGTCCCTAAAAATAGAAAAAAAATTATATTTTGGGGAGTAGTTGGGGCTTTAGTCTTTAAAGTTTTATTTGCAGTATTTGCTACATATTTATTCAAATTTTACTTTATAAAAATTCTAGGAGGTTTGCTGTTAATTTGGATAGTTAACGATTTAAGAAAAGATCTTTTACAAGTTCAAAAGCAATCTAAATCACCTACAAAAAAATCTTTAGAACCATCATTTGCTAAGGGTATGTATAAAGTACTTTTTGCAGATATTACAATTAGTTTCGATAATGTTATAGGTGTTGTTGGGGCTTCTAAGGGTAACTTTGGATTCATGATTTTTGGTTTAATTTTATCTGTAGTACTTACAGGTGCAATGGCCACTTATTTAGCTAATTATGTACAGAAACATTTATGGGTCGTCTATGTTGGAATGGCATTTATTCTTATATTAGCAATACAACTTATTATTGGAGGACTTGTAGACTTAGAAATTTTAAATATAAACGAAGAGTTTAAAAAATATTTTTAATAAGAATATTTAATTGATGGGTATGAGCCTTTCTTAACATCTAATTTAAATTTTTTAACTGCTTTCCTTACATTACTTTTCAAATCAGCATATTTTTTTACAAATTTTATTTTATTATCTGTTAGTCCCAATAAATCATCTGTAACTAAAATCTGACCATCACAAAAATTTGATGAGCCTATCCCTATTGTAGGAATGTTAATTGATTCTGTAATTTTTTTTGAAACTTTTTTTTCAATACATTCTAAAACAATTGCAAATACTCCAGCATCTTCTAAGGATATGGAATCTTTTAACAAATTTTTTTTTTCTATATCTGTTTTACCTTTGTATCTAAATTTTCCTCTTACAGATTGTGGTGTTATACCTATATGGCCCATCACAGGAATTTTATATTTTATTAAATGTTTAACAATTTCATTAATTTTTGCCCCTCCTTCTAATTTTATGCCATCACATTTTGTTTCTTTCATTACTTTTTTACAATTCTTAAGTGCTTGAGATTTATTTTTGTATGTATTGAAAGGCATGTCAACAATCAATAAACTTTTTTTAACTCCTTTTCTTACACTCTTGGAATGCTCAATCATCATTGATAAATTTACTTTTCTTGTGGTTTCAAAATTATATAAAACTGAACCCAAAGAGTCCCCAACAAGTATTAAATCTGTGAAGTTATCAATCTCTTCAGCTATATTTTTTGAATAAGCAGTTAAACAAACAATTTTTGACTTATTTTTTTTTTTAAGAACTAGCCTACTCATTTTTGTAAGCATAAATATCTGCTTACCAAGTACCCTTATTTTCCATAGATTTCCAGGGTTCTATGGGTTCTAAGTTACCTTCTTGAAGAATTTCAACTGATATTTTATCTGGAGATCTTACAAAAGCCATGTGACCATCTCTAGGAGGTCTGTTTATTGTGTAACCCATATCTTTTAATCTCTGACAAGTCTCATAAATATTATCAACTCTGTAAGCTAAATGTCCAAAATTTCTTGATCCTTCACCTAAATTGTCTCCATCCCAATTATAGGTTAATTCTATTTCTGCACTTTCATCATTTGGAGCTGCAAGAAAAACTAGTGTGTATCTTCCTTTTTCATTTTCTATTCTTTTTGTTTCTTTTAATCCTAAGCCATCACAAAAAAATTTAAGTGAGTCTTCAATATTTGAGACTCTGATCATTGTATGTAAATATTTCATATGATTTACTTATATAGTCTTATTACTCCAATTCAATAGTGCTTGGTGGCTTAGAAGTAATATCATAAACTACTCTATTAATACCTCTAATATTATTTACAATTTGATTAGATATTGACTGCATGAAGGATTTTTTAAATTGAAAGAAATCTGCCGTCATACCATCTTCTGAGGTTATTGCTCTTAACAGACAAAGATATTCATAAGTTCTATTGTCACCCATTACACCAACAGTCTTAACAGGAAGTAAGGCAGCGTAAGCCTGCCAAATCTTATCATATAAATTATTGTCTTTTAAAGATTTGATGAAGTAATTGTCTGCCTCTTTTAAAATTTTTATTTTTTCTTTGGTGATTATACCAGGCATTCTAATTGCAAGACCTGGTCCTGGAAATGGGTGTCTAGATATTATTTCATTACTTAATCCAAGTTCTAATCCTAGTTTTCTAACTTCATCTTTAAAAAGATATTTAAGTGGTTCGACTAATTTAAGTTTCATTTTTTTTGGCAAACCTCCCACATTGTGATGAGATTTAATTTTTGACGTTTGGCTTCCTGTTACAGACTTACTTTCAATTAGATCAGGGTACAAAGTTCCTTGGGCTAAGAATTTTACATTTTTAATTTTATTTGAATATTTTTCAAAAATATTAATAAAAAGATTTCCTATTATTTTTCTTTTTTTCTCCGGATCAGAAATATTTTTTAATTTAGATAAAAATAAATTTTCTGCATTTACATAGATTAGATTAATTTTAAATCTCTTCTTGAATGTGTTTACAACTTCCTTTTCTTCATCTTTTCTAAGTAAACCAGTATTAACAAATATACATATTAGTTTTTTCCCTATGGCATTTGACAGTAATTTAGCAACTACACTGCTATCAACACCTCCAGATAGTGCACAAATAACCTTTGAATTTCCTACGCTATTTCTTACTTCATTTATTAATTTTTTTTTCTGATCTCTTGAAGACCAATTTTTAGTTAATTTACATATAGAAAATAAAAAATTTTTAAGTAATAACTTTCCTTTGATAGTATGGCTTACTTCTGGGTGAAATTGAATACCAAACACTTTTTTTTCTACATTTTCAATAATACACATTTTAGAATTTATACTTTGTGCAATTATTTTAAAATTTTTTGGTAATTTTGTTACCTGATCTGCATGGCTCATCCATACATTATTTTTTCCCTTTAAAAAAAAATTTTTGGTCAACTTGCTTTTTCTAGTTTCTTTTACTTCAGCAAGACCAAATTCTCTATGTTTAGAGCTTCTTACACTTCCTCCCATTGCTTTTGAAATAATTTGATGGCCAAAACATATGCCTAGGATAGGTACTCCTAGTTTAAGAATTTTATTATTAAATTTTACTTTTTTGCTCTCATACACATTTAAAGGACCACCAGATAAAACTATTCCTTTAATATTTTTTTCAAACTTTGTGAATTTTTCTATTTTTTTGTGACTTACTATCTCACAATAAATACCCAGTTCTCTGATTTTTCTTGCAATTAACTGTGTAAATTGGGAACCAAAGTCTACAATTAGTATTTTATTGAGAGTGTCCTCAAGACGCATCTTTTCTTTCAAAATCTTTTAAACGACTTTCAATTGAAGCAATTTTTTCACACATTTCTATACAAATTTTCTTAAAATCTTTACTCAATTCATCTGCTTTTGAAAAATTTGATCTTTCTAATTCCATATCAATTAAAAGGAACATTGCCTCTTCATTCTTAGGGTCTAAAAGCAAGGTAGTTTTTAAATTCTTTTCTTCTTGTCTTTTATCTTCTTCAATTTTAAAAATTTTAGCTAAATAAAGGTAAGATGCTGTATCCTTTGGGTTATAGACTATATTTCTATGGAATAAAAACTTTGAATCTTCATATTTTTCCTTGTCGAATAAATCCTTGGCTTCCTTAAAAAAATTATTTTCATTCGAATTAGCAAAAAGGCTAAATGAAATAAATGTAAAAATTAAAATTAAGTATTTCATAGTTATTTTTTCACAACATCTATATTATGTACCATACTTTCATAAAAACCTGCTTTAGTAATTTTAACAAATTTTGGTTTTTTTCTTAGATCAATTACTTTCTTAGCTCCCATGTAGCCCATTGAAGATTTCAAACCTCCAACTAAGTTGTAGATTATTTTATCAACTTTACCTTTGTATTTAATGTATCCCTCTACACCTTCCGCTACATATTTTGATGTATCTTTTTGTTTAGTTTGAAAATATCTGTCTGCTGAACCTTTATTCATTGCACCTATTGACCCCATGCCCCTAAAATATTTATATAATTTACCATTTTTCTTTATTTTTTTTCCAGGTGCTTCATCTGTGCCAGCAAATAGTGATCCTATCATAACTGCATCTGCACCAGCGGCTAATGCTTTAGCAATATCACCAGAAAATTTTATTCCCCCATCAGCAATTAATCTTGTTTTACTTTTCCCAATCCCCTTTTTAACATTTAATATCGCACTTAATTGTGGAACTCCTATTCCTGCTACAAGTCTAGTTGTACAAATAGATCCTGGGCCTATTCCTACTTTTATAATATCCACACCTAATCCCACCAGAAACTTTGCAGCTTCTGCTGTAGCTATATTTCCTGCACAAATTGCTGTTTTCTTAGGACGTATTTTTTTTATTTTTTTGATTATATCTCCTACTTTTTTGGTGTGTCCGTGTGCTGTATCAATTACTATTATGTCTAAGTTTTCTTTTAATAATTTTTTAGCTCTCTTTAATTCTTTTTCATTTGCACCAACTGCTGCACCTACTAATATTTTTTTTGATTTAACTTTTCTAATTTCTTTAATCTGTTCTTCAATATTTAAGTTTCTATGAATTATTCCTAATCCCCCAGCTCTCCCTATAGCAATCCCCATTGAAGACTCTGTGACAGTATCCATTGCAGATGACAAAAGTGGAATTTTTATCTTTAGACTTTCTGTTAAATTTATGGAGGTGTTTACTTCACTAGGTAGGATTGATGAGTAATTTGGCGCTAATGTAACATCATCAAATGTTAAAGCTTCTTTAATAGTTTCCATGTCCTTATATAAATGATTCTTGAAAAAATAAAAGGATAACTATCTCAAATTTCTACAAATAATAAAATTTTCTTTAGAGTCTTTTCTGCTTGAAGGTGGCTTGAATATATCTACATCTTTAAAAGATTTTTTTCCTAATGCGACAATCTCGTTAAAAGATGATCCCATAAAAAGTTTAGAAATAAAATTTCCTTTTTTATTAAGTAATTCAATAGCAAAATTCATTGCCTCTATACATAATTCTCCTGTAACTAGGGAATCTACACTTTTATTACCTGTGGTATTAACTGCCATATCAGAGACTACAAGATCTACTTTCTTGCCAAAATAACTTTTGATACTTTTTTTTTGCTGCTCTTCAGTAAAATCCCCTTTTATATGTACTAAATTCTTAATTGGTTCAATATCCTTTAAATCAATTGAAATTATTTTAGAATTACCGAAATTTCTCGATATATACTGAGACCAGCTACCCGGGGCTGCACCAAGATCTATAACTAAAATATTATTTTTGATTATTTTAAATTTATCGTTTATTTCTTGCAATTTATATACTGCTCTTGACCTATAACCCTCTAATTTTGATTTTTTTATGTAAATATCTCTTTTTTGCTTAATGATCCAATTCTTAGAAAATTTATTCTTTTTCAACTAATTCTCAAATCTTAAAGATTTTTCAATTATATCTCCATCCAATGTTTTAATTTTGGATATATAATTTTTATTATTTCTTATATTATCATTATTTTTTCCTGCTAAATGAATAATTCCTATTTCATGGTTTGGTAAATAAGGTTCAACAAAAGTATTTAGTTTTTTGTCAAATTTTATTGCATCTACAAGTGTCCAGTTGCAATAAGCAGGTAGAATTTCCACGTCTAAATTATCTGAATATATTGTAATATTCATTGCTATTTGCTCCGAACCCCAAATTTTTCCAGAGGACAATGCTTTTTTTAAATTTTTTTGCCATATTTCCCAATGAGGAGCACTTTCTTCCAAGCAAAATAATCCAATATTTAAATGGGGTTTAAGTGCCACTTCTCTTGAAACTTTTTCTGAAAATCCAGATGATTTGGCATGCTTGTAATTTTGTGATTTTATTCTTGCAAAACTTCCAAATACCCATTCTGCTCTTAAAACTCTTCCATAGGATCTATCTGCTGATGTTGCTATTGATAATTTATTATTCTCACATCCTTTAAAATAAAGATCAATTGCATACCAAGAGTTTACCCATGCATCCGCATCGATCCATAAATATTTTTTATATCCTGGAAAATAATTTGGTAAGAATGCTCTAGATACCTGGCTTTTCAACCACTCTCTTCCTTTTATCTTAAAATTTGGAACTTCTATATCCCACTCAGCCTTTTTGATTTGAAACACTTTTTTTTCTAATATTTTAATTTGTTCATCGTTTAATCCTGCATCCATTATGCAAATATCTACTGATTTGCTTTGTTCAAATCTATTAATTGAATCAATTAATTCGTTAAGAAGATTGAAATAATTTGAATCTGCTAATGAGATTATTGTATTTTCCCTCATTTATAACACATCTTCATGATGATCAGTATCATCTGCGATGGCTTTAACATTTTTTTTGGTCATAAGATAATGCATTGAACTTATTGGTACCATTAACAAATAAATTACACCTGAAATAATAATAGCATTAAATGTATAAACGAGAATTAAGCCAAAATATAAGATTATTCCAAATAACAAAAATATTGATGTACTTCTTGGGACAGCTATCCTTTTAAAAGAATAAGTTGGTATTTTGCTTATTAATAGTATTGAAACAATTATAAACATAATTGGTACAATAATTTGGTAATTTAACTTTAAAAACTGAAATTCACTAATACTTAATATCAAAGGCATTAAAACAAGAACTCCACCTGCTGGAGAAGGAATGCCTTCAAAAAAATTATCTTTCCAAGAACTCTCTTCGTTTGATGAAACATTAAACCTTGCAAGTCTAAGTGCAACACAAACAACATAAATTAATGAAATTAACCAACCTACTCTTCCAGTTTCAGACAACGCCCAAAAATACATTATAAAAGCTGGAGCAACACCAAAACTTATTACATCAGTAAGAGAGTCTAATTCTTTTCCAACTTTAGAAGTTCCTTTAATTAACCTTGCAATTCTACCGTCTAATCCATCAATAATTGCAGCTACTATAACTGCTATAATTGACAATTCAAATTTACCATCAAATGCAAACTTTATTGAAGTCAATCCAATACATACTCCAACAAGTGTTAAAATATTTGGTAAAATAACTCTTGTTTTTTTATTAGAAACTAACTTAATATTTTTATTTTGAGGATTCATTAAATTATTTTTTTGCGATTAAAGTTTCACCAGCTATAGTTTTTTGACCAACTTTTACCAAAGGAGTATAATTTTCAAAATACATATCAGCTCTACTTCCAAATCTAATCATTCCTATTCTTGAACCTTGTTCTAAAAGCTCATCTATAGAAACCTCTGTTACAATCCGTCTTGCAACCAGTCCTGCTATTTGGACAACAATTATATCTTCTCCATCAGAATTTTTTATTTTATAATAATTTCTTTCATTATCTTCACTAGCTTTATCTAAAGATGCATTAAAAAACTTTCCTGGTTTATAAAGTATCTCAGATATTGCTCCAGAACATGGAGACCTATTTACATGGCAATCAAACACATCCATAAAAATACTAATTTTTTTCATTTGTTTATTTTCTAAACCTAATTCTTTTGGACCATTAGTATCCATTACTTGTAGTACAACTCCATCGGCTGGACTTGTAAGATAGTTATCATCACCTATTGGAGTTCTTTCAGGGTCTCTAAAAAAATAATAACACCAAATAGTTAATACCAATCCTATAAAACCAAGAAATCCGTTTAGGAAATAGAGAATTATAGTTACGATTGCAAAAATAATAATAAATTTGTATCCTTCGTTATGTATTTTCGGAAATATTTTACTCATGACAATCCTATAATTGATAATTTTTGATTAATATGTATACAAAAAGAATAAATTCAACTATTAAGATATATCGAAAAAATGAGTAAAATTAAGGTTAAAAACCCCATTGTAGAGTTAGATGGCGATGAAATGACCAGAGTTATATGGGACTTCATAAAAAATAAGCTCGTTTTAACTTACCTTGATCTCAAAATTGAGTACTACGATTTGGGAATGGAAAGTAGGGATAAAACTGAGGATAAAATAACAATTGAATGTGCAAATGCAATTAAAAGAAATGGTGTCGGTATTAAATGTGCAACCATCACACCCGATGAAGCTAGAGTAAGAGAATTTAATCTTAAAAAAATGTGGAGATCTCCAAATGGTACAATAAGAAATATAATTGGAGGAACTGTTTTTAGAGAACCAATAATTTGTAAAAATATTCCAAAACTTGTGCCCTCATGGACAGATCCATTGATCATAGGCAGGCATGCGTTTGGTGATCAATACAGAGCAACAGACTTTACAGTACCTGGTAAAGGTAAGTTAGAAATCAAATGGACCGCTGAAGATGGTTCTGATGAGAGAAAATACGAAGTCTTCAATTTCCCAGGACCTGGAATTGCACTATCAATGTATAATTTGGATAAATCAATAGAGGACTTTGCAAGATCTTGCTTTAACTATGGATTAATTAAAAAATGGCCAGTTTATCTTTCTACTAAAAATACAATTTTAAAAAGATACGACGGAAGATTTAAAGATATTTTTGAAGAAGTTTTTGAAAAGGAATTTAAAGATAGATTTAATCAAAATAAAATTACTTATGAGCATAGATTAATAGATGATATGGTAGCATGTGCAATGAAATGGCATGGAAAATACATTTGGGCATGCAAAAATTATGATGGAGATGTACAATCAGATACCGTTGCTCAAGGATATGGATCTTTAGGTTTAATGACAAGTGTTTTGCTTGCTCCTGATGGCAAAACAATGGAGGCTGAAGCTGCACATGGAACAGTAACTAGACACTTTAGAATGCATCAACAAGGTAAAGAAACATCAACAAATCCAATTGCATCTATTTTTGCTTGGACAAGAGGGTTGGCTCATAGGGGAAAATTAGATGGAAATGAGGAATTAATAAAGTTTGCAGAGACACTTGAAAAAGTATGTGTTGATTGTGTTGAAGAAGGATCAATGACTAAGGACTTAGCTATTTTAATAGGACCGTCAACAAAATATTTAACAACTAATCAATTTTTAGATACTTTAGATGGTAAGTTGAGACAAAAACTAAATTAGAGTCTTAATTTTTTCAAAAGCCTCATCAATTTTATCTTTAAATTGGCCTCCTGCTTGCGCAAAATCTTTTCTACCCCCACCACCTTTTCCACCAATAATTTCAGATCCTGTTTTAGCAAATGTGACTGCATCATACTTATCAATAAGCTCATCTGTTATCCCAACTGCAAGACCTACTTTGTCTTCTAGACTAGCAAAAACTATAACAATTCCTGTTTTTAGATCTTTTTTTCCGGCATCAACCAATTTTCTTAGCTCTTTAGGTGGAAGATCATCAACTTTTTGAAATCTTACACTTATATTATTAATTTTAACATCTTGAATTACATTTTTTGAATTATTTTCTAAAATTGAACTAAATTTTAATTGCTCTAGTTGTTTTGATAATTCTTTAATTAAAATCTTATTATCTTCATTTTCTATATTTGGTTTGCCACCTAATTTAATTATCTGTTTTGATAAGTCATTAATCATTTCTTCGTCTTTTTGTGCGGATAAGTCAGATAATTTTTCTTTATTTTGTAAGAAACTATTTAATTGATTTTCTCTAAGTGCTTCTACTCTTCTCACACCTGCTGCAATTGATGATTGACTAATAATTTTGAATTTTCCAATGTCACCAGTGTTTCGTACATGCGTACCTCCACATAATTCAGTGGAAAAATACCTTTCTTTCTCATCTCCCATTGATAATACTCTAACCTCTTCTCCATATTTTTCTCCAAAGAGTGCTAGGGCTCCATTGTTTACTGCTTCTTTAGGTGTCATGATCCTTGTTTTAACTTCTGTTTTTTTTTGTACCATTGAATTAACGTGATTTTCTATTTTTTCTATTTCCTGATCTGAAATTGGTTTCATATGACTAAAATCAAATCTTAATCTATCTGGCGCTACTAATGATCCTTTTTGTGTAACATGAGTGCCCAAAACTCTTCTTAAAGACTCATGCAAAAGGTGTGTTGCAGAGTGATAAGCTCTTATATTATTACGTCTATCAATATCAATTTTCATCTCAACATTATCTTTGATTTTTATACTTCCTGATTTAACTTTGCCGTAATGTACAAATAAATCACCTAGTTTTTTTTGGACATCTGTTATCTCGAACTTAAAGTTTCCAGATATTATTTCACCTGTATCTCCTACCTGTCCCCCAGACTCTCCATAAAAAGGAGTTTGATTTAAAATAATAATTCCTTCATCGTTTTCATTTAATTCATTTACTTCTTTGTTGTCTTTTAATAATGATAAAATAATACCTTCTGCTTGGTCAGTTTCATAACCTAAGAATTCTGAAGGACCTAATCTATCTTTTATCGAAAACCAAATATCATCTACCGCACTATCGCCTGAGCCTTTCCAATTTTTCTTAGCAAGTTCTTTACTTTCTTTCATTAAACTTTGAAATTTATCATTATCAATTGTCAAAGATTTATTTTTTAAAATATCTTGCGTAAGATCCAATGGAAAACCGTAGGTATCATAGAGTTTAAAGGCTACTTCTCCAGGTAGTATCTTGTCTATTTTAGTTATTTCCTCATTTAATATTTTAATACCTCTGTCTAAAAGAATTAAAAATTTTTCTTCTTCCATTCTTAATGTTTCTTTTATTAAAGACTCAGCTCTTTCTATTTCTGAGTAATTACCTTTCATCTCATCTTTTAAGGTTTTAAAAATATTATAAAAAATTGGTTCTTTAGAACCAAGCAGATGAGAATGCCTCATTCCTCTTCTCATAATTCTTCTTAGTACATAACCTCTTCCTTCATTTGATGGTAAAACTCCTTCAGCAATTAAAAATGAACTTGCTCGTAAGTGATCTGCTATTACTCTAAAACTAGCTAAATTATAGTTATTAGGCTGGACTTTTAAAATTTCTGCAGCAGAGTTTATTATTTTTTTAAAATGATCTGTTTCGTAGTTGTCGTGAGTTCCTTGAAGTAATGCAGCAATTCTCTCTAAACCCATTCCAGTATCAACTGATGGTTTTGGCAGATTAATTCGCTTATCTTTTGAAATTTGTTCATACTGCATAAAGACTAAATTCCAAATTTCTATAAATCTGTCTCCATCCTCATTTTTTGTTCCTGGCAATCCACCTTCTAAGTGGTCTCCATGGTCATAAAATATTTCTGAACATGGACCGCAAGGTCCTATTTCTCCCATAGACCAAAAATTATCAGATGTTGCTATTCTAATGATTTTATCTTCACTTAACCCAGCAATTTTTTTCCAGTAATTAAAAGCTTCGTCATCGTCATGGTAGACAGTCACATAAAGTCTATTTTTATCTAAACCAAATTCTTTAGTTATTAAATTCCATGCTAGTTCAATAGCTCTTTCTTTAAAATAATCGCCAAAAGAAAAGTTTCCCAACATTTCAAAAAATGTATGGTGTCTTGGAGTATAGCCAACATTTTCAAGATCGTTATGCTTACCACCTGCTCTTACACATTTTTGAGATGTTGTAGCTCTTTGATATTCTCTCTTTTCTAGTCCAGTAAACACATTTTTAAATTGGACCATTCCAGAATTGGCAAACATCAATGTTGGGTCATTATTTGGGACTAAATTGCTAGACTCAACTATTTTATGATCATTTTTTTCAAAATAATCTAAGAATGCTGACCTGATTTCATTTAATGTTTTAGCCATATTTATCCAAAATACAGCATTTTTATATGATGTCTACACTTCTGAAGGGAAAAAAGGCGCCCAATAGAGCGCCTTTTTTTAATAACTAAAAGTTATCTGCTAATTCTTTTTAGAAGGAACTTCTTCCTCTTTTTTCTGCGCTTCAAGCTTTTCTTCACTTAAAGGATTGCCTTCAATCTTCTTTGAAATAACACCAGCTTTTTCTCTAATAGCCATTTCAATCTCAGCCGCAGCTTTTGGATTTTGTTCAAGGTAAAGTTTAGCATTCTCTCTACCTTGACCAATTTTTTCACCTTTGTAAGCGTACCAAGCTCCAGATTTTTCAACAATCTCAGCTTTGGCACCGAGGTCGATTAGTTCCCCTACTTTACTAATTCCTTTTCCATACATTAAGTCAAACTCAACAACTTTAAATGGTGGTGCAACTTTGTTTTTAACAACTTTTACTCTTGTTGTATTTCCAACAATTTGCTCTTTATCTTTTATTGCTCCAATTCTTCTTATATCCATTCTTACTGAAGAATAAAATTTCAAAGAATTACCTCCAGAAGTTGTTTCTGGACTTCCAAACATTACACCAATTTTCATTCTAATTTGGTTAATAAATATAACCATTGTATTAGTTCTTGAAATTGATCCTGTTAATTTTCTAAGAGCTTGAGACATTAGTCTTGCTTGAAGACCAACATGGTGATCTCCCATATCTCCTTCAATTTCTGCTCTTGGAGTTAATGCTGCAACAGAGTCGACTACTAAAACTGACATTGAACCAGATTTGATTAAAGTATCAGTTATTTCTAATGCTTGTTCGCCAGTATCTGGTTGTGAAATAAGTAACTCCTCCGTGTTAACTCCTAATTTCTTTGCATAGACTGGATCCAATGCATGTTCTGCATCTACAAATCCACAAATTCCTCCTGCTTTTTGCGCTTCAGCAACAACTTGTAATGCTAATGTAGTTTTACCAGATGACTCTGGTCCATAAATTTCAACAATTCTGCCTTTTGGTAATCCACCTATTCCAAGTGCCAAGTCTAAACTCAAAGATCCAGTAGAAATGGACTCAATATCCATTGCTTTTTGTTCTCCAAGCTTCATCACAGAGCCTTTTCCAAAGCTGTCTGTTATCTGGCTGATTGCTGCATCTAGTGCTTTATTTTTTTCTTTATCTTCCAATTCTTTATCTTTTGTGGATTTCACCACTTTTAAGTTATTTTTAGTCATTTTTTGCCTCGTTTTTTTCATTTATTAACATTCGAATCATGAAAATAAATGTACACATTTTGTTCTCATTGGCAATATTTTTTTAAAATTAGGGCTAGAAGTCGCTATTTATCTAAGTTTTAAGTACCCGCTATTAAGTAGGCCAACTGACTTTATTAATCTGTATTGAGCTAAAAGATAGTTTCTCTCAGCCTCAGCAAGATTTATTTTAGCATTTATTAGATTTGATCTTGATTGAAGGACATCAAACGTAGATCTGTTCAGCCCACTCTCATATTCAAAGCTAATTCCCTCATTTGCTATTTCTGCTGCTTTAACTTGTGTCTGAACAGCTCTTAAAAGACTCTTCGATGACTCTAATGTAGACCAAGCGGCAGTAACCGATTGGGTATTATTTCTATATGCATTTTCAAGTAACAATTTTTTCATACCTTTCACTTGAAGATTTTTATTAACATTAGATCTATTTTTTCCACCAAACTGAAAAGGCCAACTTACAGTTGCTTGAAGAACATCTTTTTCTCTTTCATCGTAAGTTGCACTTAAATCATCAACATAAGTTCTTTCTAATGACAGTTTTGCGGTTGGAGAAAGATCTGAACGAGCAATCTTCACATCTAACTCTGATTGTCCATATTCAATATCTGCAATAATTAGTTCTGGACTTTTTTGTTCAGAAGTTTTTTTTGCTGCGACTAGGCTTGATGGAATAGAAACTTCTGCATTATATATTTTTTTTAATTTTTCATTACTATTAATTGGTCCAATAATATTTTCATAAGCAAGCTTGCTTGTTACAATAGTATTTTGTGCTCCTATATATCCAGCTTGTGCTCCAGCTAAAGAGGATTGTGATTGAGCTAAATCAGTTGCTGTTATTTGAGCTCTTGAAAGTCTTGCATTATCTATTTCAAACTGTCTTTGAAGTAGATTTACATTTTCTTCATTTATACTTAATTTTTCGTAAGCAAGAATTAAACCTGTATATGCTTCAATTGCTTTTAAAAAAACTTCTTGTTCTTTTTTAATAAGTTGTGCCTCAGAGAGGTTAAGTCCCAATTTACTTTTTTCATAAACAGAGTCTCTACCTTTGCCATCTAAAAGTGTTTGCTCTAATTTCACAGAAGATGTCATAGGATTTGTATTGGTTATAGAAGCATCAGTACCATTTTGATTTGTAAGTTTATTTGTATCTTCAAAACTTTTAGTTCCAGAAAGAGTCAAAGTTGGAAAAAAATCACTTTTAGAAATATTTAAAACTTCTTTTTGAACTTCTAAATTTTTTCTCTCTGCCTTAAGCTCTAAATTATTCTCATATGTCTGTTTTAATGCATCACTTAAAGTTGCTGCGCTGATTGGCAGTGTAAAAACTATTAAACAAAATACGGTTAGAGATATTTTTTTCATTTATTATATTTTATTGATTTAATTTGATGATTACTATTTAAATTTAATACAATTGAAGAATATTTGGGAGCAAATTTAAACATATTTTGTGTGACCCTTTGGTAAGTCTGCATAAATTTTAATACCTCATTTTTACTCATAACTTTATTATTTGCCTTATTTTTTGAGTTTAATTTAAGTAATGCCTCCTGTTTAAGCCTCCAACTCTGCAATAATTTAAAGTTGCCTGCCTTCAAAAATATTAAACAGTCTAATTTAGAAAATAATTTTTTATATTTTGTTTGTAACTGGCCGTTTACATATTTTCTCCATCCTAAATTTTTATCTTCTGTTCTTTCAAGAGGATTAATCGGTTTTTTTAAAGTTGTATTTTGTTCTGCTCTAGCTCCTACACACCATCCCTCAAAGATTATAACATCTGGAACCTTTTTAACTAGATACCAAGACTTTTTTTTTAATCTATCATCTATTGCCTTATTAAATTTAGGAAGTCTTTGGTGATTAAATCTCTTGCTCTTTGTTTTTTTTAGAAGATCAAAGATAAAATTTATATCATGAGTGCCTGGAACACCTCTAGTCATTAATAATGGATGGACTTTTTTAGATAATTTTATTCTTTCTTTTTGAGTTTTATACAAGTCATCAATTGATATTTTAAAAACATTTAATTTAAAATATTTTGTTAGAATGATTTTTAAAATAGAGCTAATCGTTGTTTTTCCAGTACCTTGGCCTCCTGCTAAGCCTATAAAATAAGGTTTAGATTTATTTGTTCTATTTGAAATCCAGAAACTCAGTGGAATTAGAAAAGATTTAATCATCTTTTCTTTATTTTTAAATTTTTCCTTTGTTGTTTCTTGAGATCTAATAAATTTAAAGCAATCTTTACTAACTTTTCTATAACACTCAGTAATTGATTGCATAAAAAATTTATTGTTTTTGATCTAAAGGATGATTTTTGCCATCGTTCACTGGCACATCTTCAATTTCAAATGGCTCCACACCTTCTATACAAGCAATATTTACACCAAATATTTTTGGATTACTTCTAGGTCTATTATGAGTGTGAATTCCACAAATTGAGCAAAAATAATGTTTAGCAGTATTAGTATAAAATTGATAAAGTGATAACTTATCTTCTCCTTTTGTAAGTTTAAAATCATCAGGACCAAGTACTCCAATAATATAACCTTTTTTTTTGCAAATTGAACAATTGCAGCGCATAATTTTTTCAATACCACCCAAAGGCATCTTAACCTCTGCTTCTATTGCACCACAATGACAGGATAATTTTTTCATAGTTTAATCTCCTAAAAAATTATTTATTATTATTTTTTAAATACTCACCGTATCTTTTTAAACTTTCCTCTGGCCATGTTTTTTTTGGATCATACATTTTTTCAAAACAAATTACATCATCCATGAGGTTTAACCATGGGTCTTTGTCTTTTGTAAATATATGCGCCTGAGGAGGAAAGTTTTCAGAATTATCTAAAGTTTTAGTCCTAACTGTTAGTCTGCCAACAGCAGAAGCATAATCAGTATAAATATAAGTTCCACATTTAGTACAAAAATAAGCCCTACAAGTAGCTCCACTCCCTGCTTTAAGTTCAGTTGATGAAACTTCACCTTCTATGATCAAAGTATTATCCAAAACACTCGAATTAATAACATAAGATGATCCAGTTATAATTTTACAATCTTTACAATGACAAGCTTGGGTGAATAAAGGTTTTTCTGTAATTGTATATTTAACTTGCCCGCATATACATCCACCGGTTAAGTTTTTATTTTTTTCCATTTTAATATTTAATCTATTTGTGGTTAAAGTTATCCACATGTATACAATATGTGGTTTCGATGTTCACGTTTTGATTCACTTTTGATTCAGTTACAGACTCAAAATACAACCTGATTGACACTATTGAATAACTTATGTATTAGTTAGAACAAAATAAGAACATTTATGAAGCTAACTATACCTTACTATTTACATAAAGCTGGCGCGGGTTTTCCGTCCCCTGCTACGGATTATATTGAGGAAGATATAGATTTAAATATTCATTTAATCAAGAATGTTCCAGCAACCTTCATCATAAGAGTTCAAGGAAAATCAATGGTGGATGTTGGAATTAATGATGGCGATCTATTAGTTGTTGATAAAAGTTTAACGCCAAAAAACTTCTCAACAGTTATTGCAAATGTTCATGATGAACTAGTTGTTAAAAGTTTAGTTCAAGAAAGAGATAAAAAATTTTTAACATCAGGTTCTAAAGAATTTACAGATCGAATTTTAATTAACGAAGAAGAAGATATATTTATTTGGGGAGTTGTAACTTATGTCATCCATTCAGTATACTAAAAAAATAGCACTTATTGATTGTAATTCTTTTTATGTTTCTTGCGAAAGATTATTCAATCCTAAAATAAGAAAAAAACCTGTTGTAGTTTTATCTAACAATGATGGTTGTATAATTTCAAGATCAACAGAAGCAAAAGCTCTAGGTATTAAAATGGGAGAGCCTTACTTTAAAGCAAAAGATATTATTATTAAAAATAAAGTTGAAGTTTTTTCATCTAATTATTCTTTATATGGAGATTTATCTAGAAGAGTAATGAGAACACTAAAAAGATTTAACTCTGCTATAGAAGTTTATTCTATTGATGAAGCATTTTTAGATTTATCGAATTTTCCAGATAGTGAAGTTGAAAAAGTTGGAAAAGAAATTAGAGAAACAGTTTTAAAGTGGACAGGTATTCCAACTAGTATTGGGATTGCTAAAACAAAAACTTTAAGTAAAGTTGCAAATCATATTGCAAAGAAAAAAGAATCAGGGGTAACAAGTTTAATAGGAATTGAAAATATTGATCCTATATTAGAGAAAGTTGAAATTAATGATGTGTGGGGTGTAGGAAGACAATTGACAAAGTTCTATCATAAAAATGGAATTTATAACGCTAAGCAACTAAAAAATAAATCAAATACATGGGTAAAGAAAAATTCAAATGTTTTGGGTTCAAGAACTGCAATGGAATTAAGAGGGATTCCTTGTATTGATATTGAAACAACTCAATCAAAAAGAAAAAGTTGTGTAGTATCTCGTTCATTTGGTCGAAGAATTGAGAAGTATCAGGAATTAAAAGAAGCAGTTGCAAATTATTGTTTGAATGCATCAGAAAAAATAAGATCTGAGTCTTTGATTGCAAAATCAATTACTGTTTTTGTTAGAACAAGTCCTTTTCAAAGTAGATTTGGATATTATTCAAACTCAAAAACGATAGATTTTGCAATTTCTACAAACAACAGCATTGAAATAGTAAAAACTGCTTTAGTTGCTTTAGACTCTATCTTTAAAAATGGCTATCGTTATCAAAAAGCAGGCGTAATGCTGACTGGTTTATCTAATGAAGATGGTAGTAAGAACTTATTTTCTTCTGAAAAAGACGAGAAAATAAAGGGTTTAATGAAGTCTATTGATAATACTAACTATCGGTATGGAAGATCTACGTTAAGTCTTGCTAGTGCTGGTGTTCAAAAGAGATGGAACATGAGAAGAGAGCATTCATCTAAAATAGATACAGCTGATTTCTACTTACTGCCAACGATTAGAGCTTAAATCATTTTATACAATTAGCATTAAATCCAATTAGATTGTCTATGCCATACTTTGGTCTTTTGGCTAAATAAGTAATATCTTTTTCATGTTTTATTCCAGTTACCATTTCCATTAAGGTATCGATAGCTAAAGCCTCTTGATGTGTGTGCTTTCTAGCATTATGTTTTTTATATTGATTATTTTTTTGCTTACCATCGTATTTTCTTGAGGAGAAACTTTCATAATCAGTGATCCCTAAATTTAATACTTCTGCTGCTTTAGTAATTCTATTCATAACTAAGTCTGGAACTTTAGCCCCCCATCTTTTAGCTAAATAGATGTATCCTAAAGCTGAATTTAAACCATAAGAGTGATACCATAAGGCTCGAAACCCTCTAAAAGAATTATTATTGATATAGCCATCATCATAAAACACTTCCTCTATATTTTTAAATCTAAAATTGAATTCTTTTGCTGCTAGTTTTTTATTGTTTGTCCAATTAGCATAAGCTAAATTTGGAATTCCTCCGTTCCCCATTGCATAAAATCCTTTTTCTTTCTCTAAAAATTCTTCAGGCTTAATAAATTTTTTATGCATTTTTTTAATATACTTGTTAACAGTTTTAATTTCTTTATCACTTAAGTAATCTTTAAGATAAATTGCTATCAGCAAATAATTTGTAAAAGCATCCCTTGCAAATTCATATGCATGGTACCAGCAAGGTGCCTCAGGATTTCCATCTTTCCAACATTTTGGTTTTTTTTTTAACTCTTCTTTACTGATTGTATTTAATAAAACATTTGCTTTAGCTATTTTAATCAATATTCCTTTAGCAGCATCAATGTCATTTTTATCATTATTGCCAATTGCATTATGGGTAGCAACAGCAAACGAGCTCATTGGACCAGTTAGATTTAGGTGATTTACGCTTCTAGAATTACCAAGCGCCCATTCACTCATCCAATCTAAACCTATTAAGCTTTCAATTCTAGCTTTTTTATATTTAGATTTAAAAGTCTCACTACCCACATATGAGCATGATTTAATCTTATCTGTATAAAAATGTTTAGGAAAAGATATATCTTTAGATTTAACTTTTGCTTCAGCAGATAAACATAAAAATATGCCAAATAAAGTTAAAAAAAAATTTTTCATTTCAAAAATGATTTTGAAACCTCAAGAATATGGCTAGGATTAAATTTTTTATCATTTTTTCTATATGAATAAATTTCATATTTTTCAATCTCTTGTGCCTCAAGTTTTTGACATTCAGATTTATTAAATAATTTTTCACATTTTTTTTCAGATCGTACGCCATCAAAAAAAATAATTCTTTGAGGCATTTTGTTAGTCTCAAATATATTTTTATATCTAGACATTGAACTATTATATAATCCATATCTTAAACTTTGTTCCTTGCCTTTGCTTGGGTGATTTGAGATACCCATAAAATCAATCTTTAATTGTCCATCTATCCAAACTCTCATAAATCCCTTCTTGGGATCTGGGTGCCAATTAGTATTAAAAATAATTTGTGTCCAATTTCCTAATAATTCTTCACTTTTTTTTAATAGTACGTAAGAGTCTCTAAATGTATCTCCATTTCTATTAAAAGTTAAACCTGCATGCATATGCTGAAACATTACTAATACTTTTGAAGGTTTGTGTCTTTTCCATTGTATTAAAGACATCTTAGATGGTGCAACTGAATTATAATCTTCTGGTAAGAAAATATAAAATTGGTACCATCTCTCATGTTTTGAAGGATATCTTTTGTAATATAATTCAGTTCTTTCTCTATCGTTTTCACAATCATTCCAATTCGGTTCATAACCACACTCACCATCATTAAGTTCAAATTTAATTGATTTTTCTCCAACAATAGAAAAATCAGATACAGAAACAGGATTAACTGCGTGTCTTGCATTTAGAAAATGAAATTGTTCAGGAATTGCTTTACCATATTTATCCTCTTTTAAAGCTTTTTTTACTTGAGAAAATTTAGTTTTTGCAAATCCATTATTATTTACCAACAGTCCAATTATTAAAAAAAATAAAAAGTTTTTCATTATTTATTTCATTTTAATTTCAGGTAATGGTTTTTTCCATTTTATTGATTTTGATATTTTTTTTCCATAAGTTTTGTCCCTCCAAGAACTTTTTCTAAATCTTACATAAGAAACTGAGTCTTTATTTTCTGATACATAAGAACATTTATCTTGATCTAAAATTTCCTCACATTTATTGCTAAAGCCAAATTCTTTCACTGTCAGAGACTGTGTTGGTGTCTCACTTAAAAAGGCATCTTTTAACCACCTGTAGAAACCCCATTTAAATGTATATCCATCACCTATAGTAAAATTAGGACCATAAACTTCAAAGATTTTTTTGTTACCCAACCAAGCAATTATTTCTCCATTATCTTTCTTCGACGCTAAAATTTTAAAACTTAAAGTTCTGTAGTCATTAAAATGGGAGACTTTACCCAATTCAAATTTATAACCAATCTTATCAAAATTAGAATTTTCTGGATCTCCTTTTAAATAGAAAACTTCTTTAGTGAAGTTCAATTGATGTACAATTTTATCTCCATAAAATTGTGTTTTCATCCAAGGTAAAAGTCTTGAATTACCTTTATTGGCAATAACTTGAAAAAAACTTCCACCCACTGCAGGATGTGTAGGAAAATCGTTCAACTTAAACGTATATTTTATATATACAGGTTTCTTAAATTTCCTTGGTTTTTTCTTATTTGCCGTTTCCCATCTTTGATTTCTTTCACCTGTCCTTTCCCAGTCATTTTTGTGCCCTTTAAACTTTGTATCAAGTGTAATTTTAATTGCTTTCCCATCTGCATCTTCAAAAATAGATAGTGCCTTTTTTTTTGATATCGATCTAGTATCATTTTTCATTTCTGATTTTGCTTTACCAATTAAAATTTCTTTTTTTAAAAACTTATATGGATTTTCAGAAGCGTGGGAATATGTTGAGATTAAAACAAGAGATAATAAAATTAAAAAGAGTTTTTTTGTCATGCTTTAAATAATTTATCTGATAAGTTTTGAAGTTCATCTCCCCAGAAAACTTCTTTCTGAATTCTTTTAAAATCTATATCAAAAACAGTAGACATGGCAGATGCATATACAGATCTAGAATCAATTGTTGAATTCAAGTCCCTCCCCTCAAATAATTCTTTTCTCTTTAGTCCAGGCCAATCGGAGTAAACTTGAGATTTCTTTAATAAACCACCTGCCATAAATATTGCTGAACCATAGCCATGCTCTGTGCCACGTCCTCCATTTTGTTCAATGGTTCTACCAAATTCTGTTAAGGTTAATACTAAAGTATTTTCAATTTCATTACCTAGACCTTTCTCTAAACTTTTGAAAATTGTATCCATTTCAATTAAGCTATCTGAGTGAGAACCATTCACTCCTCCTTGCGCAGCATGTGTATCAAAACCATCAACTTCAAAAACAGCAACTCTTGGACCATTTATTTTTTTGAGTTCTAGACCTGCCTTTAATGCTAAAGATGAATTTTTTCTAGACATAGAGGTGCCTCCATTATTCATCATAGATCTGTTAGCAATTATTTCCATCATATTAGCTAGGTTATGTTCAGATTTTTCTGCATAAATTGATTTTAAAAGTTTTAAAAGTTCTGTTCTTGGAAGTCTTTTCTTTGAAGGATAAAAGTTATCATTGCTTGGAATACCTCTTAACAGCAAAGGCATCGGTAAAGATAATGCGAGACCATCACCTTTTAATCCTGCTAATTTCATTCCTCTACCTAACCAGCCAGTTTTAATTGAATAAGGTATATGACCTCCAGTTTCCATTAAGTTTTGTCCATCAAAATGGGATCTCTTAGTATATGGGATATTTGTTGCATGAACTATTGCTCCTAGATTATTTTGCCACAAATTATGAAAATTTTTTAGCTTGGGATGAAGAGCAAAATCAGAATTTAATTTAATTGTTTCGTCTAAAATCAAATCCTTTCTTCTTTTTTCAAAGTTCTTATCGCTTATTATCGGAACAGCACATAAACCATCCATTCCACCTCTTAACATTATAACTACAAGATTTTTTTTCTTTGAAGCATTCGCTAAAATAGGAAAATTAAAACCAGCTAAAAATAAGGTAGTGGCAGAACCTTTTAAAAAATTTCTTCTTGATATTTTCATGATTTAAGTGTCTCCGGTAAATTAAACAATATGACATGTTTATTTGAAAGGTCTCCATGCTGATTTAAAGTTTTAAGAATTTCATTTGGATTATTATAATTTTTTTCAATCATTTCCTCATAAAATTCATTTGTCTGAGATTTTCTATTTTTTTTGAAGTATGCTTCTTTAGCATAAACAAGTCTTCTGATTAATAATTCAGGTGACATCCAATCATCAGAATTATCCGACCACCCATTTGGTTGTTTTGCCAAATATGGATGATGGCCAAGTTCTCTTAACAAATATTCTAATGATCTTTGTTCGTGAGTTGGTTTTAAACCCAAAGTATACAAATCCATCAATTTTGGTGTTGGAATTAATTCCACATCAGACATTTTACTCATTATTAAAAGCCAATTTTCTGGATTTTGAAATTTTTTAAATTTATCAGAATAATTAAAAGCAACTTCTACAGCAGCTTTATGAACATCCGGTAAAAAACCATCTGATTTTTCCCAAGCTTTAATAATTGGTTCCATCATTTCTTTTGTTGGATTGTCGGTAATAAAATACCTGCAAAGTTTCATTGCAATATACTCTCTACAAGATGGATGATTTACAAGGTCGGTGATTACGGCTGATAAACTCTTTCTTCCTGATTTATATTTTTTACCTAAAATTCTTTTAGTACCTGGTTGATGATATTCAGAATTGAAATGAACATCTCCAGTTTCTAATCTTTTTTTTCCCCAGTTAGGTCTCCATCCACTCATTACATATGCCATTTGAACAACATCTTCTTGAGAATAACCACAATCAGGTGAAACAGTGTGAAGTTCTAATAGTTCTCTTGCGTGGTTTTCATTTATACCAACTTTTCTTCCCTTTTCTTTTGCCCATCGTGCTTCTTGGCTTTTAGGTCCAACATTATCATTATTATCTAAATGATGAATCATTGTCCAAGCTACTGTTGCTTCTTGAACCATTTTTTCAAAATTTTGATTCATGTTGGATCTAATAATTTCTCTTTGATAAGCACCAGTTGTATATTGTGCTAAAAAATCTTTTTCACTGATTGCAAAGTGGTTTCCCCAAAAATACCAAAGCTTAGCTAAAACAGGTGTTTCACTTTTTAAAGCCTCAGAATGTCTAATGCAAAGTTCAAGGTTCCACCAAAATTTTTGCCCTGTTACATGTCGTAATTTATTTTTTTCTCTCTTATATCCTTCTTTGTCATTTTTAAATTTTTTTCTTAAAACTTTCCTATCTCCATAAACGTAATCTCTGTAATATTTTCTAAGTTCTTTTTCTGGTAAAATCTTTCCCTTCCAAGAAAATTCAGGAATGTCGTTCAATTGATTTGTTGCCCATTTTAATGGGTCAGAGGGTGTTTTATCGTCTGGTCCAAGTCCAAATGCTACTTTACGATAAAAATTTTTCATAAATTATTTTAAAATAAACTATTTCAAAGTGTCAATATCTGAAATATTTGTTAAAGAATTATTAAATTCTGTCATATTTTCTCTTCCTGATATTTTTAATATTATTAATCCAAAAATAATGATTACAGCTAGTGGTATTGCTGTAATTACACTTATATACTTAGCAATAATTATTAAATATATCGCATAAAATGCTATCGATCTAAAGATTACCCCAGTTTTAAATACAGCAATAATTGCTAAAGAATGCTTTATCAAATTTAAAAAGCTCATCTTTGAAGGGCCAAAGTATCTTGGGCCTCTTATTGATGGAGATTTAATTAAATTATTTTCAGTTTTTACCAAAGAACCAGAAAAACTACTCCAAGTTGCTTTCTCTTCAGTTAATTTTTTCACAGTTTGTTTTGTAAGACAAGTGAAATTTCCGAATTTAATAAATTTTCCTGTAAATGTATAAGTAATAATTTTATGAAATAAATAACAGATTTTAAAAATTAAACCTTCTGATCTTTTAACTCTTTCTCCAACAATGGTATTATTAGGATTGTCTTTAATCTTTTCTACAAAGTTACTTATCTCTTCAGGTCTATCTTCTCCATCGCCATCCATTGGAATTACATAATCAAAATCTTCATTTTCTGAAATATGTTTAAGCCCTGCTGCAATACAACGTGCATGTCCTTTATTATTTATCATATTAATTAATTTTAGTGATTTAATATTATTTAAATTTTTAGTTTCTAAAATTTTTTCCTCAGTTGAAGCATCGTTCACTACAATTACTGAAAATGCTGCTTTAAGCTCAGAAATATTAATATCAATTTCTTTAATTAATTTTGATGCAGATTTAAAGTCATTAAAGACTGGAATTAAAATTACTATTTTCATTAACTTACTGAGCCTATCAGTCTAAATAGAGAAGCAAAAAAACCATATCCTGAGAGTTCAATTAAAACAACAATTCCAATAATGAATAAAAGTCTCTTGTTTTTTTGGTTAAATTGAAATTTCATTTATATGTTAAGCATTTCATATCTTTATTGCACAATTGGACTTCATTTGAACTATAAATCCATTTTGGTCTTTCTGGAAGATGGTAAGATATATTTCCTGCAATCCACTCATTACCTTTAATATATTCCATTTTTCCAAATTCCTCACCTTCAGTTTCAAAAAAAACTTGAGCCTGCTTAGCTAAATTTTTACCCTCAAAATCAGTTCTTTTATCGGTTTTAGTAATTGAAACATAAGAATACAAAATTGGAGATAATAAGAATAATATCAAAAAGATTGAAGAAAAAGTTCTTATTTTTTCAAAATTAATTTCTGATTTTAAAATATAAACAAATAATAAGCCAAAGCTTATATAAAATGGCGTCATCCACATAGTTCTAATTTTTACACCCATAGTAAATGATGTAAGAAAAATAAAAAAAATTGGAATTAAATTAATTGATAATAAAAACAAAAGCTTTTCATCGTTTAAATTAATATTTATTTTAAATTTTTTAACTAAAACAAAAATCATTAGTAAAAACGGCAATAATATACCAATTTGCTTACCTAAAAATATCAAAGGATGCTTTATATGATTAAAAATACTTGCTTCTTCCGAACCTGTTCTGAGAAGTCCATAAGTAATAGTTATATAATCATTTTCGGTTAACCAAATAATATGTGGTAATAAAATTATAATAAATGGGACGAAAGAAACTAGACATTTAAAATTTAATCTTTTTGTATAAATCATGTAAATTAAAAGTACGTCTATTGCTAAACCTAAATAAATAAATAAATATTTAGATAGAAACCCAAATCCAGCAAATAGACCGAGTAATAGCCAATCTAATGTTTTATTATTCTTAATACCTTTCCATAAATAAAAAACCGAAAGAGACCAAAAAGGAATTAAGCAAATGTTTACGTTAAATTCAGGTGTTGTGAAGTTATAGAAGTATATTCCTTCCAATATTAAAACAGATAACAAACAGTAAATTTTGTTATCAAAAAAGTCTTCAGCCAACTTAAAAACTACAAAAAATGAAACTACGATGCAAATTTGACTTAACAAATAATAAGCCCAATCTTGAGGTCCAAAAATTTGGTAAAATATTTCAGGTAAAAATGCACTCATGGGAGGGTGCTTATTAAATCCCCAGTCTAGATTACTACCCCATGCTAGGGCCTCAATAGTATCAAGTGGTAAATTATGATTTGTAAAACTTGGAACCAATGTCCATATTAATAAGTGTGATGTAACAAAAATATAAAATAAATTATTAATATTTTTTTTATAAATGGCCATTTTTATTAATTTATACAATTAATGCATTCTTGACACTGATTAAATGATGAATATATTCTCGAAATTCATAAATTTGAGTATGGTAAAAATCTCTAAAAAATATATCCCAAAAGAAACAGAAAAGTATATGTGCGCTAAGCATCTTGCTTTTTTTAGACAAAAACTGACAGATTGGAAAAAAGATTTAAAAAGAACAAACAATGAAGCAATATTTAATGCTTCAATGGATGATAATAGCGCCTCTGCAGATATTGTTGACCAAGCAAGCTCTTATACAGAAAAAAATGTTGAGATGAGAGCAATCAATAGACAGATAAAATTAATTTCTAAAATTGATGGAGCTTTAAAAAAAATTCAAGATGGAACTTATGGTTTTTGTGAGGAAACAGCAGAACCAATTGGTCTTAAAAGATTAATGGCAAGACCAGTTGCAACTCTGTGCATAGCTGCACAAGAGAAACACGAAAAAGAGGAAAAAGTTTACGCTGATATTTAAGGGTAATCTATCTCATTGTCTTTGTTTAGAACTTTAAATCCTTTTATAACAGCAGGACGTTTAGCAATATCTAAATACCATCTTGATAAACCTTTAAAATTTTCTAATCCAATGTCATGTCTTTTATGCCTTGCAATCCATGACCATGTAGCAATATCTGCAATTGTATACTCTTTACCTGCTAAATAATCGCTTACAGAAAGTCTTGCTTCTAAATCTTCATAAAGTTTTCTCGTAATCTTAAAATATCTTTCTTCTCCCCATTCACTTTTTCCTTGATGATAATAATGAAACTGATGATGTTGTCCTATCATCGGACCAATCAAACCCATTTGGGCCATCAACCATTGATTTATTTCTAACCTATTCTCTTCAGGATAAAGCATTTTACTTTTTTCACCTAAATACATCAGTATCGCTCCAGACTCAAAGATTGATTTATTATTTTCGTGATCAGTTATTACTGGAATTTTGTTAAATGGACTGATTTTTTTAAATTCTGGTTTATGTTGTTCACCTTCAGACAAATTTATCTTTGTAACTTTATAATCAAATTTTATTTCTTCAAGCATGATACTAATTTTCCAACCATTTGGAGTATCAGCAGTGAATAACTCAATCACTATTTTACACCCAATCTGTCTTTAATGGTGTTTGATGCTGTTGTAAATTCAAATCTGTATTTTTCGTTAGGTCTTGCATACTTGAAACAACCTCTTGCAGCTAGAGCACCTTCATGAAAACCTGATAAGATTAATTTAAGCTTTCCTGGGTAAGTACATATATCGCCAATAGCAAATATACCTTTCTTATTAGTTTCAAAGTTTTCAGTATTAACTGGGATTGCTTTTTTATCTAAATTAAGGCCCCATTCTGCAATTGGACCAAGTTGCATTATCAAACCAAAGAAACCTAAAACATAATCTGCTTTTAATATTTTACTCTCCCCTTCTTCACTTTTAATTTCTACTTCTTCTAAAGATCCATTTCCTTTGACATCTTTAATTGAGTATTTAGTAAATAAATTAATTATATTTTTTTCACTTAATTCTTTAATTTTTTGAACACTCGAAGGTGCTCCTCTAAACTCTTCTCTTCTATGAATAAGTGAAACTTTAGAAGTATTAGATAGTTCAATTGCCCAATCAAGAGCACTATCTCCACCACCAAATATCGCTACAGATTTATCTTTAAAAATTGTTTTGTCTTTAATTGAATATAAAACTGAAGTTCCATCAAACTTTTCTGCACTTTTTGTTGGAAACTTTCTTGGCTCAAAAGAACCCACACCACCTGCTATCACAACATTTGGTGTATGAAATTCTTTTCCATTTGTTGTTTTAACAACCCAATTATCATTTTCATTTGTTAATTCTTGAACTCTGTCATTTAAATGAAAACTAAATTTAAATGGTTTAATTTGTTCTATTAAATTATTAGTAAGTTCTTCTCCAGTACACTCTGGGACTGCAGGAATATCATAAATTGGTTTATCAGGATAAAGTTCAATACACTGACCACCAATTTTATCCAAGTTGTCAACTATTTCACATTTTAATCCAATAATACCAAGTTGATGTGCACAAAATAAACCTGTGGGACCCGCTCCAACTATCACAACATCAGTTTTAATCATCAAACTTGTTTCTCCGGCATATGTACTGTTAAACCATCTAAGTCATCTGAAACCATAATCTGACAACTTAGTCTGCTATTAGAATTTGGTTCATAAGCTTGGTCTAACATATCATCTTCGCCCATTTCTTTTTTTGGTAACTTATTGTACCAATCCTCTTTGACATAAACATGGCATGTAGCGCATGACATGCTTCCTCCACAATCAGCATCAATACCAGGAATATCATTTTGAACAGCACCTTCCATTACTGTTAGCCCATTTTGGACCTCAGCTATGTGCTCTTTTCCGTTATGTTCGATATATTTGATTTTAGCCATTGCTTTTATATAAGCACAAAAAAAAATAGGGCAAGTAATCAAACTTGCCCTATTTTATATTTCGTAACTAATTGTTACTACGCTCTTCTTGTAGAGTTAGATACTGCACAAGACCAGATAATTAAACCAAATGCGATTTTATTAACAAAGTCTGCTAAGTTATAGATAACGTTTAACGCGTTACCATCTATTCCACCTGTTAGGTAACCAAAAATGTAACCTAATGGGTAAATAGCCCAACCTACAGTAACAATCATTCTTAAAGCTCCAAATGCAGTTACTAAAGATTTATTTCCAGATTTAGCAGCAACTTTTCCTGCTTCTCCTGAAAAGATTTCATAAAGAATGTAAATCCATCCAGCCATACCGATTATGAAACCTAGTGTAGCGTTAATGAATCCAGCTTCTCCAAGATATCCACCTATTAACATAACTAGTGAACCAATTAAGATTCTCCAGAATATATTTGTGTCAACTTTTCGTACTGCTGAAAGAATTAAGTAAAATTCTACTAGCTGTAGTGGTACAGTTATTAACCAGTCAATATATCTGTAAACAGTTGGAGTATCACCTGTTTCGATCCAAACTGCTCTCATATACATATAGTGAATAAATGCTATACCTGTTACTAATCCAGCTACGTTTACTGATTTTCTCCATTGTGAACTGACGTTAGCCTGTTCCATAAAGAAAAACGCTGTAGCTGCTAACATACCCATTGATATTAACCAAAACGAAATACCTACGAAATCGTCTGTAGCTAAAAAGGCTGTTGCTGCGTTAGCTGCTGTAGTTGCTCCGAAAAGCACTGCCGCTAATGCTAACATTTTCATTGTCTTCATAAAAAACTCCCTCATAGTTAGTTTTTTTATTAGTTTAAATTTAAACTACAGACTAATCTAATGATTAGCCTAAAGTTAGGGTTAGATAGCAAAAAAATTTACTTTATTGAAGAGTTTTTGACCTCTAAAAAGTATTGATTTTACTTACTTTGTAAAATTAAATACAACCTGTTACATAAAATCTTTAAAAAAGTGAGTCAAAAAACAAATCACTATGAAAAATAGTTTTAACAAAATTTATGAAGAATCTATTCAAAATCCTGAGGAATTTTGGAAAAATGTATCTGATGATGTCTTCTGGTTTAAAAAACCTACTAAGATTTTAAACAAATCTAATCCTCCATTTTATAAATGGTTTGAAGATGGTGTTACAAACACCTGTTACAACGCTATTGATGTTCATATTGATAAAGGTAACGGTGAGAAGACTGCTTTAATTTATGATAGCCCTATAACTAATAGTAAAGCAAAGTATACATACAATGAATTAAGAGAAAAAATATCAAAATTTGCTGGAGCACTAGATAATCAGGGTGTCAAAAAAGGTGACAGAGTAATTATTTATATGCCAATGATACCTGAAGCAGTTGTGGCGATGCTAGCATGTGGAAGAATTGGTGCAATACACTCTGTGGTCTTTGGTGGATTTGCCTCAAATGAACTAGCGAGCAGAATTGATGACAGTAAAGCAAAAATTTTGATTACAGCCTCTTGTGGGTTTGAACCAGGAAGAACTGTTGAATATAGACCTTTAGTTGATGGAGCATTGAAACTTGCAAAACATAAAGTTGAGAGAGTAATTTTCTTTCAAAGGAAAGATAACGAAGTAAAACTCAACTCTCCACTTGAAATCAGTTGGGAGGAGGCACTTGTTAATACCAAAAATAAAGATTGTGTTGAGATTGGAGCAAATGAGTTTGCTTACATTTTATATACATCTGGAACTACGGGAATACCAAAAGGAATAGTTAGAGATGTTGGAGGTCATATCGTGGCTCTTAAATGGACGATGAAAAATATTTACAATGTAGATGAAAATGATGTGTGGTGGTCGGCAAGTGATATTGGTTGGATAGTAGGACATTCATATATTGTTTATGCTCCATTGTTTAAAGGGTGTACAACAGTTTTATTTGAGGGGAAACCAGTTGGAACTCCTGATGCAGGAGTATTTTGGAGAATAATTTCAGAGTATAAAATTAAATCTTTATTTACAGCTCCAACAGCATTTAGAGCTATTAAAAAAGAAGACCCAGATGGAAAGTTTTTCTCAAAATATGATTTAAGTTCTTTTGAATCTTTATTTCTAGCTGGAGAAAGAGCTGATCCTGATACTATAAAATGGGCTGAAAATCTTTTAAATGTTCCCGTGATAGATCATTGGTGGCAAACCGAGACTAGTTGGGCAATGAGTTCAAATTGTACTGGAATAGAAATGCAAAAAACTAAGTATGGTTCAGCGTGTAAAGCAGTTCCAGGTTATGATGTAAAAATAATTAAACCAGATCATTCAATTGCAGAACCTAATGAGATGGGTGATATAGTTGTAAAATTACCTTTGCCTCCAGGTACTTTTCCTACACTTTGGAATGCAGACAAAAGATACGAAGAAAATTATATGACTAATTATAAAGGTTACTATCAAACTTATGATGCAGGACACATTGATGAAGATGGATACATTTGGATTATGTCGCGAACCGATGACATTATAAATGTTGCTGGTCATAGATTATCGACAGGTGCGATTGAAGAGGTATTATCTGAACATCAATCAGTTGCTGAGTGTGCTGTTCTTGGAATTGCAGATAAATTGAAAGGACAATTACCTATTGGTTTAGTTGTTTTAAAATCTGGTGTTGAAAAAGACAATGAAACTATCTCAAAGGAATGTATTAAAATGGTAAGAGATAAAATTGGACCTGTTGCTGCGTTCAAAGTTGTTATTGTTATTAAAAGATTACCAAAAACAAGATCAGGAAAAATATTGAGAGGAACTATTCGTAAAATTGCCGACAAAGAAGATTATAAAATGCCAGCAACAATCGATGATCCAGCAATTTTAGAGGAGATTACTCAAAGTTTAATAGAAAATAAAATTCTTACCAAATAAATTAAATTAATTATCAAATTTGATGGGCTTACCTGATGCTTCGCCAAGGATTTCTCCATTTTTCATTTTGATCTCTCCATTTATGATTGTATAAACTGGAGTTCCCTTAAACTTATGTCCATCGAAGGGTGACCATCCACATTTACTCTCTATTTTTTCATTTTTAATTTCGATAATTTTATTCATGTCCACAATTGTAAAGTCTGCATCATAGTTTTTCTTTATGTATCCCTTGCCTATAATACCAAAAATTTTAGCTGGATTTTCACAGACAAGATTCATAAGCTGAATTAAAGTTAGTTTTCCATCATTCACATGGTTCAACATCACAGGTAATAAGGTCTGTACCCCAGGCATTCCTGAGGGAGTATCTGGATATTCTTTATCTTTATTTACCTTTAGATGAGGAGCGTGATCCGAACCAATAGTATCATTATAATTATTCCTTACCGCATACCATAGTCTATCGTAATGACTTTTTTCTCTAATGGGTGGATTCATCTGCGCATAGGTTCCAAGCTTGTCGTAGCAATCTGGAGCAAACATAGTTAAATGTTGTGGAGTTATTTCAAAAGTTATATCTCCTTTATTTTGAGATAAAAAATCAATCTCCTGTTTTGTGGTAATGTGTAAGATATGTGCCTTTTTACCTAGCCTTTTTGCAATTTTAACAATCTTTCTAGTAGATGAAATTGCACACTCCTCATCTCTCCATATAGGATGAGAATGAACATTGCCTTTTTCTCTTAATTTTTTTCTAAGATTTAAAATATCTTCATCTTCTGAATGAACTGCAACAATTTTAGATGTGCTTTCAAATACTTTTTCAATGTCTTCTTCTTTATGGACTAGCAAAGTTCCTGTGGAGGACCCAGCAAATAATTTTACCCCACAACATCCATCTAAACCTTTAAGATCAGCTAATTCGCTTTGATTAGTAGGAGTAGCTCCAAAATAAAATGCATGATTACAAAACATTCTATTTTTTGCTAAATCAATTTTTCTTTGAAATTCTGCTTTGTTTGTTGTCGCAGGATTAGTGTTTGGCATTTCAAACACTGAGGTAATACCTCCAACTATTGCTGCTCTGCTTCCTGAAGCTAAATCCTCAGTATCTGTTGAGCCCGGTTCCCTAAAATGTGTTTGAGTATCAATGCATCCAGGAAGAACAAAGAGTCCGCTTGCATCAATTGATTTACTTGCATTTTCATCTAACTTTCCAATTTTTACAATCTTGCTATTATGAATACCTATATCTACATCTTTAAGATCTTTATCAATATAGCACTTTCCATTTTTAATTATTAGGTCTAACATTTATTGGAAAAATACTTATATTATTTGTTATAATATTACAATATGAATAGAAATAGTGTTTACATATTAGAAGACAGAGGCCTTCTTTATATTAATGGAGACGATGCAAAAGAATTTTTGCAAAATATAATCACAAATAATATTGAAAATGTATCAAAGAATAGAAGTTGTTTTTCAGCTCTTTTAACCCCGCAGGGCAAATATCTTTATGATTTTATAATTATTAAACACAAATCAGGATATTTTTTAGATTGTGAAAAAAAAATTATTGAAAATTTATATAAACAGTTAATTTTATATAAGCTGAGATCAAAAGTAGATATCTTAAATCTAAGCAATGAGTTTGTTGTTGCTACTTTAACAAAGGAAAAATTTCTAGAATTAGAAAATTCTAAAGATGAGGTAGGTTTTACACTAAAATTTAGAGAAGATCCTATTCTTTTAGATCCTAGATCTGATAAATTAGGAGCTAGACTAGTGATTAATTTAGAAAAATTATATCTTTCTATCAAAAAATTAGGATTAGAAGTGTCTAATTTAAATGAATATTACAATTATAGTCATAAATTAGGAATTGCTCAAATTGATACAAATAATCTGCAAGATAAAATATTTGGGATTGAATGCAATTTTGAAGAGCTTAACGGAATTGATTTTAAGAAAGGATGTTATATAGGACAAGAGAATACTGCAAGAATAAAACTTAAAGATAAACTTAATAAAAGATTATTTGCAATTAAAATATTAGATGGTGAGATAAATAGTGAAGAAATTACCTCTGAAAATAAAAATGTTGGAAAATTACTAATCAATAACAAAAATCCATTTGGTTTACTAAAACTAGAAAATAAGAATTTTAATTTTGATGCAGACCTTAGATGTGGAGATGCAAAAATTAAAGTGTTAAGACCAGATTGGTTTTAGATTATATTATAAATTTTGACAAATCTGGCTTGAAATAGTTTGGTCCTTTCATGACTTTTCCTGAGTGGTTGAAAATTGGTTTTCCGTCTTTTCCTAATTTGCTCATATTAGATTTTTGAACTTCTTCAAAACATTTATCTAAATTAATACCAAAAGCGTGTCCTGCACCGTAAGTGACATACAAAATGTCTGTTAATGCATCTGCAATTTCTGTCAAATTTTTTTCTGATATTGCCTGTTTCAGTTCCTCTAACTCTTCATTAATTAATGAAATTCTTAATGAATTAATTTTATCTGTGCTTAAACTTGATGAATCTTTAACATCCTGATTAAAAGTTTTCATGAAGATGCCAACTTTTTCAAAATTTGTCATTTTACTCCTATATGATTTTATTAATTTTTAATGTATAAGTGTCTAAATATACTCTCAAAACTAAAATATGAAATTCAGAAAAGAATATGACAGCATAGGTTCTATAAACGTACCTGTGGATAAGTATTGGGGAGCATCAACTCAAAGATCAAAAAAATACTTTGATATAGGAGATGTGTTAGTTAGACCTAAGTTAATAAAATCCATAGCTATTATAAAAAAAGCAGCTGCTATTATAAACTATAAAAATAAAGATATTAGTTCAAAAGTTTATAAATCAATTGTACGAGCTTCTAATGAGGTAATTACAGGAAAATTAGACAATCACTTTCCTCTTAAGGTCTGGCAAACTGGATCTGGGACACAAACAAATATGAATGTTAATGAAGTTATTTCTAATAGAGCAATTGAAATACTTAAATGTAAAAAAGGTACAAAAAAACCTGTGCACCCAAACGATCATGTTAATAAATCTCAGTCTACTAATGATGTTTTTCCTACAGCAATGCATATTGCGATAGCAATGGAAACTAGAGAAAAACTACTACCAAGTTTAGTATTATTAAATAAAGAATTGAAAAAAAAAGTAAAAGAATTTAATAAAATAGTAAAAATTGGAAGAACACACCTACAAGATGCAACTCCTTTATCATTGGGTCAAGAATTTTCAGGTTACCAATCACAATTGGAAGAAAGTATTAAAAGAATAGAATTTTCACTTAATGAAATTTATTATTTAGCACAAGGCGGCACTGCTGTTGGCACTGGTATAAATACTAAAAAAAATTTTGATAAGAGAATAGTAAATGAAATAAAAAAAATCACCAAGTTACCTTTTAAGCCAGCTAAAAATAAGTTTGCTGCACTTGCTGCTCATGATGCAATAGTAAATTATTCAGGTACCTTAAATACAACTGCAGTATGTTTAATGAAAATAGCAAATGATATTAGATTTTTAGGTTCAGGGCCAAGAGCTGGATATGGAGAGTTGATATTGCCAGAGAATGAACCTGGATCATCAATTATGCCTGGTAAAGTAAATCCAACTCAATGTGAGGCAGTAACAATGGTTTGTGTTAAAGTAATTGGCAACCACAATGGAATAACAATGGCTGGATCACATGGTCATTTTGAACTCAACGTATTTAAACCTTTAATAATCCATAATGTACTTCAATCAATTCAAATTCTTTCAGATAGCACAAGAAGTTTCGCAAAATATTGCATCTCAGGACTAAAAGCTGATAAAAATAGAATTAAACATTTAGTAGATAACTCTTTGATGTTAGTAACTGCCTTATCTCCAAAGATTGGCTACGATAATGCTGCAAAGATTGCTAAAAATGCATTAAAAAATAAAACTACTTTAAAAGCTGAAGCACTGAAAACAGGGTTAATAAATGAGAAAGAGTACAATAAAATTGTTGATCCTAACAAAATGATAAAACCAGATTAACTATTTATAATATTTTTAACTAAAGATTTAAGCTCTTGAGAATTCCTAATGTTATATCTAGTCTTATCACTTTTTTTATCTTTATATGCTGTTTGATTAATTTTTATATCAAATATTGATATTATTCCGGATCTAATATTTTTCTCAATTTTAAAATACATCACATTTATATCCTTCACTTTGTCTAACTTTACTTGAAATTTTTTAGCAAACTCTTTTTTATTTTTTATTTTTAATAAATTTGATGAATGAAATATTATATCACCACTTTCTTCTTTGTATTTTATTTTAGTTTCAATTTGGCCAATTTCACCAATATTGAAAAAAACTTCACTTAAATTAGTAGTTTTTTGGCTTATATTTAAACTTATTTTACCGCTTCTTAAAAGTTCGTGCTCGATATTATTTAAAATGAATTTGATATCTCCATTTACATTACCTAATAAATCAGGTTTTAAGTTTAATATATAAAATATTAATTCATCTACCAAAAAATTTATATTTTGCTTATTCAAAATAATATTCGAATTGAGATAAAAAGGAGATAACTCAATTGTTGTATCAATTTTTATGTCATTATTATTTTGTAGAGATTTTAAGGAAATAATATTATTTTTTAATTGATATCCTAT
This sequence comes from uncultured Pelagibacteraceae bacterium, assembly GCA_902522365.1. GTDB lineage: Bacteria > Pseudomonadota > Alphaproteobacteria > Pelagibacterales > Pelagibacteraceae > Pelagibacter. The sequence goes on from CABYVH010000001.1 coordinate 43,471, forward strand.
TTCAATATTCTGATTTAGAAAATTAAGCGAAGTTATACCTTCAAAACTAGAATTATCGTCATAGTTTAATTGATTTTTTATCAAAATATTTGGTTCTTTAAAATCTATTTCTATTTGTGAATTCATTTGAGAATTATATTTTTTTTTCCAAAATGATTTAAAATTTAAGTCAAATAAATTGCCTTTAATATTTAATTTTTTAAAATCATCTTTTCGAGATGTAGTAAAATTAATTTTTTCTATTGGGGATATAATTAAAGTCTCATCATTTTCATCTATTATAAATACTTTACTTTTTTTAATATATAGTGGTTTACTTTCACTATTATGAAAATATTTTCTTAAAATATTATATTCTTTTTTTTTTATTAAAAAATTTGTATTTATTATTTCAAATTTTTCAAAATTAATTTTAGATTTTGGATATAAGCTATTAGAGCTAATAAAAACTTTTAAGTTTTTTATATCAAATGAAGTACTTTCATTATTGTTTTCATCTATTGATAATGATGAATCACTAATTAATAAATGGGGCTTTGGAAGTAATTGATACTTTATGTCACCATTTATATTTAAGTTAATATTAAAATCAGAAGAAAACTTACTTTCAATGATGTTTTCTATACTTTTATAATTAAATAAAACTGGTATTGATAAATAAATGCCAAATAAAAAACACAATGTAACTAATAAAAAAATGAATTTAGTAAATATAGTTACTTTCAATTTTTCTATCATTAAACCAATATCGCTTAAAATGAAAAAAAATAAACGATGAATTTGGATTATTTAACAAACCTTAATGAAAGACAGGAGGAAGCTGTTCTGCATTTAAACGGACCTCTTTTGATCGTTGCAGGAGCAGGCTCAGGAAAAACCAGAGTTCTTACAGCTAGAATTGCCCATATTGTCAAAAAACATAAGGCATTTCCCAATCAGGTCTTAGCAGTAACATTTACAAACAAAGCTGCAAAAGAAATGCAATTAAGAGTTTCTAAATTCTTAAGAAAAGAGGCAACTGGTCTTCCATGGTTAGGGACTTTTCATTCAATTAGTGCGAAAATATTAAGAAAACATGCAGAAGCAGCTGGATTAAAATCTAATTTTTCTATTATTGATCAAGATGACCAGGTAAGATTGATAAAAAATATTTGTAAATCTGAAAATATAGATACAAAAAAAATATCCCCAAAATATATCTTAGCAGTCATTGATAAATGGAAGAATAAAGGGTTTTACCCTGAAGAAGTTGTGCTCAAACGTAAAGACATATTAGAAAAAAGTTTTCTTGGAATTTATAAAATTTATCAACAAAAATTAATAGATTTAAATGCTGCTGATTTCAGTGACTTAATACTTCATACAGTTAAAATTTTTGAAAAACATAGTGATATATCAAAAATGTATTCAAAAAAGTTTAAGTATATTTTAGTTGATGAATATCAGGATACAAACTTTATCCAAAGCGAATGGCTTAAATATCTTGCAAAACATAATCAAAATATTTGCTGTGTGGGAGATGATGATCAGTCAATATATAGTTGGAGGGGAGCAGAAATTAAAAATTTTCTACAATTTGAAAATGTTTATGAAAATACAAAAATAATAAGATTAGAAAAAAATTATAGATCTACTCAAAATATTTTAAATGTAGCATCAAATATTATTGAAAATAATCAAAATAGGGTTGGAAAAAAACTTTTTACAGATCAAGAAGATGGTGAACTTGTGACTTTAAACTGTTTTAGAAATGTGAAAGATGAGGCAACTGAAATTGGTTTTAATATTGAAGATTTTAAAAATAAATTTTCATTTAATGAAGTTGCAATTCTAGTAAGAGCTATTTTTCAAACTAGAGAATTTGAAGAAAGATTTTTAAAAATTGGTATTCCATATAGAATTATTGGTGGTATTAAATTTTATGAAAGAGCTGAAGTTAAGGATTGTGTTGCATATTTAAAAACAGTTTTTCAACCTCAGGATGACTTAGCCTTTGAGAGAATTTTAAATGTTCCAAAAAGATCTATTGGGGATACTACTGTAAAGGCTATTAATAATTTTGCAAAATTAAATAAATGCTCATTAGAAGTTGCCTCAAAACATTTAATTGAACAAAACAAAATCAAACCCAAAACAAAATTAGGTTTAAATTCTCTCCTAAATCTTTTAGCTAAATGGAGAAATGATTTAAGAAGTAAAATAAATCACAACAAGCTATTACAAACAATTCTTGATGAGTCTGGATATAGTGAAATGCTTAAAAATAAAAAAGATTTAGAAAATGAAAATAGATTGGAAAATATAAAAGAATTATTAAATGCAATGAAAGAATTTGATAATTTAGAGAGTTTTTTAGAACATGTCGCTCTTGCAACCTCCTTGGACCAGGATTGGCAGAGTGAAAAAGTTAATTTAATGACGATACACGCATCTAAAGGGTTAGAATTTGATGTCGTATTCTTACCTGGTTGGGAAGAAGGTTTATTTCCACATCAGAAAAGTATTGAGGAAAAAGGCGAAAGTGGACTAGAAGAAGAAAGAAGATTAGCTTATGTTGCTATTACTAGGGCAAAAAAGCTTGCTAAAATATCATTTTCTATGAATAGATTTTATCAAGGAGACTGGATAGACAGTATGGCATCAAGGTTTGTGGATGAGCTACCAGATGAATATATTAAAAAAAATAATAATTTTGTTGATGAAAAAGAAGAAGATTTTGAATTTAACCAAGATATAGATTTTGATAGTGATAGCGAAATTAGGAGTCCTGGTTGGATAAGATATCAAAAAAAATTAAAATGAGTGCTGAAATAAATAATATTATTTTTTCAAATAATTTAGATGGATATATCTTACCAAAAAATGATAATTATTTTACTGAATATTCTAAATTAAATAATCTAAAATCGATTACAAAATTCTCAGGGTCTGCAGGCTTTGCAATTTTTTTGAAAAATAAAAAATATTTATTTGTTGATGGTAGATACACTATTCAAGCAGAAAAAGAATCAGGTAAAAAATTTAAAATTTGCGAAATTCCATATGTGTGGCCTAAAGATATTTTAAAGAAGCAAATTAAAATTGGATATGATCCAGATCTTTTTACTTGGTCAACTCTAAGAAAATATTTTGGAGAAAATTACAACTTAGTTCCTATAAATATTAAGTTTAAAAATAAAAATAAGACTGAAAATGATTATCCATTTTTTAGCTTGGATCCTGTTGTAGCAGGTGAAAATGAAAATAGAAAAATTGATCGATTAATTCTAATTATGAAAAAAAAGAAAATTGATTATACATTTATTAGTTCAGGTGAAAATATTTGTTGGCTTCTTAATATCAGGGGTAGAGATCTTCCAAATTCTCCTGTTGCTAATTGTAAAATGATCATTACAAAAGATAGAAAAATCTATTTTTTTTCAAATCAAAATAAAATTAAAAAAATAAAATTAAGTCTCAAAAAATTGAACATATATTTTTTAGAAGAAAAAAAAATTTTAAATTGTTTGGTCAGATTGAAAAATGGGAATTTTTGCATTGATGGTACGACTTGTTCAATTTTTGAAGAAAGATTAATTAGCAGTAAATTCAAGATAATCAACCAAGAAGACCCAATTTATAATTTAAAATCAATAAAAAATAAAATTGAAATTAAAAATATGGTTAATGCACATATTGAGGATGGCGTTGCTTTAACAAAATTCTTATATTGGATTAAAAATTTTAAAATAAATAATCTTACAGAGAAAACAATTGAAAGAAAATTAGAGAGTTTTAGAAAAAGTAGAAAAAACTACTTGTACCCAAGCTTTGATACAATTGCTGGATCTGGACCAAATGGAGCAATTATTCATTATAGATCCGATAATTTTTCAAACAGAAAATTAAGGAAGAATGATTTACTGCTACTTGATTCTGGTGGTCAGTATAAGTGGGGAACAACAGATGTAACAAGGACAGTATGTTTTTCTAAGATCTCAAATAAAGTTAAAGATATATTTACTAGGGTTTTGAAAGGTCATATTGCAGTTGCCTTAACAAATATAAATAAAGAGAAAAATGGCCATAATATTGATAAGATTGCTAGAAAGAGCCTCAATTCTGTTGGTCTTGATTATCGTCATGGAACTGGTCATGGAGTTGGGGCATTTCTTAATGTTCATGAAGGACCACAAGGAATATCAAAAAATAATTATGTAAAACTAAAAGAAGGAATGATTTTAAGTAATGAACCCGGTTTTTATAAAAAAAAAGAATTTGGAATTAGAATTGAAAATTTAGTTTTTATTAAAAAAGTTAAGTCTAAGCTTTTATTTGAAAACCTAACAATGGCACCTATAGATACTGACCTAATTAACTTTAAAATGCTTAATATAAAGGAAAAGAATTATTTATTTAAATATCACTTTGATGTGTACAATAATATTTCACCATTTTTAAATAAAACTGAAAAAAAATGGTTATCTAAGCTAATTTAGTAATTTAAGCCATTCTTTTTGAGATAGTATTTTTATTCCCAATTCTTTAGCTTCTTGAACTTTTCGGTTTGTTGGTTTTTCACCTATTATTAAATATTTTAATTTTTTATTAACTGAGCTTACAACAGAACCTGAATTCTCTTCGATTAATGATTTTGCCTCAGCTCTACTCATATTTGATAATTTTCCTGTAAACATAAATGTATTATATAATAGTTTACCTTCTTTATTTAATTTAATATCAGAAATATTTAAGAGAGATGACAACTTTTCAACTATTTTATAGTTAGATTTATTTTCAAAAAACTTTTTTAATGAATTTATTTGAGTTTCTCCTATTCCATCTATATTTAAAAATTCATTTAATTTATTTTTATTTACTAAAATTATAAAATTTTTTATCGACTTTACATGTTCTGCCAAAAGTTTTGCATTTTCAATTCCAATATGTCTTATCCCGATAGCATACAAAAATTTGTCTAAAGAAACTTTTTTTGATTGATCTACAGAATATTTTAAGTTTGAAACTGATAGATCTCCCCAGCCTTCTAGATTTGATATTTTATTATAATCTAAATTATATATATCTTGCGGAAATCTAATTAATTTTAGATCCCAAAAATTTTCTACAACTTTTTTTCCAAGTCCATCAATATTCATTGCATCTTTAGAAATAAAGTGTTTAATTTTTTCAATTGCAATTTTTTCACAATCATAACCTTCATTTGTACATCTTCTTACAGCATCATGTTTTTTTGTTGTTTTATTAAATTCTTTTATTGTTTCTGAACCACAAGAAGGACAATTATTAGGAAAAATAAATTTTTTTGAATTTCTTCCTCTTTTTTTTAAATCAACTAAAACAACATGAGGGATTACATCGCCCGCTCTCTCAATTTTTATAGTATCGCCAAGTCTTATATCTTTTCTAATTATTTCATCTTCATTATGAAGTGTTGCATTGGAAACTACTACACCCCCAATATTTACTGGCTTAATTCTTGCTACTGGAGTTAATGCTCCAGTTCTTCCAACTTGAATATTTATGTCTTTTATTTGAGAATATGCACTGTCTGCAGAAAATTTATGAGCTATAGCCCACCTTGGAGAATTCGCAGTAAAACCTAACCTTTTTTGGAGTTCTAAACTATTTATTTTATAAACTAGACCATCTACATCATATTCTAGTTCAAATCTATCTCTTTCAAATTTTCTATGGAAATTCACTAAATCATAAATAGTTTTTAAAACTTTGTTGTGTTTATTAATTTTAAATCCCCATTTTTGTAATGAGCTCAAAAAATCCGATTGTTTCTTTATTTTTTTACTTTCAAAAAAGCCATAGGTATAGGCTACAAAGTTTAATGGTATTTTTTTTGTTTGTTCAGGATTTTTTTGTCTTAGAGAACCAGAGGCCGCATTTCTAGGATTTGCAAAAGCATTTTTTAATTTATTAAAATCATTTTTTTTTATAAAAACTTCTCCCCTTATGTCAATATCTTTTGGGAAATCTTTACTTGATATTTTTTGTGGTATATCTTTAATAGTTTTTAAATTTTCAGTAATTACTTCCCCCGTAGAACCATCACCTCTAGAAGTTCCTAAAACTAGAAATCCGTCTTTATAAGTTAATGAGGCTGAAATTCCATCTATTTTAGGTTCAACGCTATACTCAAATTTAACTTTTTTATTTAAATAGTTAAATATTTTTTTTTCAAAGTTTTTTAAATCTTCAATATCAAAAGCATTTGATAATGACAACATTTTAACTCTATGGCTTGATTTTTGAAAATTTTTTGAGGGAGCAAATCCTAACGAGCTTGATGGAGAAAAATCACTTTTAAGATATGGAAATTTTCTTTCCAAATTCTGGATTTCTATTTTTATAATATCGTAATCTTTATCTGATATTTCAGGTGAACTATTTTCAAAATATAATTTATTATGTTTTTTTAATTCATTTATTTTTTTTATATAATCTTTTTTTATCTCACTTTCTTTCATTTTATATTATTATTTTAATAAATCTTTAAATTTTTTAAGTAAAGATTTTTGATTTTCAACGTCTTTATCAATCAAAGTTTTTTGATTTTTTTTATTTAAAATTTTATAAGAAAGGTCATACCAATCGCTTGATTGATAGTTGTATCCGAGTAAAACTGAATATTTCATCGCCTCTTCTTCAAGACCTAATTTATAATTTAACTCTACAAGTCTGTATAAAGCTTCCTCTATAAAGATAGTTGTATCATATTCATTTACAATTTTTTTATATCTATTGATTGCAGGTATCCATTTTTCTCTGTCTAAATAATAGTTAGCTAAGTACAATTCTTTTGAAGCAAGAATTTCATGAATTAATTCTAATTTGAATTTTGCATCTTCAGCAAATTCAGTATCAGGATATTCTTTGACTAACAAAGTTAAATACTGTCTTGCTTTAATTATTTCTCCTAAATCTTTTTTTTCATTTTGTATCTGGTTATAATGACAAATAGCTAATAAATAATATGCATAATCAGTATCTGGGTGATTGCTATATTTACTTAAAAATCTCTCTAATTCGTAAATTGCATCATTAAAATATAGCTGAGAGTAATATGCATATGCAGCCATAAGGTTTGATCTTGGTGCCCATACAGATTGAGGGTATATAAGCTCAACCTCATTAAATTTTTTAGCAGCAAAAAAAATATCTCCTTTATTGAGCTCTTCAAGACCTTCGTTATAAGCCTCTATCATTTGCATTTCTAGATTATTTTCTTTTACTACTGAGATTTTTGTTTTTTTTTCAGCACAGGAGATTGAAAAAATTATTATGGAAAAGCATATTAAAAAATTAATACATTTCATTTGAGAACTTTATCAGAAAATTTATAAAATTCTAATTTTTATGCAATAGATTTTAAATTATGACGATTATTTATTAAGGAGTGGGGTAAATTTTTTCCTTTAATTTCAATTAAAGAGTAGTTTCTATTATCACTAAAAATTTTTCTAAGAAGTTTATTCGTTAAATTATGACCACCATGTCTACACTTAAGTGATCCGATCAATCTATATCCAACAAGATAAAGGTCTCCTATGCAATCAAGAATTTTATGATTTACAAATTCATTTTTATTTCTTAAGCCCTCTTTATTTAATATTTTGTCCCCTTTTACAACAATTGCATTCTCTAAGGATCCACCTTTTCCTAAACCTAATTTCTTTAATTTTTCAATATCTTCATACAAACAGAATGTTCTAGAATTAAATACTTCTTCAAGTTTGTCCTCGAATACATTTATTTTATTTTTTTGGTTTTTAATAAGATGATTTTGATAGTTTATTTCAAATTCAATCTCTAAAGTAGTATTTGACTTCTCTATTGAGATAAACTTATTTTCCTCTTCTATGCTAACATTATTATTAATCTTAATTAATTTAATTGGAACATCGCTATTTTGAAGTCCTATTTCTCTAAGTATTTTTACAAAATCTTTTGCTGAGCCATCAAGTATTGGTATTTCTTGTGAATCAATTTCCACAATTGCATTATCTATACCTAAACCTAAAAAAGCTGCCATAAGATGCTCTATTGTTGAAACTTTTACACCAAAATCATTTGATATTGTGGTGCATAATGTTGCTTCACTAACATTTTCGAAATTTGGAACTACAATATTGTTATATTTTAAATCTATTCTTTTAAAAACTATTCCTGTGTTTGGAGATGATGGTAAAATGCTAATATTAACTTTGTTACCAGTGTGAACTCCAATGCCAAAAAAAGACACCTTTTTAGCTACTGTTGATTGAGTTAGTATTGACATCGTTAAAATATATAAAAATAGTAAGCAATTTAGTATTCAAGTAATGTTACGAGAAAATACAATTATTTTGAGAATATATTAAAAAAAGTCTCAAAAAACCCAGATTTTTTAACTTTTTTTTTGGTTTTTGTTAGAAAACTTTCATCACTTTGATGATAATTAAAACCTGCCTGACAAGAATTCGAATTATTTTCATTAAAGACTTTTAGATCTGAAACTAATTTCATAATGCTTAATTTATAGTTATTGTAGAATAGTGGAGAACCACCACCAATAATAATTAATTTTAGTTTAAGTGATGCATTTAATGTTTTAACATAATTACATTGGAGTAGAACTAATTCTATAATTTCATCTAATCTTGCCTCGATGATTTGTTTTAATAAATCTATTGAAATATTTTTTTCAAAAATTTCACTGTATGGGTTGATTAGATTAGAGTCAGTTTTGTTAAAAAATTTATCATTTTCTTCTTTATTAAATTTTATTTTTAAATCTTCTGAATAATCTAAATTAAGTTTTAAAACTTTAGAAATATCTCTAGTGATATTGTTACCACCCAAAGGAATTGATTTAAAATACTCAAATTTATAGTTATTAAAGACTAATCCACTTGTCCTTTCATAACCAACATCCAAAAAAATAATATTATCTTTATTATCAAATTCATTTTTATAATAAATGGATTTTACATAGCTTGAACAATATAAATTTAATATTTTCAAATTATTTTTTTTAAATATACTTGAAACATCATCTATAAGAATTTTATTTAGACAAATAAATTTTATTTCTAATATTAAAGATTTTATTTTAATATCCTCGTCAATCTTAGTTAAAGATTTATTTTTATCGGTAATAATACTGTTTATTGACGAATGAATTATTTGGTCTTTAAAATTATTTTGTGAAATAAAAAAATGGGCTTCTTCAATTAGCTTATCGTAAACCTTTTTAATTGATATTGCATTATCGAATTCTTTTTTAATAGATATGTCTAAAGCATAAAATTTTGGAGAATCATATAAAACAACAACATTGTCTATATGTTTCGATAAAAATTTTTCTGCATCTTTTATAATTTTATTTAAAGATTTTTCTGCACTATCAATAATCATTCTTTCAGAAGAATAAATATTTTTTGACTCTGTATTAAATATACCTAATTTTAAATTTTTGGAGCCAAAATCAATTATTGTTTCAAAATTACTCATTATTATTTGTTAATATGATTTGATTAGATACCCTAAGATCAACAATTTTTATATTTATCAAATGGTTATTATCTAATAATTTTTTATAGATTTTAATATACTCTTCCTCACTTTTAGAAGGCAACATTAGTGTAAGATTGTTGGAGAATAATAAATCCCATCTTTTATTTTTGTAATAATAATATGCCTTAATGTTTTCTGTATTAATAGAGCTATTTTTAAGTATTTTTATCAAATTTAAATATTCATAAATTTGAAAATCTCCATATACCGAAGCTAAATTATTTTGATCTGAAAGAAAATTTGAATTTATAAAATTTCCATTTTCACCTATGTAAAATTTTTTTCCATTTATTATAGTTTCTCCAAGTATAGTTGTTTTTGAAAGATTTACATTAATCGTTGAAGGGATAACTTTATTTACATAAATGTTTTCTAAAAAATTAAAATTAGATAATATTTCTAAAACTTTATCTTTTTTTAATTCGAAGATATTTACATTTTTAAGATTATTTAGTTTTATTTTAATTATTTTTTTTTCATTATAAGGTAATCCAGTAATATTAATATTCTTTAAACTAAATTTAGCGTAATAATTTTCTAAAATTTGAAAATTAAATATTGAACTTAAAAAAATAAAAAAAAATAAATAAATGTATAATTTATATTTACTTATTGATTGAGGCATCTTTTATTATTTCTTCTATAAGTTGTATAAAACTGATATTATTATGACTTGCAATTTCTGGAACTAAAGACAAAGAGGTCATTCCTGGTTGCGTATTTAGTTCTAATAAATGAAATTTATTGTTAAAAAATCTAAAATCTGATCTTGACACACCCCTGCATTTTAAAAGCTTATGTGCTTTTAAAGCTATCGAATTAATTTTATTGAAGTTTTTATAAGTTATATCTACTGGAATTATATGCTCTGTTTTTGCACTAATACTGTACTTAGCTTTATAATCATAAAACCTTCTTTTGGGTTTGAGCTCTATTATACCTAATTTTTTATTTCCTAAAATAGCAGCTTGGATTTCTCTTCCAGGAATATATTTTTCTATTAAAATTTCTTTAAATTTTTGTAGCTTCATCAAATTATTATGAAAGTTTTTTTTGTTTGTTATATATACTCCTACACTAGAACCTTCATTAATAGGCTTTAGAACTACAGGGAATTTAAATTTTTTATCGATTTTTTTAATTATATTTTTATAATTTAGATTTTTTTTAAAAATAAATTTGAAATATGGTGGTGTTAGAATTTTATTCTTTATAAATATTTTCTTTGATATTTCTTTATCAATTGCTAAAGATGATGATAAAACTCCAGAGTGAGTATATTTTACTTTCTCAGACTCGAGAATAGATTGTATATAACCATCTTCACCATATCTTCCATGTAATAAATTTAGCACTAATTTTGGCTTAAATTTTCTTAATTTTTTAACGAAATGTCCATCGGGTTCTATTGTTAAAAGTTTGTATTTATTATTCTTTTTTAACTCTTTGGTAACACTTGCAGCTGTAATTAAACTTATCTCCCTTTCATTGGAATACCCTCCAGCCAAAATTAAAATTTTATTCATTATTCAACTAGCACAATTTCTAATTCTAATTTTATACCTGTTTGGTCTTTAACTTTCTTTTTAACAAAATTAATTAAAGATTTCATATCTGCAGCTTTTGCATTTTTTTTATTTACAAAAAAATTAGCATGTTTCTTAGATATAGCTGCATCACCATAACTTATTTCATGAGGAACACTTGATCTAATTAATTCCCAAACTTTTTTATCTGTTTGATTAATAGGATTTTTAAAAGTACTACCACTAGTTTTAATTTTAGTTGGTTGAGCCATATTTTTAATTATATTTAGTTCATTCATATAATTATTTATTTCATCGCAATTTTTTTCTTTTCCTTTAAAAGTGGCACTTAAAAATATTAAATCTTTAGGTAATTGTATCGACCTATAGTTAAAGTTAATTTTATTTGCAGGAATACTTCTTACTAAACCTTTAAAATCAACTAATTGAATAGAAATAAGAATGTCTTTAAATTCTTTTTTAAAACAACCAGAGTTCATTCTAATACCACCTCCTATTGAACCTGGGATACATGACATAAACTCTAATCCAGAAATATTATTATCCTTTGCAAATTCTGAAACTTTTTTTTGTGAAGCCGCAGTTCCAGCAATGATTGTTTCATTATCTAGCAAAGTAATATTTGAGAAACTTTTGCCTAACTTTATTACTGTACCTTTGTAAGTTTCGTCATCAAATAATACATTTGATCCATTCCCTAAAATAAATATTTTACTTCTTGAAGAATAAAGTTTTAAATATTCTATTAAACCCTTTAGAGAGTTTGGTTTAAAAAAAATTTTAGTTTTTCCCCCGATATTAAACCAATTAAAATTTTTAATACTCTGATCAAAAAAAATATCTCCATCTATTAATTTTACTGATTTTTTTATATCCTCAATTTTCATTAAAAAATATTTTTCAAATTTTTCATCCAATTTGATATTGATCCTGCACCCATACCTATATAAATTTTTTTACCAAATGCATTCTGCCTTATAAACCTTCTTAATTGCAATTCATTGTCAACCTGTATTAGCTTAACATTAGAATTTTTTATTATTAAATTTGCAAAGGAATCATATGTAAAATTTAGTTTTAGTTTTTCATTTGCTGTGTAAATGGGACACAGTAAAACTGTATCTGCCATTTTAAAACATTTTGAAAATTCTTTTTTCAAGTTAATTACTCTTGAAATTCTGTGAGGTTGAAAAACACAAACAATTTCTTTATTTTTATGTACATTTTTAACACCACTTAATACTGAACTTATTTCTGTTGGATGATGAGCATAATCATCATAGAAACTTACCTTTTTATGATTGAATAAATGAGAAAACCTTCTCTGAACTCCTTTAAAATTGCAAAGTCCAAGTTTAATATATTTTTCAGGCAATCCAATTGTAAAAGCTAAGGAAGCTGCAGCAGTTGCATTTTGAATATTATGAATTCCAATCATTGGCAGCTTGATTTCTTTAATTATTTTTTTTTTACTTGGTATATTAATTTTAATATCGAAACTAGAATAGTTAAGTTTTTGATTTATATTTATTATTTGGAAATTTGAATTTTTATTCTTACCATATGTATAAAAATTTTTGTTTATTGATTTTTTAAAAACTTTTTTAAGATTTTGATCATCATTACATACAAACCCCTTACCTACAGATGGTATTTTTTCTATAAATTTTTTAAAACTTTTTTTAAGGTTATTTATATTTTTATAAAAATCCAAGTGTTCAGAATCCAAATTAGTAGCTATAGAATATGTAAAAGGGATTTTTAAAAAACTTCCGTCGGACTCATCTGATTCAGTAATACACCAGTTACTTTTACCTAATTTTGCTGAATTACCAAATGAATTTAAAACACCACCATTGATTATAGTTGGATCTAAATTACCTGATGTAAAAATACTAGATATTAATGATGTTGTAGTTGTTTTCCCATGCGAACCAGTAATGACAATACTCCTCATGAAAGATACTATATGACCTAACATATCTCCTCTGGTGTAAACTGGTAAATTTTTTTTGATACCCTCAACTAATTCTGGGTTATTTTTTTTAATTGCTGAGGAAATCACCATAACAGTAGTTTTTTTTATATTCTCTTTTTTATGATTTAAAAATATTCTTATTTTTTTTTTATTTAATCTCTCAATGTTTTTATTATTGACTATATCACTACCTTGCACTTTGTAACCTAATCCATTCATAATCAATGCCAGGCCACTCATACCTATTCCTCCAATACCAACAAAATGAATAAGTTCGTTTTTTCCTAAATCAATTTTCATTAAAAAGCTCGATTAGTTTAGATTTATTTTTTTCCCATGTATTTTCTTTATTAAGTAGAATTAGATTGTTTTTTTTTGAAAAATATTCATTTTGATCTTCAAATATTTTTATCATTAAATCTTTAAAGCTATTTTCATCAACATCTTTCTGCATCATTAGCCAACAACATTTATTTTTTTCATAAAATTCTGCATTATAATATTGATGATTATCTTTAGCATATGGAAATGGAATTGCCACAAATGGAATATTTAAGTAACCTAATTCTGCAATTGTTGACGCGCCAGATCGCGTAATAGCCACATCATAATCAACGGCTTTAATTAATAATTTATCATCAAAGTCAAATAATTTATGCTCTATAAGATTTTTTTGATAAGTTTCTTTAATATTTTCTTTTGAATTAAGATCAATAACTTGCTGTAAAACATGGATTTTCTTTATTTTTGAAAGTTTTATCATAATTTGAGTAATAGTTTCATCGAAGAACTTTGCTCCCTGGCTACCTCCAATAATTAAAATTTTTTTTTTTTCTGCAATAGTAGTTTTTTTATTTTTTTGGTATTTATAGATTTCTTTTCTAAGTAATGGTTTAACTAAATAGATTTTATTTATGAATTTTTTGGAAATACCTCTCAAATTTTTATCGTAACAAATAATTTTTTCAGCAAAACTAAGTATTAATTTATTTGTTCTTCCTAGAACAGAATTTGGTTCAAAAACATAAATTTTTATATTCAACAAAGTAGAAGCTAAACATAAGGGCAAGGACATATATCCGCCAGTGCTAATTAGAATATTAAAATTATTTAATTTTAAGTATTTATAAGATTTTATTGTTGAAATACAAAATTTAATTAGATTGTAAGGAAGTAATAACAAGTTTGAGAATAAATTTGGTACATCAATTAATGAATAATTATAGTTTTCATTATTAATATACTTTGATCCTCTTAAATCTGTAGAAATTTGTACTTCAAAATCATCTTTTAAAGCATCATATATACTTAATGATGGAATTACATGCCCACCTGAACCACCTGTTGTAATAATTATTTTTTTCATCATTTCAATCTAATTTTCTTTTTGTTAAATTCAAAATTAATCCTGATAAAAATGCCGTACTGACTATGGATGACCCACCATAACTTAAAAAGGGTAAAGTCATTCCTGTAGTTGGCAGTATTCTTATATTAACGCCCACATGTATAAAAGTTTGTATCAAAATTAAAGAGATACACCCGCTTAAAATAAGTTTTGACAAATCTTCATTTATAAAATTAATTTTTTGGATTACCCTGTAAGAAAAGATCAGATATAAAAACAATATTCCAATAACTATTATTACACCAAACTCTTCTGATATTACTGAGACTATATAATCTGTATGTGCTTCAGGGACTCTTGAATTCAAAGTACCTTCTCCAATACCTTTTCCAAAAAAACCACCATTTATAATTGCATCACTTGCTTTTTCTGCTTGATAATTATTGCCTGAACTTGAATCTAAAAAAGCGAAAAGTCTAATTTTTATATATTCAAATTTTGAAACAAATAAAACTAAATAGCTTACAGTTGAACCAATAAAGAGAAAGAATATGAAAAAAACAAAAATATTAATGCCAGAGATAAATATTAAAGCTAACCAAACCATTGATATCAAAAGGGTTTGTCCAATATCAGGTTGATAAACAAGCAACATTAATATTGGCAGTGTGAATAAAGTACTTAAGAAGTATTTAAAATATAATCTTCTATTTTGCATAGTTAGCATGAAAGATAATGTTACTATAAAAAATGGTTTAACAATCTCAACAGGCTGAAATCTAGGCAAAAAAAACAAATCTAGCCATCTTTTTGAACCTTTTACCTCAATCCCTAAAAAAGGAACTAACAACAAACTTAGAAATGCCATTAAGAATAAAATCAATGAAAATTTTGCTAAAATTTTTTGATTCATAAAGGAAAATGTAATCAAAATAGCTATGGCTAAAGCTATATAAGCAGAATGTTTAAAAAAAAAATAATATGATTTTGTATTTAATTTGTCTGATGCAATCAAAGAGGTGGAGACTAACGAAAAGAAAAGCCCTAATAAAAATAAACCTAAAATTAAAAATAATAAAAACTTGTCTATATTTTTCCACCAATCATAGAAAGTATCTAGATATTTATTCATTTTTGAATTTTTTTGAGCATAGCTTTTATAATCTTATTAAAAATACCTCCCCTTTGCTCAAAGTTTTTAAATTGATCAAAAGAAGCTGCACATGGGCTAAAAAGAATTACTTTTTTAGTATTGTCATTTTGAATGTTATTTTCTAAATTTTTCATAATCCCTTTAAGTGTTGCAGAGGAAGTGCAAGACATATTAATTGGGAGTGAATTAATCAAAAAATTTCTATCTTTTCCATAAGCGTAAGCTCTAATATTTGAAACGTATTTTTTTTTTAGTTTGAGTCTATCTCCTTTTTTAGCAAGTCCTCCCAATATCCAATATATATTTTCGTAACTTTCAAGTAATGGAGCTGTCGATGAAAAACTAGTAGATTTTGAATCGTTTATAATTAATAATTTTTTCGATTTATAGATTATTTGTTGTCTATAATCCAAACCTTTAAATTTATTTGCAGTATATATAACTGTTTTTAAATTGAGTTTTAATTCTTTGGCAATACAAAAAACGAAGCTAAGATTTTTTTCATTACTAGAATTATTAAAATAAATATTATCTATTTGTTTATAATATTTTTTGTTTTCAAAATGATCAATTTTAATTATTTTTGATTTAATTTTATTTTTTTCAACTAATTCATTTAGAAATTTATTTTCGGTATCTATAAAAGTAAAGTCATTGTTGCTTTGTGATTTTACAATTTTAAATTTTGCTTCAGCATAATCTTTGAAAGACCCATGCCTTTCTAAATGATCTGGACTCAAATTAAGTATAACTGAATAGTTAGATCTATAGTATTTGCTATAATCAAGTTGATAAGAGGATGCTTCAATTACAAAAATTGTATTATTTTTAATTTTTTTCTCCATTAATATTGGATATCCAATATTACCGGTTAATCTTACATCCTTTTTATTATTTTTAAGAACCTCGTAGAGTAGTTTCGAGGTAGTCGATTTACCATTTGTTCCAGTAATTGTGATTTTATTTATATTTGGATAGCTTATTGCAAATATATCAAGTTCTGTAATAATTTTAGAACTATTTTTTTTCAAATAACGAGAAATTTTACATTTCTTAATATCTATCCCTGGACTTAAAACAATAAAATCAAAGTTTAAAGAAGATAATTTGTATATATTAATTAATTTTTTTTTAAACTTTACTGGAACATTGTTTTTATTATCATCAAAAATAGTACAGATATTATTTTTATTTAAAAAATTAAAACAAGCAGTACCAGACTTTCCAAAACCATAAATTAAAATTTTTTTATTTTTAAAATAAATTTGTTTTTCATTCATTATCTTAGTTTTAATGTTGCTAGACCTATCATTGCTAAGATAATTGATATGATCCAAAATCTAATAACTACAGTAGACTCTGGCCACCCTTTTTTTTCAAAATGATGGTGTATAGGTGCCATTTTAAATATCCTTTTTCCAGTAAGTTTAAATGATATCACTTGAGCAATCACTGAAACAGCTTCTAGCACAAATAATCCACCTGTTATTGCTAGAACGATTTCATGTTTTGTAATAATACCTACTGCCCCTAAGGATCCTCCTAAAGCCAATGAACCTGTATCACCCATGAATATCTTGGCGGGTGGAGCATTAAACCACAAAAAACCTAAACAAGATCCTATAATTGCCCCACAAAAAATTGATGCTTCTCCCACTCCTTCGATGTATGTAATTTGTAAATATCCAGAAAATACTATATTTCCTGTTACATAACTAATAAAAGCAAAACATGCAGCAACTAATATTACTGGCACTGTAGCTAAACCATCTAGTCCATCAGTCAAGTTAACTGCATTAGATGATCCTACAATAACAAATAAATAAAATGGAATGAAAAACCATCCTAAATTAATTATTAAGTTTTTAAAAAATGGAAAATATAGATTGTGTAGTTCATTTGACCCGCTATAAAAATAGAGTATAAAAATTCCAACTAATGCTAAAATAATCTGAATTGTAATCTTTGTTTTTGAGCTTATACCATTTGAATTATTTTTTTTTATTTTTTGATAGTCATCAAAAGCTCCAAGTAACCCAAAAGATCCAACTATATAAAGTAAGAACCAATTATAGGGGTTCGAAAAATCACCCCATAAAATGACACCTGAGAAAATGCCTAGTAATATCATTAGACCTCCCATGGTCGGAGTTCCAATTTTTCTAACTATATGCTCACTAGGCCCATCTTCTCTAATTGGGTCATGAATTTGATGTGTAGAGAAATAATTTATAAGTGGTCCGCCAACTAAAAAAACTACTATCATCGATGTAAACATTGATAGACCAGTTCTTACAGTTAAATATTTAAAAACATTAAGAAAACTAAAAATTTCAACTAGGTTAGAAAATAGACTAAAAAGCATTTATTTTGCCTACTTTTAAGGTTTGACTTATTTTATTTAAACCTGTGGAGTTGGAACCCTTAATCATTAAATATTCATCATTCTTAATATCATTTATCATAAAATTTAAGATATCTTTTTTTGAATTTAATATTTTTCCACTTTTTTGTGGTTTAATTTTGTTAAATGTCTCAATAATGTCCTTGCCATATACATAAACTTTATCAATTTTGGAGTCATTTATATACTTGGCAGCTTCTATGTGAAGCTTTTTAGAATATTTACCAAGTTCAAGCATATCCCCCAATAAAATTAATTTTCTTTTAGATTTAGTATTTAAGGTATTTAATTTATTTAAGGCAAATTGAAGAGATAAAGGATTAGAATTATAACTTTCATCGATTAGATAAATTTTTTTTTTTTGTAACTTAATTATACTTAAATCTCCCCTTCCCACTGGAAATTGATAGTCATTAAAAAAAAACTTATCTAATTTTTCTAAATCAAAGTAAAGAGAGATTACTGCTAAAGTTGATAAAATATTATAAATATAATTTTCTAAATTTTTTTTTATAATAAATTTTAATATTTTTTCATTATTTTTTATATAAATAACAGAACTAAGTTTTCCTTTTTTGATATTAATCAAACTTACATCTGATTTATTTTTTATTCCAAATGAAATTATTCGTAATTTTCTTTTTATCGATTTAGATTTAAAAAATTTAAAAAATTTATCATCAGCATTTAATATAATTGAGCCATGTTCAACAATGTTATCAATTATTTCTGATTTAGCATTAGCTATACCTTTTAAATTTTTAAAGTTTTTAATATGTGCATATGAAATATTAGTAATAACTCCAACATTGGGCATTATTATTTTGGTTAAAAAATCTATTTCTCCCTGCTTATCCATCCCAACTTCAAAGATACCAATTTTATCTTTATAATTTATATTGAATAGAGAAATTGGAACTCCATACTTGTTATTAAAAGATTTTTTTGAATAGGATGTTTGGCATATTTTATTCATCATTTGCCCTAGCATCTCCTTTAAAGAAGTTTTGCCTGATGATCCTGTAATTGCTATAGAGGAAATATTAGATGATACTCTTACCATGTTTGCAACTTCTGAAAATGTTTTTAATGAGTTTTTTACATATAAATCATTTTTTAATTTAATTTTTTTCTTATTTTCATTAATTGAAATAGAGGCTCCATTTTTAAAAGCTTGATTAACAAATTTATTTCCATCAAAGTTTTTTCCCTTAATGCCAAAGAAAATATTATTTTTTTTTGTTTTTCTTGAATCTATTGAAGCTTCATTAATAATAATATTTTTTTCTATTTTCTTTTTAGTTATCTCTGAAACAATATTTGATTTCCAATTTTCATTTAAAGATTTATTTTTAATCCTAATATATTTTTCGATACATTTTTTATCTGAAAAGAACTTTTTAGATACATATTCTTGATAGACTTCATGACCTTTTCCAGCGACAATAACTATCTCGTTTGACTTAATATCCAAAATTGCAGACTTTATTGCACTCTCTCTTGATGGTATTTCTATTACTTTGCTCTTTGCAATATCAGATTTGACATCTCTTCTTATTTTATTTGGATCTTCACTTCTTGGATTATCGTCTGTTAAAAATATTTTATCACAATATCTATTCGCAATGTTTCCCATAATCTTTCTTTTGGGTTTATCTCTCTCACCTCCACATCCAAATACTAAATTAATTTTTCGTAATTTAAATTGTTCCTTCACGTTTTTAATACAGGTCATTAAAGCATCTGGCGTATGAGCATAATCAAGGATAACAATTCCATTATTATGAAGGTTTCCTACCTTTTCTAATCTTCCATTTACTGGCTTTATTTTTTGTGTAATTTTTAAAATTTTTTCTAATAAAATTTTACTTTTCATAGCTGCCATGATTGCCATAAGTAAATTTTTAATTTGAATACTTCCAATTAACTTAGTTGAAAAAGAGTATTTTCGTTTATCAAATATGAAAGTTATTTTCTGTTCGTCTTTTAAAAATTGATGATTGATTATTGTAAAACTTGATTTGGAATTTCCTAATGTAAGTCTTTTTATTTTATTATATTTAGTAATTTTATTTAAATTTGATGAAATTTTTAATTCATCATCATAAATAGCATAAGACTTTTTTTTCAATAATTTTTTAAATAATATTAATTTTGAATTAAAATAATTTTTAAAGGTTTTGTGATAATCTAAATGATCCCTTGTTAAATTCGTAAATATACCAGCATCAAATTTTAGTCCATCTAATCTATTTTGATATAATCCATGACTCGATGCTTCCAAAATAACATTTTCAATTTTTTTTTCTTTTAATTTCTCCAAAATTTTATTTAATTGAATAGTATCAAAAGTGGTATTTGAAAATTTTTTTTTTATATTTAAACCTTTGACTCCTAATGTTCCAATTGAAGCTGCTTTAATTCCATTAAAAGTTAAAATTTGAAAATAAAAATTTGCTATAGATGATTTACCATTTGTCCCCGTTACAGCTATTAAATTTTTTGGTTTTTTGCTAAATATTTTAGAACTAAATTTAGCTAATAAATTTCTAGGGTTTTTATCTTTTAAAAATAAAATATTATTTTTCCAAATATTCGTGTTTAATTTATCAGTGATTATTATTTTTGATCCATTTTTAATCGCTTCATTTATAAACAAGTTTCCATCAGTATTATTTCCTTTAAATGCAAAAAAAATAAATCCTTCTTTAACTTTTTTAGAATTAAAAGCTATCCCTTTAAAACTTAAATCATAATATTTTTTATTTAAATTTGGGAAGTAATCTTTGAGTAACATGGTTTACGCTCTTAATATTTTGTGGCTAAAATTGGCCCAATTTTTTCCATTATCTGACCTGTTACCCACACAGTAGTCCAACCTGCTGTATTCCTCCAATTGCCTTTGTAAGGATATCTATCGTCTCTGTAATGATAGACAAACTCTCTATTTGCTTTTGGTTCATCCAACATTACAGCTAATACAAATTTCGGGTCTGAGGTCGGAAAAATTGATGCAAAAGTATTTACTTTTTTTTTTGAATAGCCACCCTTTGAAGGTTGATCTGCGGTACCAGTTTTTCCTCCTATTTCATAACCTTTAACATTTGCAAAGCCTGCAGTTCCTTCTTTTGTTGACACAATTTTTCTCAGAATGGGGTTTATTTTTTTTGATAAATTTTCATTAAGTATTCTTTTTTTTTTCAAATTTTCCTTCTCAAATAATGTAGGTGCTATTTCGTATCCACCATTGCTTATAATTGAATAACCTTTTGAAAGCTGTAATAAGGTTGTGGCAATTCCATGACCAAAGGCGACTGTCGCAAGTTTACATTTGCCCCATCTCCCTATTTGGGTTGTGCCTACCTCCTGAATATCAAATTCTAGATTAGAAATAATTCCAATATTTTGTAAAAACTCATTATAGTTATCAATGCCAACTTTTTCAGCTATCCTAACTGAGCCAATATTTCCAGACCTAATTAAAATCTCTTCTGCAGTTAAGTCTGAGGGAATTTTATCATCATATTCAGATATTGAATTACCTGCACACGTGATTCTTTTTTTTAGATCTTTAAATTCTGTATCTGGTTCTACGACATTATATTGTAAGCCTGCAGCTAAAGTGAATGTTTTAAAAACAGATCCAAATTCATAAACACCTTTTGTTACCCTATTAATATATTTTACATCATTAATTTTTTCTCTTTTGTTAAGATCAAAATCAGGAAGTGATACCATTGATAAAATATTGCCATTATTTATATCCATTAAAATTGCGGCACTTCCAATATTATTAAATATATCGTCAGATTTTAATAATTCTTGTTTAATTAAATATTGTAAATTTTTATCAATTGTTAATTTTAATGGCTCCCTTGTAGTAGTCAATTCATAATCAAATGTTTTTTCAATTCCTGATATACCATTGTTATCATTATCAACTTGCCCAATTATGTGACTAAATAAA
>CABYVH010000002.1 GCA_902522365.1 uncultured Pelagibacteraceae bacterium
ATCTTGCATTTTTTTTATCTTTTCTTCAGCATTTCCCTTTCCACCTGAAATAATAGCACCAGCATGTCCCATCCTTCTTCCTGGTGGAGCAGTCACTCCAGCTATAAATCCAACAATTGGTTTTTTTATTTTGTGATTTTTGACAAACTCGGCAGCCTCTTCCTCAGCAGTTCCACCTATTTCTCCAATCATTAGTATGGACTCTGTTTGATCGTCATTTAAAAATAAATCAAGACAATCAATGAAATTAGTTCCACTAATTGGATCACCGCCAATTCCTATACATGTTGATTGACCGAGATTGTTCTCGGTTGTTTGAGCAACTGCCTCATAAGTAAGTGTTCCTGATCTTGATACAATTCCAACTGAACCTTTTTTATGAATATTACCTGGCATTATTCCAATTTTACATTCATTGGGTGTAATTATTCCAGGACAGTTTGGACCAATTAATCTTGAGTTAGAATCTTGTAATTTTTTTTTAACTTTTAACATATCCAGAATTGGTATTCCTTCGCTTATACAAACAATTAATTCAATAGATGCATCGATGGCTTCAATGATAGCTGATGAAGCGAACTTTGCAGGTACATATATCATTGTTGCATCCGCACCAGTAGCATCTTTTGCTTCTTTAACTGTGTTAAACACTGGTCTTTCTAAGTGAGTTTGTCCACCTTTTTTTGGTGTCACGCCCCCAACTAAGTTTGTTCCATATTTAATAGATTGTTCAGAGTGAAAAGTACCATGAGATCCTGTAAAACCTTGGCAAATTACTTTTGTATTTTTATCAATTAATACTGACATTATTTTATTGCCTCTACAACTTTTTTTGCAGCATCTGATAAGTCATTTGCAGATATAATTTTTAAACCAGAATTCTCTAATATCTTTTTTCCTTCTTCAAAGTTTGTTCCTGCTAATCTTACTACCAACGGAACTTCAATTTTAATTTCTTTTGCTGCATCTACAACACCTTGCGCAAGTACATCACATCTCATAATTCCACCGAAAATATTTATCAATATTCCTTTAACATTTTTATCTGATAAAATAATTTTGAATGCAGCAGAAACTTTTTCTTTTGATGCTCCACCTCCTACATCTAAAAAATTTGCAGGCTCTTCACCATAAAGCTTTATGATATCCATTGTAGCCATTGCTAATCCTGCACCGTTTACCATACATCCTATACTTCCATCTAATTTTATATATGCTAAGTCATGTTTGCTTGCTTCAATTTCAGTGGCTTCTTCCTCATTATAGTCTCTTAATTCTTGAATCTCAGGATGTTTAAATAATGCATTTTCATCAAATGTCATTTTTGCATCAAGACAAACTACTTTATTTTCTTTCGTTAAAATAAGTGGGTTAATTTCTACTAAATTCGCATCATTTTCTATGAACAATTTATAAATTGCTTTTATTAAGCTTATAGCTTCTGAACCAGAATTATCGTCTAATTCAAAAACCTTAATAATTTTGTTACAATCAACCTCAGAAATTTCTTGGTTAAAATCGACTTTAGTTGTTAAGATTTTTTCAGGTGTATTTTGGGCAACTTCTTCAATATTCATTCCTCCTTGATCACTTGAAATAAATGCAATTTTTGAACTTGCTCTATCAACTAGGCAAGAAAGATAAAATTCTTTACTAATATTAGATACCTCCTCAACATATAGTCTTTTTACTTCTCTACCTAAGGGTCCTGTTTGATGAGTAATTAGTTTTTTGCCAAGCAAAATATTTGCTTCTTTTTCTAAATTTTCTAAATTATCAACAATTTTTACTCCACCAGCCTTACCTCTTCCACCAGCATGAATTTGAGCTTTAAGAACATACTTATCAGTTTTCAATTCTTTAGTTTTTTGCAAAAGATCGGATACATTAAATGCAAATACTCCCTCGGGTACATTCGCTCCATACTTTTTTAGAATTTGTTTTGCTTGGTGCTCGTGAATATTCATTTAGTCTTTATTCAAATCAGGATCTATTTTTGATGCCGCATCCCACAATTTGATGACTGCTTCCACAGAATTATTAAATTCTGTTTTTTCATTCTCATTAAGATCAATTTCATCAATCCTTTCAACACCTTCTTTTCCGATGATAACAGGAACACCAGCATAAACATTATTAATCCCATATTCTCCATGTAGATGTGCTGCACATGGTAAAAGTTTTTTTTGATCTTTTAAAAATGCTTCTGCCATCTCTACCCCGGAAGCCGCTGGTGCATAAAATGCAGATCCCTTTTCCAAATATTTAACAATCTCAGCACCACCATCTCTTGTTCGTTGATTAATACTCTCTAATTTTTCTTCAGAAATTTTTCCATCTTTTAATAAATCCATTAAAGGTTTTCCAGAGATCTTAGTAAATCTTGGAAGGGGTACCATTGTATCTCCATGCCCACCCATTACCATTGCATCAATTTCTCTTACAGGTACATTTAATTCCTCAGATAAAAAAAGTTTAAAACGTGAACTATCTAAAATACCAGCCATCCCAACTACTTTATTTGCTGGAAGTCCTGAATATTTTTGAAATGCCATTACCATTACATCTAATGGATTTGTAATACATATAACGAAAGCGTTAGGTGCATTTACTTTTATTCCTTCTGCAACCTGCTTAATAATTTTTAAATTAATTCCAAGTAAATCATCTCTGCTCATACCTGGCTTTCTTGGTACTCCTGCAGTTATGATAATTACATCAGAGTCTTTAATATCTTCATAATTATCTGTTCCTGAAAATTTTACGTTAAATCCATCAACTGATGAAGATTGTGCAATATCTAAGGCTTTTCCTTTGGCAATTCCACTAGCAACATCAAAGAGCACAACCTCATTTACAAGCTCTTTTAAGCCAATTAAATGAGCTAAAGTCCCACCTATTTGACCAGCACCTATTAAAGAAATTTTTGACATACTTTATTCCATTGTTGGCATAATAAATTCAGGATTTGACCTTATGCCTGAAGGCCATCTAGAGGTAATAGTTTTGAATTTTGTATAAAATTTAATTCCTTCCATGCCATGCATCCCGCTATCTCCAAATAATGATCTTTTCCATCCACCAAAACTATGAAATGCCATAGGAACTGGTATTGGAACATTTATTCCAACCATTCCAACTTGGATTTTACTTGCAAAAGTTCTTCCTGCATCACCATCTCTAGTATAAATACTTACACCGTTTCCGTACTCATGCTCGTTGATCATTTTGGTTGCTTCTTCAAAAGTTTTTACTCTAACCACTGATAGAACTGGACCAAAAATCTCTTCTTTATAAATTCTCATATCAGTAGTTACATGATCAAACAAACACCCACCTATATAAAAACCATTTTCATAACCTTGAAGTTTTAAATCTCTGCCATCAAGAACTAACTTGGCTCCTTCTTCAACTCCTAAATCAACATATCCTTTTACTTTTTCTAAATGTTGTTTTGTAACAAGAGGACCCATCTCTGAGGATTTATCCATACCAGGACCAATTTTTAATGCTTCAGCTTTTTTTACTAACCTAGATACTAACTCATCACCAATATCACCAACTGCTACAGCAACAGATTGAGCCATACATCTTTCACCTGCAGAACCATATGCGGCACCCATTAGACCATTTACAGCTCCTTCTAAATCGCAATCAGGCATCACCACTAAATGATTTTTAGCTCCCCCTAATGCTTGAACTCTTTTTTCATTTTTAGCAGCATTCTCATATATATATTTAGCTATAGGTGTTGATCCAACAAAACTTACAGCTTTAATATCATTGTTTGTAAGTATAGCGTCTACAACTTCTTTATCTCCATTAACGACGTTAAAAACTCCATCAGGAAGACCAGCTTCGTGAAGTAATTCTGCTAATCTCATCGGACATGAGGGATCTTTTTCTGATGGTTTAAGAATAAAAGTATTTCCACATGCAATAGCTAATGGAAACATCCACATTGGCACCATTGCAGGAAAATTAAAAGGTGTTATTCCAGCAGCTACACCTAAAGGCTGTCGCATGGAATAACTATCAACATTTGTCCCAACATTCTCAGAAAATTCACCTTTAAGTACATGAGGAATTCCGCATGCAAACTCAACAACTTCCAATCCTCTTATTAATGATCCTTTTGCATCCTCATAAACTTTTCCATGTTCAGAGACAATCAACTTTGTTAATTCATCAAAATTTTTTTCTATAAGTTCTTTAAACTTAAACATAATCCTAGCTCTCTGAAGCGCAGGCTTAAGTGACCATGTCTCAAAGGCTTTCTTAGCAATTTCAACTGTTTTATCTAAATCTGATTTACTAGCTAAAATAACTTCTGATTCTTGCTCTCCAGTAGCAGGGTTAAAAACTTGTCCTTTTCTTTGTGAAGTACCATCTATTACTTTTCCACCAACGAAATGTTTGATTATATTCATGAGTGAAATTATTTAATTAAGTAATTAGGCCGTTGCAAGCATTTTCTTTATCTCTGCAATAGCTTTTGCAGGATTCAAGCCCTTTGGACAAGCATTTGTACAATTCAAGATAGTATGGCATCGATAAAGCTTAAGTTCATCAGCTACTTTTTTAAGTCTTTCTTTTCTATCTTCATCTCTACTATCAATTATCCATCTATAAGCCTGAAGTAAAACAGCTGGACCTAAATATTTTTCACCATTCCACCAATAACTTGGACATGACGTTGAACAACATGCACACATAATACATTCATATAATCCATCTAATTTTGCTCTGTCATTTTTAGATTGGATATTCTCTTTATCATTTACTTTTGAGGTTTTTAACCAAGGTTCAACAGACTCATATTGTTTATATAATGTGCTTAAATCACCGATTAAATCTTTTAAGACTTTTAGATGTGGTAAGGGATAAATATCAATATCTCCATCCAGTTCTGAATGGGACTTCGTACATGCTAAACCATTTTTTCCATTCATATTCATCGCACAAGATCCACAAACTCCATGAGCACAAGATCTTCTGTAAGCTATAGAAGGATCTATTTCATTTTTTATTTTGTTTAAAACATCAAGGACTTTAGATGAACAATTGTTCATATCAACTTCATAGGTATCAAGTCTTGGATTTTCATTTTTAGATGGATCCCATCTATAAATATTTATTTTTCTAATATTTTTTGAACCAGTTTTATCTTTATAGTATTGACCTTTTTCTACCTTTGAGTTTGCAGGTAAATTTAATTGAACCATTAATACACTCTTTCCTGTGGAGGAAAATATTGTACATCATTTGTAAGTGTTGATCTATGAACAGGTCTATAATTAATTTTAGTTTTTGAACCATTACACCAAGACAGAGTGTGTTGCATATAATTCTCATCATCTCTTTTTGGAAAATCTTCCCTTGCATGAGCTCCTCTGCTTTCTTTTCTATGATACGCAGAGTCCATTGTAGTTATTGCTTGTCTTATTAAGTTGTCAAATTCTAGTGTTTCAACTAAATCAGTATTAAAGATTAATGACTTATCTTTTACAGAAAGAGAGTCCATTCCATCATAAGGTCTTCTAATTTCATCAACGCCCTCTTTTAATGTTTTCTCAGTTCTAAATACAGCACATTTTGATTGCATCGTTTTTTGCATTGAAAGTCTCAGTTCAGATGTTGGATTTGAACCCTCTGAGTTTCTTAATTTGTCAAATCTATCTAAACATCTGTCCGTTTCATTTTTATCAATCTCATCATGCTTCATTCCAGGCTTTACTAACTCTGCAGCTCTTTTCGCTGCCGCTCTTCCAAAAACTACTAAATCTATTAATGAGTTTGAACCTAATCTATTTGCGCCATGAACAGAAACACATGCTGCTTCTCCAATAGCCATTAACCCAGGTACAGTTTTTTCAGATCCATTTAGTGTTAAAACTTCTGCTTTATAATTTGTTGGTATTCCACCCATATTATAATGCACTGTAGGTACTACTGGTATAGGTTCCTTAGTAACATCAACATTTGCAAATAATTTTGAAGCCTCTGATATTCCTGGAAGTCTCTCATCTATAACTTTTGGATCCAAATGATCAATGTGAAGATGAACATGATCTTGTTCTTTTCCAATACCTCTACCCTCATTAATTTCTACTGCAATTGATCTACTTACAACATCTCTAGATGCTAAATCTTTTGCTTTAGGAGCATAACGCTCCATAAATCTTTCTCCTTTTGAATTTACTAGATAACCACCTTCTCCTCTTACACCTTCGGAAATTAATGTTCCATGACCATATATTCCCGTTGGATGAAATTGTACAAATTCCATGTCTTGTAAAGGTAATCCAGCTCTTAGAGCCATAGCATTACCATCTCCAGTGCAAGTATGAGCTGAAGTTGCTGAGTAATACACTTTTCCATACCCTCCTGTTGCAATAATTGTTGTGTGGGATCTAAATCTGTGAATTGTTCCATCATTGAGGTTCCAAGCAATTATACCTTTGCATGCTCCATCTTTCATTATTAAATCTAGCGCAAAATATTCAATAAAAAATTCGGTATTATGTTTTAAAGCTTGTCCATACAATGTGTGAAGTATTGCATGTCCAGTCCTATCTGCTGCTGCACATGTTCTTTGAACTGTTTCATTTCCGTAGTTTTTTGTCATACCCCCAAAAGGTCTTTGATAAATTTTTCCTTCCTCAGTTCGACTAAATGGAACACCGTACTTTTCTAATTCAAGAACAGCAGCTGGTGCTTCTTTACATAAATATTCGATAGAATCTTGGTCACCTAACCAATCAGCACCTTTGACTGTGTCATACATGTGCCATCTCCAGTCATCTTCTCCCATATTTCCAAGTGCTGCAGAAATACCACCTTGGGCTGCAGATGTGTGACTTCTTGTTGGGAATACTTTTGATACACATGCGGTTTTTAGACCGGCCTCACTTAGGCCAACAGCTGCTCTTAGTCCAGATCCACCTGCACCTAAAACAACTACATCATATTCATGATCAATAATTTTGTACGAACTCATAACTATATATTAAATACTAAGATAATTATTATTAATGGAAATACTATAGCAAAGATATTTAATGATTTATTTGCGGCATTTTTGATTTTTTCGTCCTCAATATAATCTTCAAAAACCTCACTAATGCTTAAAGCTGAGAAAAAATATGCAAAAATCAAAAAAAGACTAAATAAGAACTTAGATGGTTGAGATGTTATGAATAAAAGTAATTCATTATAACCTTTGTCATAAACAGAAGCCAAATTTATAGAAAACCACAACATTAATGGTAGTAAAATTGCAGAACTTACTTTTAGAAAAAGCCATTTCTTGGTTACAGACCCCATTAAATTAAGTGCCTTCCTATGAGAAAAATTATAACAGTAAGAGGAAATGATCCAACCAGAACTATTAATCCAGTTACTTTTGTAGTTTTCTGCTCAAATCCGTAACCTAAATCCATGATCAAATGCCTTATTTCGCTGAGCATTTGAAATGTAAAAGACCAAATAACTCCCAAACAAACAAATTTACCAACTAAAGATGACAAGAAAAAATTAGTAAATACATAATTTTCCTCTCCTAATAATAAAGATGCTATCCAAATACCTATCAAGGTTACTGTAACAAAGTTTATTATACCAGTTACTCTGTGTGATATAGAAACTAACGAAGAGATGTGCCAGTTATAAATTTGTATATGTGGCGATATTGGATTTTTATTTTCCATAAAAATCTTTTTCTACTAAAGCCTCAGCAATTTCAACTGCATTAAGTGCAGCACCTTTTAATAAATTATCAGACACAACCCACAAATTAATTGAATTTGGTTGAGAAGAATCCTCACGAATTCTTGATATGAATGTTTCAAATTTGTCTTCAGCTTCAACAGGGGTAATATATCCTCCATCTTTTTTCTCATCAACTACCTTACATCCTGGTGATGATGATAAGATATTTCTTATTTCTTCTAAGTCATGTTTTTTGTTGAATTCAACATTCACACTTATGGAGTGAGAAACAAGAACAGGGATTCTGACACAAGTAGATGTAATATTTATTTTACTATCTAAAATTTTTTTTACCTCATCATGATTTTTTTGCTCTTCTTTTGTGCTTCCATTTTCAAGAAAACTATCAATATGTGGTATAGCATTAAAAGCAATTTGCTTAGTAAAATTTTTTGACTCAACATCTTTATTTTCCAAGACTTCTTTGGTTTGAGATATAAGTTCATCCATGCCAGCTTTGCCTGCTCCTGATACTGATTGATAGGTTGATGCAACTATTCTTTTTACATTATACAAATCATGTAATGGTTTAAGAGCTACAACTATTGGTATTACTGAACAATTGGCATTTGCTATAATATTCTTATTTTTAAATTTAGGTAATTCTTTGGAATTTACCTCTGGAACAATTAAAGGAATTTCTGGATCTTTTCTAAAGAATTTTGAATTATCAATTACAATTGTTTTTTCTGCTGCGATCGGTGCCCATTTTTCAGCAATTGAAGAACCAGCTGCAAAAAAAGCAATTTTTACTTTTGAGAAATCAAATTGTTCTAAATTACTTACAGTATGATCTTTTCCTAAAAAATTAATTTTTTTTCCTTCACTATTTGAAGACGCAACTAAATAAGCCTCTGTTATTGGAAAGTTTTTTTTTTCCAAAACTTCTATTAATTTTCGACCTACGTTTCCTGTCGCTCCTACTATTGCTATATTCATGATATTTTAAAGTTTTATACTAAATGAAAGGTAAATCACAAACTTTTCCATCAAAATCAGAGCCATTTATATTGATTTTAAAGGATTTCGAAGTCTCAAAGTGTGGTTTGTTAATCATTGCAATCCCAATGACTTGTTTGAAGGTCGGATTGTAACAACCAGATCTTAATTCTCCGATTACATTATTATCTTCATCTACTAGATCCATTGAGCCATTAACACTTATTTCCTTGGCATCAATTTTTACTCCCATAAGTTTTTTTTTAATTCCTTCAGCTTTAATTTTTTTAAGTTTTTCTTTACCTAAGAAATCAACATCACTATCTATATTTACATACTTATCAAAACCACACTCATATGGATTATCTCCATTATCCATGTCATTTCCATGAGAAAGTAATCCGCTTTCAATACGTTCGATTAGGTTTGGTCCACCTGGTCTAATATTGAATTCCTTACCAATTTCAAAAAGATGATCATATAGTTTTAAACCTGACTCGTTGTGTTCCATATAAATTTCATAACCACCTTGTTTAGACCAACCAGATCTCGCAATTAAATGCTTATCACCACCGAATTCAAAATAATCAAAGCCAAAAAATTTAAGATTTGCAATTTTTTCTCCGAAAACTTTTTCCATTAATTTAAATGACTTTGGACCTTGCACTGCCATTATATCAACATCAGGTTCAGAAATTTTTACATCAAATTTATTTCCAATCGCTAATCCTTTGGCAAATAGAATTACATCTGAGTCAGCTAAAGAGACCCACCACCTATTTTCATTTAATCTTAGAACTACAGGATCATTAATTAAACCTGCATTATCATCAATGATAGGGCAATAATAACATCTTCCATCTTTGGATTTTGATAAATCTCTGCAAGTCATCAATTGAACTAATTTAGCTGAGTCTTTACCAGAAATTTCAACTTGTCTTTCAGCGGCAACATCCCAAATCTGAACATGCTCTTTTAAGTGATGATAAGCATCTTCTACAGAACCAAATGCTGCTGGCAGCAACATATGATTATATATAGTATAAGCAGTTACACCCTGTTTTTCAATTCTAGAGGTATAAGGTGTCCCTCTAAGTCTTCTTGATTTTGCTATTAAAAAAGTTTTCATTTTTTTTTGAGCATTACTGCCATCTTATTTGATTTTTGTAAAGAAACTATATTAGTTTAATTCCTTAGCTTGTTTTCTAAGTTCAAACTTTTGAATTTTTCCAGTGGATGTCTTTGGTAGCGGAGTAAACACAACCTTCTTAGGAAGTTTAAATCCAGCAAGAGTTTCTCGACAAAATTTAATAATTTCTTCCTCTGAGCTTGATTTTCCTTCGATTAATTCAATAAAAGCACAAGGTGTTTCACCCCATTTCTCATCTGGTTTTGCTACAACAGCTGCCAGCGATACAGCAGGATGTTTTGAAATCGTATTTTCTATCTCAATAGATGAAATATTTTCTCCTCCTGAAATTATAATATCTTTTGATCGGTCTTGTATTTTTATGTAACCACTTGGATGCGTTACAGCTAAGTCCCCAGAATGAAACCATCCTCCATCCATTGATTTTTCTGTCGCTTCTTTGTCTTTAAAATAACCTTTCATTACAACATTTCCTCTAATCATTATCTCTCCCATTGTTTTTCCATCATGAGGAACAGGCTTCATGGTTTCAGGGTCCATTACAATAACGCCTTCTGTATTGGGATACCTTACACCTTGTCTTGCTCTAATTTCATTTTGATTATTTTGATCTAATTCGTCCCATTCTTGATTCCATGCACACTGCAAAATATGACCATAAGTTTCCGTTAGACCATAAACATGCATTACTTCAAAGCCTAACTTTTGCATTTTTTCAAAAATTATACTAGGAGGAGGAGCGCCTGCTGTTAATACGTATACCTTTCTTTTTAACTCTTTTTGCTGATCCTCAGGTGCATTAGCTAACATGTTTAAAACTATCGGTGCTCCACCAAAATGAGTAACTTCATATTTTTCAATTAATTCAAATATCTTTTTTACATCAATATTTCTCAGACAAATTACTCGACCGTGAATCATTGACATTGTCCAAGGATAGCACCAGCCATTACAATGAAACATTGGTACTGTGTATAAAAAATTTAACTGATTAGGCATGTTCCATGCAACCGCACTTCCAGTTGCCATTAAATATGATCCTCTATGATGATAAACAACTCCTTTCGGATTACCAGTTGTTCCAGAAGTATAACCCAAAGCTATAGCTTGCCACTCATCTTTTGGCATTTTCCATTTAAAATTTTCATCTCCAGAATTTAAAAATTCCTCATATTCCAAAGATCCAATATTTTTAGAGTCGGTTAAGTTTGCGTCTTTATCATCAATATCTATTATTTTTATTTCTTGTTTAACATCTTCTAAAGCTTTTTTTACTACATCATGAAATTGTCTGTCTACAATTAGCACCTTTGCTTCACTGTGATTTAAAATGTAACTAATTGTTTTAGAGTCTAATCTTGTATTAATTGCATTAATAACTGCTCCAACCATTGGTATTGAGTAATGAGCTTCAAATATTTCGGGTGTATTAAAAGCTAAAACAGATACCGTATCACCTGTTTTAATTCCTAATTTATCTAAAGCACTAGCAAACTTAATACATCTTTTGTAAACTTCACTCCAAGTGTATTTCCTACTTTCATAAACTACTGCTTCGTAGTTTGGATAAATATCTTTTGCTCTTTCTAGAAATGATAAAGGGGTTAATGGAACATAATTGGCATCGTTTTTATCCAAATTTGTTTCATAAGGATTCATTCTAATTAAATTTGTAATTCATAATATAATTACTTCCAGTAGTTGCAGTAATAAAACTACTTTCTATCCTAGGAAGTACTCTATTAAAGAAAAATTTGGCAGTTTGGATTTTGTCCTCATAAAAATCTTTATTGCTTTCGTATTCTTTGAAGGAAACTTCTAGAACTTTTAGCCAAGCATGCCCAGTCGCAACTAAACCAAGAACTTTTAAATAGTCATTACATGCTCCACTTGCATCTTCTGGAGAATTTTTTATTTTTTCCTTCATCCAAACAGTAAATTTTGACAAAATATCAAGGTGATAGTTAAGTTGTTTTACAAAAGGTTCAGCTTTTTCGTCAGTTATTTTAATCTCGTCTTTAACCAGGTTTAGATAGTTTTCAATAATATCACCATTTTTGGTGATCAGTTTTCTGAAGACTAAGTCAGCAGCTTGAACTGAGTTTGTTCCTTCATAAATAGGAGTAATTCTGTTGTCTCTGTAGAATTGTTCAATACCTTGATCTTTCGTAAATCCATACCCTCCATGAATTTGCATTGCTTCACTTGTTATCTCCATTGCATTGTCCGTGAAGAGCGATTTAACAACTGGGGTCATTAATGAAACAAGATCTGAGGCTTCTTGTTTTATTTTTTCATCAGAATGATTTAAGCTAACTTCAATTTGTTGAGATAGCCAGAAACTCAAGGCTCTTTGTCCCTCTATCATAGACTTCATGCTCAGAAGTGACCGTCTAATATCAACGTGATCAATAATGAAATCTGCACCATTGTTAGATTTTGAATTAAAAGCCTTACCTTGTTTTCTTTCTTTGGCATAAGTAAGAGAATTTTGGTATGCAATTTCAGAAATGCCTAATCCTTGAATCCCTACGATAATTCTTTCCAAATTCATCATTGTGAACATAGAGTTAAGGCCTTTGTTTTTAGGTCCAATCATATAACCCACAGCATCATCAAAATTTAACACGCACGTTGCAGATCCTTTAATACCCATTTTATTTTCAATTGAACCTGTTGAAACTCCATTTCTTGGCCCAACTGATCCATCTTTATTTAAAACAAATTTAGGAACTAAAAATAAACTGATACCTTTTGTTCCTGCTGGTGAGTCTGTTGATCGAGCTAATACTAAATGAATAATATTTTCAGTTAAATCTTGATCGCCAGAAGTAATAAAAATTTTTTGACCACTAATTTTGTAAGTTCCATCATTTTGATATACTGCTTTAGTTTTTAGAAGACCTAAGTCTGTTCCACATACTGGTTCTGTTAAACACATTGTGCCGCTCCATTTACCCTCAACCATTTTAGGCAAATAAGTATTTTTTATTTCATCATCAGCGTGCCTTAACAAACAGTTATATGCTCCAATAGTCAATTCACTGTAAAGTTTAAAAGATAAGCTTGCCGATGATAACATTTCATCAAAGAAAGTACTTACTGTTTTAGGCATTCCTTGCCCACCATATTTTGGATCACATGATAAAGAAATCCACCCGTCTTCTATAAATTTTTGATAAGCTTCCTTATATCCTGGAGGTGTTCTAACTACGCCATTTTCTAAAACAGCTGGCGTTTCATCTCCGCTTTTTGCAAGAGGTAAGATTAAGTTTTGAGTAATTTTTGCTGCTTCATCTAAAATATCTTTAACTAATTCTGTGTTAACTTCTTTATATTTTTCAATTTCATTATATTTTTTATTGTTCCTCAATTTATCAAAGAGAAACATCATATCATCTACTGGTGCATTATAAGTTGGCATAAATATACTTTAGAATAAATGTTTAATTATTGCAATTTTGAAATTATCGCATCTCCCATCACTGATGTTGATACTTCTTTCATTCCTTTAGAAATAATATCTTTAGTTCTAAGACCCTCATCAAGCACACCTTGAACAGCTTTTTCTAAACTATCTGCCTCTTTATCTAGGTCTAAAGAATATCTTAAAGCCATTGCAAAACTCAGTATTGTTGCTATTGGATTAGCAATACCTTGACCTGCTATATCGGGTGCTGATCCATGAACTGGCTCATATAAAGATCTCATATTACCGTTTTTATCTTTTGCTCCAAGGGACGCAGATGGCAAAAGCCCTAGAGAACCAGTCAACATTGCAGCTTCATCTGATAACATGTCACCAAAAAGATTATCTGTTACTATCACATCAAATTGTTTGGGATTTCTAACTAGCTGCATTGCACAGTTATCTGCTAGCATATGATTTAATTCTACGTCACTGTATTCTTTTTCATGAATTGCTTGAACTTCTTCTTTCCATAATTGACCCGCCTCCATGACATTCGACTTTTCACAAGAGGTGACTTTATTATTTCTTTTTCTAGCTAGATCGAATGCAACTCGAGCTACTCTCTCAATTTCACTAGTTGTATAGACATGAGTATTAATTCCTTTTCTTTCACCATTGTCTATTGGTTTTATCCCTCTAGGTTCACCAAAATAAATCCCACCCGTTAATTCTCTAACAAAAAGAATATCTAAATTAGAAACAAACTCAGGCTTTAAACTTGAGGCATCAACAAGTTGTTTGAAACAAATTGCAGGTCTCAAATTTGCAAATAATTTTAATTCTTTTCTTAATTTTAATAGAGCTCTCTCTGGTTTTTTTGAAAAATCAATATTATCCCATTTTGGTCCACCAACAGCACCCAATATTACTGCAGCGCTTTCTTGTGCCTTGTAAAAAGCTTCATCAGTTATTGGAGTTCCATGTTTATCATAAGCAGCACCACCAACCAAATCTTGGTCAATTTCAAAATCCAAGGATTTATTTGAGTTAAACCATTCAATTATTTTTTTGACTTCAGCAATTACCTCAGGTCCGATACCATCCCCTGGTAATAATAAAATTTTTCTTTTTTTAATTTTAATCATTTAATATCCAGGGTTTTGCTTCTTTAATTTTATTTTCGTATGAAATTATTTTTTCAGATTTTTCTAGTGATAAAGCAATGTCATCTAATCCCTCAATTAGACATTTTTTCTTAAATTGATCTATTTCAAATTTAATTTCTTTATTACCAAAACTTATTGTTTGCTCAGGTAAATTTACAGAAATTTCCTCTTTTCTATTCGAGTACTCTGAAATTTCTTTAATTTGATCTTCTGGAATTGCAATTGGGAGAATACCGTTCTTAAAACAGTTATTATAAAATATATCTGCATAACTTGAACTAATTACGCAAGTTATTCCAAAATCCATTAAAGCCCAAGGAGCATGTTCTCTAGAAGAACCACATCCAAAATTCTTTCCTGCAATCAAAATTTTAGAATTATTATATGGACTATTATTTAAAATAAAGTCATCTATCTCTTTACCACTTTGGTCATATCTCATTTCAAAAAATAGATTTTTTCCTAGTCCGGTTCTTTTTATAGTTTTTAAAAACTGTTTAGGAATTATCATGTCTGTATCTATATTGACGATAGGTAGATAAGCTGGAATACTTTTTATTGAGATAAATTTATTCATTTAATTTTGGTATTTTCTAACATCATCTAAGTTTCCAGAAATTGCAGCTGCTGCAGCCATTGCTGGACTAACTAAATGTGTTCTACCACCTCTTCCCTGCCTACCCTCAAAATTTCTATTAGAGGTAGATGCACATCTTTCTTCAGGTTTAAGTTTATCTGCGTTCATTGCTAGACACATTGAACAGCCTGGTTCTCTCCATTCGAATCCTGATTGTAAAAATATTTTATCCAGGCCCTCTTGCTCTGCTTGTTCTTTAACTAAACCAGAACCTGGGACAATCATTGCATGTACATGTGATGCAACTTTTTTATCTTTTAATATTTTAGCTGCCTCTCTTATATCTTCTATTCTCCCGTTAGTGCAGCTTCCTATAAAAACTTTATCAATCTTAATATCTTGAATATTAGTATTTGGTTTTAATCCCATATAATTTAATGATCTGTTAATTGAATTTTTTCTATCTGGGTCAGTTTCACTTTCAGGATTGGGAACTTTACCGTCTATTTCAACCACATCCTGGGGAGATGTTCCCCAAGTTACCATTGGTTTAATTTGAGATCCATCTAACGTTAATTCTTTATCAAAGTTTGCGTCCTTATCAGATTTCAATGTATGCCAATATTCCAAAGCTTTTTCCCAGTTTTCTCCTTTTGGTGACATTGGTTTACCTTTTAAATATTGAAATATCTTTTCATCTGGTTGAATTAGTCCTGCTCTTGCCCCACCTTCAATCGTCATGTTGCAAATCGTCATTCTTTGTTCAACACTTAGATTAGATATAAGGTTACCAGCATACTCAATCACATAACCAGTACCACCAGCCGTTCCTATTTTTCCAATTATCTGCAGGATGACATCCTTTGATGTTACGCCAATAGGTAATGAACCATTTACGCTAATTCTAAAGTTTTTTGATTTTTTTTGAACTAAAGTTTGTGTTGCTAAAACGTGTTCTACTTCTGAAGTTCCAATACCAAAAGCTAAAGCTCCAAATGCTCCATGAGTTGCAGTATGACTATCACCACAAACAATAATATTTCCAGGCTGTGTAAAACCTTGTTCGGGTCCTATGATATGGACAATGCCCTGTCTTTTATCGT
Organism: uncultured Pelagibacteraceae bacterium; assembly: GCA_902522365.1. GTDB lineage: Bacteria > Pseudomonadota > Alphaproteobacteria > Pelagibacterales > Pelagibacteraceae > Pelagibacter. Next base: position 16,118 of record CABYVH010000002.1, read on the forward strand.
CCATACCAAATATCTCGACACCAAATTCCTTGCAGTTTTTGTTCAAAGTTTCAACTTGAATTCTCGAATCTTCATCTGCAATACCTTTTGACCTATCAGTTGTAGGAACATTATGATCTGCAACTGCAAGAGTTAATTTAGGATGTCTTACTTTTCTATTTGAATTTCTTAAACCTTCAAATGCTTGAGGGCTTGTAACTTCATGAATTAAATGTCTATCTACAAACAAAAGTGATGTACCATCTGGTTGCTCATCAACAAGATGTTCATTCCAAATTTTATCGTAAGTTGTAAAAGGCATTTAGAAAAAAATTATTTTTTCTGTTCTTGATTTTCTTTCGGTTCTTCTGTTTTTACAGGCTCTGCTTTAACTTCCTCTTTAGGAGCTTCTGCTTTAACTTCCTCTTTAGGAGCTTCTGCTTTAACTTCTTCTTTTGGAGCTTCTGTTTGAGGATCAGTTGATGGCATTACGTTTTCCTCAGTAACCTCATTAATCTTAGTTTCTAAATCAATACCAATCGTCTTCTTAATTTTTTCTGCTATTCTCGCGGATTTACCAGTTCTATCTCTTAGATAGTATAATTTTGCTCTTCTTACTTTTCCTGATCTTACAACTTTTATTGTATCTACAATTGGGCTATATAATGCAAAAGTTCTTTCTACTCCCTCACCAAAAGAAATTTTTCTAACAGTAAAAGATGAATTGATGTCTCTACTCTTTTTTGCAATACATACACCTTCAAAATATTGAATTCTGTCTCTTTTACCTTCTGTTATCCTAACCCCAACTTTAACGATGTCTCCAGGAAAAAAATCAGGATGTTTTCTCTCAGAAATAATCTTGTTTAAATTTGATCTGTTTATTTCTTCAATATTTTTCATTTTAATTTTTCTTATATTTTTGCCACAAGTCTGGTCTTCGGTCGCGTGTTATAGCCTCAGATTGGGATAAACGCCAGTCTTTAATTTTGGCGTGATCACCTGAAATTAGCACATTTGGGACCTTTTTTTCCTCCCAAACTTGAGGTTTTGTGAATTGTGGATATTCAAGAAGGCCATTCTCAAAACTCTCATCTCTTGAGGAATTAATATTACCTAGAATTCCTGGAATAAATCTTAAAATAGAGTCTGTTACTACAAATGCAGCAACCTCACCCCCTGATAATATAAAGTCACCAATGCTAATCTCCTCAATATCTCTACTTTCTAGTATTCTCTCATCTACTCCTTCGAAGTGTCCACAAATTAAATTGACTGTTTTTTCACTCGAAAACTCTCTTGCAAGTTTAGAATTAAAAACTTTTCCTCTTGGACTTAAATAAAGGGTCTTTTCTTTAGCCTTGATATTTGCATCTAAGGAATTTGCTAAAACATCTGCTTTCATAATCATTCCATTCCCTCCACCATAAGGAGTGTCGTCAACAGTTTTATGTTTATCTAAAGCATAATCTCTTATGTTTACTGTTTCTAAATCCCATTCTTTTCCTTTCGACTTTCCAAAAAGGCCTTTACTCAAATAACCAGGAAAATATTCAGGATACAACGTAAATACTCTAGACAAAAACATTATTCTATTTAGCTTCTTCCTTTGGAGCTTCTGTTTTAGCTTCTTCCTTTGGAGCTTCTGTTTTAGCTTCTTCCTTTGGAGCTTCTGTTTTAGCTTCTTCCTTTGGAGCTTCTGTTTTAGCTTCTTCTTTTGGAGCTTCTGTTTTAGCTTCTTCCTTTGGAGCTTCTGTTTTAGGAGCATCTGCTTTAGCTTCGCCACCCTCTTCAGTTTTCTTTCTATCTTTTTTTGGAATTGCTTTTTGAGGATTATTACCTTTTGCTGGCATAGGCATAATCTCATTTTCCCCTAATAATCTTGCAACTCTGGTTGTTGGTTGTGCCCCTTGACCCAGCCAATACTTAACTCTCTCAACATCTAATCCCATTCTTTCTTTTTTTTCTCTCGGAATTAGAGGATTAAAAAAACCTAATTTTTCTATAAACCTTCCATCTCTTGGAAATCTACTATCAGCAACCACTATCTTATAAACTGGTCTCTTCTTAGTTCCTCCCATTGATAATCGCATTTTTAACATTTGTTCTCCTATTTATTTTAATTGATTAAAAAGTTCTGGTGGTATGCCTTTATCCATCATCCCTTTTGTATTTCCTTTAGACATTTTTTTCATCATTTCTGACATCATCTTAAATTGCTTAAGCAATTTATTGATAGTGGCTACGTCTGTTCCTGAGCCATTAGCAATTCTTTTTTTTCTAGAACCATCTATAATCTTAGGGTTTTCACGCTCTTTTTTAGTCATAGATAATATTACTGCTTCGTTTTGAGTAATTATTTTTTCATCCACTCCAGCTTGATCCATTTGAGATTTAACTTTTGAAACACCAGGCAAAAAAGACATTATACCTTCAATACCACCCATTTTTTTCATTTGTCTTAGCTGAGTAAGATAATCCTCTAACGAGAACTGACCTTTTTTTAATTTTTCCTCTGTTTTTTTTAATTTTTCTTCATCTAGATCTTCTGCAGCCTTTTCAACAAGGGAAACAATATCTCCCATACCTAAAATTCTATTGGCAATTCTGTCTGGGTGAAAAACTTCAAAATTTTCTATCTTTTCACCAACTCCTAAAAATTTAATTGGAACATCTGCAACATATTTCATACTTAATGCTGCTCCACCTCTTCCATCACCATCTGATCTTGTAAGAATAATACCTGTCAGATTAACAGTACTTTTAAATTCTTTAGCAACATTAGCTGCTACTTGGCCAGTCAAAGAATCTGCGACAAGAATTGTTTCTGACGGATTTATAATACTTTCAATTTGTTTAATCTCACTCATCATCTGTAAATCAATTTGAGTTCTTCCAGCTGTATCAAAGAGAATTACATCTGCTCCATTAAGGTTAGCAGCACTAATCGCTCTTCTACAAATATCTGCAGGAAGTTGATCTTTGATGACTGGAAGCGTTATTATATTATTTTGCTCACCCAAAAGCCTTAATTGCTCTTGTGCAGCTGGTCTATAGACATCAAGACTAGCCATCATTACTTTTTTCTTTTTATTAATCTCTAAAAATCTAGCAAGTTTTGCAGTTGTAGTTGTTTTTCCTGAACCTTGAAGCCCCACAAGCATCATAGGGACTGGAGGTACCGCATTTAATTCTATTTCAGAATTTTTATCGCCTAAAAAAGAAATTAACTCATCGTTAACAACTTTAACCACCATCTCTCCAGGTGAAGTAGATCTGACGATCTCTTGGCCAAGAGCTTTAGGTTTCACTCTATTAATAAATTCTTTTACAACTTCTAAAGATACATCAGCCTCTAATAGAGCAAGCCTAATCTCTCTCAAACCCTCATCTACTTGCTTTTCATCAAGCGAAGGCGCCTTTTTTAAAGAAGAAAATATTTCTTCAAATTTATTTGTTAAATTTTCAAACATAATCACATCCAGCAAGTATCGCACCAGTGGGCGAACTCTCGCTGACTGGTGTCGATCTCTTTGTTGCCAAAGACACCGCAAATTGCTGTATTTTGCGGAAACGGCGATAAACTATAATAGAGGTTCAAAATGTCAATAAATAAGTTAAATACTGAAGTATATGGAATTTAAAGCTTTTAAAATGGATGGTCTTGGCAATGATTTTGTAATTATTGACCAAAGACAAAAAAATATAGAATTAAGCAAAAACCAAATTGTTAAGATTTGTGATAGAGATTTTGTTGGTTGTGACCAACTAATCTATATTAACAAAAGTAATGATACTGATGCTGAACTAGTATTTTATAATTCTGATGGCTCTGGGTCAGATGCATGTGGAAATGGCACAAGATGTGTTGCGTACTTACTATCAAAAGAAAAAAACAAAAAAAGTATAAACCTTCGAGTAGCATCAAAACAGTTAAATTCAAACCTACTTGATGATGGTCAAGTTGAAACAATAATTGGTGTACCAAAAACTAATTGGAAAGAAATTCCTTTATCTGAAAATCTAAATACTAAAAATTTAGGTATAAGTATAAGGGATAAAAACAACCAAGAAATATCTGGTGGTATTGCTGTAAATGTAGGTAATCCTCATACTATTTTCTTTGTTAATGAAATAGAAAATTTTAATATAGAAAAAATTGGACCTGAGATTGAAAATCATGAATTATTTCCAGAAAAATGTAATTTAACACTCGCACAAAAAATAAATAAAAATTATTATAAAGTTAGAGTTTGGGAAAGAGGTGCAGGCTTAACAAAAGCATGTGGGACCGCTGCTTGTGCAACAGCAGTAGCAGCAAATTTAGAAAATTTAGAAAATTCTAGAACTGAAATTGAATTTAGTTTAGGTAAATTAGTAATTTCTATTGACGAAAATCAACAAATTCATATGAAAGGTCCAGTGTCTAGTATCAAAGAAATAGACATAAATATCTAATGGGTATTTTTGAAAAGTTCAAATTAGGTTTTAAAAAAAGTGCTGACAGTATTTCCTCAGGACTTAGAGAAATAATTGTAAAAAAGGAAATTGATGATGAAACATTAAATAAGATTGAAGAATTTTTGATTAGTTCTGATGTTGGTATTGATGCCTCATCTGAAATAAAAAGTATTATCTCTCAAAAAAAAATAGATCCAAAAAAAGATGCAGTTGAAGAAATAAATTTAATTCTAAAGGAGTATATCCTGGAATTGATGACACCTTTAGAAAGAAAAGATTTTTTTGAAAAAAAAGAAAATTTAAATGTAACATTAGTATCTGGTGTAAACGGAGTAGGTAAAACTACGACTATAGGAAAAATTGGTAAAATATTTAAAGATAACGGCTCAGAAGTAATATTTTCTGCTTGCGATACCTTTAGGGCAGCAGCTATTGATCAGCTAGAATCTTGGTCTGATAAAGTTGGCGCAACAATTATTAAATCAAATCCAGGATCTGACCCAGCTTCAGTTGCGTATAAGGCGATAGAACACGCAAAAAACAACAATATTTGTCAGGTACTTATTGATACAGCTGGCAGATTACAAAATAAGAAAAATTTGATGGATGAATTTAAAAAAATTGCAAATGTCATTAAAAAGACAGATGAAAGTGCACCACAAGATGTAATCTTAGTTTTGGATGCAACATCAGGGCAAAATATAATAAATCAATTAGAAGAATTTGATAAAATTATTAAAATCACAGGTCTAATTATGACCAAACTTGATGGAACAGCTAAAGGTGGAGTATTAATTGCTATCTCAAAAAAATATAAAGTACCAATTATTGGATTAGGTCTTGGTGAAAAAATAGATGATTTACAAATATTTAATGCAGAGCAATTTGCAGATGCTTTTACTCAATTTAATTGATTAAATTTTTAGAAACCAAAGGTTTTTGAAGTTTACATTCAAAATTATTATCATGAGATTTATAGCCACATATTTTTGCATAAGATGAAATTATAAAATTCAATTTACCTGAATTTTCAAAATTATTTAATTCATTATTTTTTATATTATACTGTAAATTTTGATTGAAATTCTTTTTACCACTGACTAAAATAAGAGTATTATTATCATTTAAAAGATAATATGCAAAATCTTCTGGAAATAATGGATAAGAATAATTTTTAAATAATTTTTTTATTTGTTTTGGAAACCATTCATATGTTATTAAAGGATAATCTGTATTTGATAAATGATCGAATAAATATAAATCTTGGGGGTAATCATTCAAATAATTTGAATTTTCTCCCCTTGCAATAATCGCTTTACTTCTTGTCTTAAAATATAAAGTAAATTCATTATCATAAGATTTCATTTTACCTATATGAAAATATTTATTATTATTTGTATGATTAATATCACCAACAGCAAGTTGTGGATAGATTATAAGCAAAAATAAAACAATTTTTTTCGTCACAAATTGAATTTTGAATAAAAAAATTGATTATAGTTTGTTTAAATTGTGTCTTAATTTAAATTGCTAATAAACAATCTAAGTGATCTTACTAAATTTTCATTAAAATCCATCATGTGATCATCATTCTCTATAAAATAACTATATTTTTGATTTTTATATTCTGAATATATTTCTTTTCCCATAGAGAAAGGTACAATCCTATCTTTTTCTCCATGCATGACTAATAACGGTGAATTATTCATATTTAATTTGTCAATTGAGTTGAATTTGTCTTTTAATAAAATACTTACAGGAAGATATGGGTAATATTTTTTAGCTAAGGTTTCCATTGAAGTAAAGGGAGACTCGAGGATAACTCCAGAGAATGAATTATCTTTTGCAAGATTAATGGCTATAGCAGTTCCAAGAGACTCTCCGTATAAAATAATATTTTTATCTTCTATTTCTTTTGAATTAAGCCATTTTTTAGCGGCAAGAGCATCCTCATATAAACCAGATTCAGATGGTTTTCCTTTGTTTCCACTAAAACCCCTGTAAGCAAAAATTAGATAATTTACATCCATTTTTTCAAATTCATTTAGTTTATAAATTCTATTATCAAGTTTGCCCGCATTCCCATGAAAAAATAAGATTGTTTTAAAATTTTTATTTTTAAAAAAATACCATCCAACTAGATCGTTTTTTGAATTTACTGATATTTTTTGAATTTTATGAGTTAATGGACCCTCATCTAAATAGTTATTTTCACCTGGATGGTAAAGAAGGTTTCTTTGGTAAAAGTAAATAAACAAGCAAATAATAATATAAATTAAAGGAATAAAAAAAAGTAATTTTGATAATGTCATTTTAAAATTAATTCTCATTTTTATTAAAAAATATAAAAAAAAGATAACTTAAAATGCACAAAAATAAAAATATTGAGAAAGAAATTTTATAGCTTGTAATAGTGTCTGCACCCATTTTACTAGAAAGATCAATTAATAAGCCTATACTCCATTGAACAAAAAATGTACCTGAATGTATAAATACGTTCAAAGAGGTTAATGATTTTCCAGCAAGATTCTGTGGGAAACTTAAAGCTAGGGCAGGCTGAGTCAAAGATAAAACTATCGACGATAAAATATAAAATGTAAACATTGTAGCTCCAGCTTTTTGTCCCATAATTATTATACAAAATAAAATTATGTAACTTATAGGAAGACCAATTTTTACTATCTTTATACTATCGATACCTAAAGATGATAATTTCGGTAAAATATATCCCCAAAACATAAACGCAAATAACATTGTAATGTTAATCCAAAATAAACCTGTTGCACTTTCAAGCGGAGAGTATCCCGCAACATTTAACATCCATGGGCCAGCCCATAAAGTCTGAATTGCTTGGACGCCACCATAATTTAAAAAAGCTAAAGGGACTAAACTTATAAAAAATTTATTCTTCCAAACATCCGAAAGATTACCTTTTTTTTGTATGCTTTGATTTTGAATATTAGTATTCCAAGATGGAGCAAAAACTAATATTAAAATTATACTTAACAAAATTAGAATAGAAATTAATAAAAAAATAAATCGCCATCCAATTACTGGAAGTAAAATTTGCACTGGTAGTGTTGAAATAACAAAACCAAAACTTGCTACCATCAGCATCCATGAATTAGCTCTTTGTTGATATTTATCTTCAAACCAAACACGGTACCCAGTCAAAGGCCCCATTAAGCATGCTGCAACACCAACACCTATAAAAAATCTAGAAATTAATAAACCTGTAAAACTTTTTGCAAATGCGAAAGAAATGGTACTAACTAATGCTATTAATAAGAGATATGCTACTACTTTTTTGGGCCCATGCTTATCAAGAAGTAAGCCAGCTGGTATTTGCATCAAAGAAAAACCCAAAAAATATCCACCTGCTAGCAGTCCAAGGTTACCTGCTGTTAAATCGAATTCACTTGTGAGTACTGGAGTAAGAGTTGCAGTAATTGATCTTAATAAATTAGAAATAAAAAAACCAAACGCAAATACACAAAAAATTATAATACTTTTATTTGCTTTGTTTATCATTTATATCTCTCTAATTAATCATTACTATGAATAATCAATCAACTAAAGATAAAGATGCACGGTCAGCAAATGCTATGGCTGCAACATCTCATCCATTAGCAACTGAAGAGGCCTTAAAAATACTTAAATTGGGAGGAAATGCAGTAGATGCTTCGATTGCGGCTTCAATTGTTTTATCTGTGGTTGAACCTAACGCGACTAGTATTGGGGGAGACTGCTTTGCAATAGTTAAAATGAATAATAAAGATGCAGTGTCTTTTAATGGATCTGGTTTAGCACCAGAGAAGTTAAGTTATGATTTCTTTAAAGAAAAAAATATAGATAAAATTGGATTAACGAGTCCTCATTCTGTCACGATTCCTGGTGCGGTTCATGCTTGGGAAACTATTCATAAAGAATTTGGAGAATTAGATTTTGAACAATTATTTATAGGCGCAATTGATATTGCAAAAAACGGTCACAAGATTTCTAAAGTAGTGTCAAATGCTTGGCATAATAGTTTAAATAAAATTAATGGTAATGAAAATTCTAAAAAAATCTTTTTAAAAGAAGGTCGTACTTATCGAGAAAATGAATTAATGAAAAATATTCCATTAGGAAAAACATTAGAGGCAATTAGTAAAAAAGGAAGTAAAGAATTTTATGAGGGTGAAACTGCAAAAGATATAATTGAAAGTTTAAATGAATTAGGGGGTGTGCATACTTTTGAGGATTTTTCTAAACAGAACACAATAAGGTCAGAAACAATAAAATCTAGTTATAGAGATGAATTTATTCATCAATGTCCTCCAAATGGACCTGGAGTAACTGTTTTGATAATGATGAAATTATTAGAGAGACTAAATATTCAAAACTATAAATTCAATAGTACAGAAAGATTTCATCTTGAAGCCGAGGTTACAAAACAAGCTTATAAGGTTAAAGAAACAAGTTTGGGCGATCCAAATTTTGTAAATTTTGATTTAGATGAAATTTTAAGTGATAAGAATATTGAGGATATTTTAAATAAAATTAACCTCAATTCTTGCTGTGATGTTGGTGACTTAAATATTCCAGCTCACCCAGAAACAATTTATCTAACAGTTGTAGATAAAGACTTAAATAGTGTATCCATAATTAATTCTGTTTGTTATGTATTTGGATCAGGTATCACTACAAACAAAAGTGGAATACTTTTACATAACAGAGGTACAAATTTCAGAGTAGAGCATGGACACCCAAACTGTATAGAAGGCTTAAAAAGACCATTACATACTATTATTCCAGGTATGGTCATTGATAAAGATAACAATGCAACTTTAAGCTATGGGGTTATGGGAGGGCAATATCAGCCAGTAGGACAGGTGCATGTTTTAAATAATATGATTGATTATGGCATGGGGCCTCAAGAAGCTTTAAGTTTTCCAAGAGCCTTTCATTTTAACAATATTTATAAGCTTGAAAAATCAGTTGATAATCAAATTTTTAACGAATTGAAAGAAATCGGTCATAATGTTGAGTATATTGATGGCACTCATGGTGGTGGTCAAGCTATAAAAATAAATCGAACAGAAGGTGACCTTTTAGGAGGATCTGATCCAAGAAAAGACGGTTACGCAAAAGGGTATTAAATAATGTCAAAAAGAATTGTAAGAAACATTTTTGAAAATGCGAGTGACAAAAATGTTGCTCTAACTTCTGAAAGCCAGTCTAAACTAAGTTACGAAGATTTAAAATTATTTATCGATAAAATTTCTAAACAGCTAGCTGGAAATGGATTATCAAACAAAGATAGAGCAGTGATAGTTTTACCAAATGGGCCTTACATGGCTTCAAGTTTTTTGGCTATTTCAAGTTATATGTCTGCAGCACCTTTAAATCCCTCATATAAATCTGAAGAATATGAATTTTATTTAAAAGATTTAAATCCAAAAATTGTTTTGGTTGAGAAAAACTCTGAAAATCCAGTTGTCGAAGTAGCAAAAAAATTAAAAATAGAACTATGTGAAATTAATCCAGAAAATGATGGACCTTCAGGAATATTTGATATTTATAAAAAAGAGAGTGAATATTCTTTACCCAATGAAAGCGACGAGGCATTAGTGCTACACACCTCTGGTACTACATCAAGACCAAAGATTGTTCCTTTAACAAATAAAAATATTTTTTCTTCAGCAGAAAATATTTCTAAAAGTTTAAATCTTTCAGAAAATGACCATTGTCTTAATATTATGCCACTTTTTCATATACATGGTCTAATAGCTATTTTAGCTTCATCAATGAAAGCTGGTGCATCTGTGTGTGCATCAAATGGTTTTAATGCTATTAAATTTTTAGATTTAGCTAAGTCAGAAAAAATAACTTGGTATTCTGGTGTGCCTACAATGCATCAAACTATTTTATTAAGAGCACATAGAAATTTAGAAATTGCTAAAGGACTTAAACTAAGATTAATTAGATCGTCATCTGCATCTTTACCGCCAGCAGTGTTTAATGATTTAAATGATGTTTTTAGTTGTCCGGTGATTGAAGCATACGGTATGACTGAAGCTACTCACCAAATGACTTCCAATCCATTGCCACCTAAGCAACAAAAAGCAGGATTTGTAGGCCTTCCAGCAGGCCCAGAGGTATGTATTATGAATGAAAATGGGGAAGTGCTAAAAAAAGGTGATGAAGGAGAAGTGTGTATAAAAGGTGAAAATGTAACTCTTGGATACGATAATAATGAAGAAGCAAATAAAACAAGTTTTACCAATGGTTGGTTTAGAACCGGCGATCAAGGTTATTTTGATAAAGAGGGTTACTTAAAGATTTCAGGAAGATTAAAAGAAATAATTAATAAAGGTGGAGAAAAAATATCTCCATTAGAAGTTGATAACGTATTAATGGACCATCCATTTATAGATCAAGCAGTTTGTTTTGGTTATGATGATAAAATGCTTGGAGAAAATATTGCTAGCGCAATTATAATAAAAAGTGGTGAGACATGTTCAGAAAATGACGTTTTACAATATGCTCAAGAAAAACTTGCTAAGTTTAAAATACCAAAAAAAATTTTTTTTGTTGAAGAAATTCCAAAAGGAGCAACAGGAAAATTACAAAGAAATGTTTTAGCAAAAAAATTTGGTTTAAACAATTAATGAAAAAAGTTTGTATATTTGGCGCAGGATCAATTGGTGGATATTTAGCTGCATGTTTGAGTAAAAATAATATTGATTTATCGCTCATAGCCAGAGGTCCACACAAAAAAGCTATAGAAGAAAACGGCTTAACATTAATTAAAAATGATAAATCAGAAAACTTTAAATTAAAAGTAACAGATGATCCTAAAGAACTTGGGATTCAAGATTATATTTTTATTTCAGTGAAAGCTCACGCGATTACTAACATAGTAGAATCTCTTCAAAGCTTAATTGGAAAAAATACAACTATAATATCTGCTGTAAATGGCTTACCGTGGTGGTATTTTCATAAAGCTAACACAGGGACAAACTTAGATGAGAAACATATAGATAGCGTTGATCCTGATGGTAAAATTTGGAATTCTTTAAAACCTTCAAGAGCCCTTGGATGTGTGGTTTATCCAGCAGCTGAAATTACTGAACCTGGTGTTATTAAACACAATGGTGGTGAAAGATTTACATTAGGCGAACCTGATGGATCAAAATCAGAAAGACTTAAAATTATTGCAGACTTATTAATTGCAGGAGGTTTAAAAGCACCACAAAAAAGCAACCTAAGAGATGAAATATGGATAAAACTCTGGGGTAATTGTTCATTTAATATTGTAAGCGCACTACACGATAAATCTTTGGATGAGATTGGAGATGACCCAGAACTATTAAAAACAGTGAGAAAATTGATGGAGGAATGTCAGTCAGTGGGAGAAAAAATTGGAGTTAAATTTAATGTTTCGATAGATCATAGAATTAAAGCAGCAATTTCAATAAAAGGCCATAAACCATCTACTACTCAAGATTTACATGCAAAACGTCCTCTAGAAATTGATCCAATCATTGGATCAATAATTGAGATTGGAAATAAAATTAATGCAAATACTGAAAACTTAAAGTCTGAATATAATAAGTTAAAACATAAAGCTGAAGGCTTAGGATTATATAAAAGATCGAAAATAATTGATCAGATTACGAATTAATTAAAAGTTTAGAGAAATATCTCTATGTATTGAATTACATCTTGAGACATAAATCGCTTGCTCTTTTGTAAGTTTTGATTGAAGACGTAGTCCAATAGTTTCACTAATAACTTTATCATGAGCATTGATTTTATCTATATAACTTTTCTTGAAATTTTTTCTCCAATCTATCTCTTGCTGGAATAAAACATAAGTATCATTTGCTGAACTTTGAAGTTTTTCAAAATCAACTTCATCTTCATCCATAAGAGTAATTAAATAATCAAGCTTATCAGCAAATTCATCGGATCCTGAAATTTCTCCAACTTTCTCAAAAATATTATCAATAAATTCTATTGCATCAATATAACCTCTATTATCTATTTTTGATTTAAGAAGTTTCATATCTTGACCTAATTCTTCTAATTTTTCTCCATCATTTATAAATTCCTTAATTAATAATAAATCCTCATATGCATTATCCACCGTCTTTTTGTATTTTTTTACAGCTAAATTTTTTGCTTTATTAATTTTATTAAATTCATCATTTTTAGCTTTCCACTCTTGAGGTATTGAATTTTGGATTTCTTCGATCTCTAACTTAACATTTTCAATTTTTTGCAAAATTTTATTTTTATCTGATACATCTTCATCATCAAGATTTCTTATTTCAGCTTTAAACTTATCTATCTTTTTATTTAATTTTATTATTTTCTTTTGTTTTTTTCTTGTTTTAAAATGTAAATCTCTATAATCAACCGCATAGTCATCATAGATTGATTGAGCACTCTTAACATCGTCTACTAATTCAAAAGAATATTTAGAATTATCAACATGACGTTGGAAGTAACTTAATTTATCTGCTGGTAAATTTGCTAAAATGATGTCATCAAATTCATTGATACTAGTTTTAATTTGATCTCCATTAGTTTCAAAGTTTGCAAATTTGTATTCTTGCAAACAATATTGAAGTTTAGGGTTCATTGGCGGTGGAGCAACATTTGATGTTAAATAAACTCTGTTAGGGAGATAATTAACAAGACTTGGATAAAAACCAACAATACCAAGGCCGATTAGCTGTAGAGCTATGAAGGGCACAACACCTTTCCATATATCTAGTGTCTGAATAATTTTAGGAGCAACTCCTTTTAGATAAAACAAAGCAAACCCAAATGGAGGTGTTAAGAACGAGGTCTGTAAGTTTACACCTATCATTACTCCAAGCCATACAGCAGTTACATTTGCTCCTGTTTCAGCAAGTAGTATTGGTGCAATAATTGGAACTACAACAACAGCTATTTCTATAAAGTCTAAAAAGAATCCTAGAAGGAAAATTACCACCATAACAACAATGAACTGTGTCCAAAAACCTCCAGGCAGATCTTGAAGAAAATCTCTAACCAACTCTTCTCCTCCAAATGCTCTAAATCCAGATGTAAGCATTGCAGCTCCTAATAGAATAATGAAAACCATTGATGTTGTGATGCAAGTTTCTGTCACGACCTCTTTTAATACATTGTCTGTCTTATAACTTCTCCAGAAACTCCATGCTATTCCATAAACAAGTATAATTACAAAAAAGGCAGTAGTATAGATTGCACCTATATTTCTTTCTTCTAAATTTTTTACGTTAAGTTCATAATTTGAAGCTAAAAAAGTAATTGGTATTATTGATCCTAAAATTAGTATTAAAGGGTAAAAAGCACTTTTTTTACCTTCAAACAGTCTATATCCTGCCATTAAAGTTGCACCAATTGCACCAATAGAACCAGCTTGGTTTACAGTTGCAATACCCATTAAGATTGAACCTAATACTGCAAATATAAGTGCAAGAGGTGGAATAATTATAACCACAACTCTCAACCAAAATTTAAAATCAAAATTTCCCGTAGATGGAACAGGAGGTGCAACTCCTTTTTTTATTCTTGCATAAAAAAATACATACGTCATGTACAGCGCTACTAGAACTAATCCTGGTAGCAAAGCGCCCAGGAACATATCTCCTGCACTAGATGATCCAACTCTAAACTCGCCAGGCATATTAAATTCACCAGTAATTGCTTTGTAGTCATTTTGTCTAATATTATTTGCAACATCAGATGCACTTGCCAGTTGGTCAGCAATAATTATTAACACAATTGATGGAGGAATTATCTGTCCTAGAGTTCCAGACGAACAAACAATACCACTCGCTAGCTTACGATCATAATTATTATTTAACATTGTTGGTAAAGAAATTAGTCCCATTGCGATAACGGTAGCACCAACAATTCCAGTTGTTGCGGCAAGCAAAGCTCCTACAAAAATTACAGATATTCCTAATCCACCTGGAATCGGACCAAATAGTTGACCCATAGTAATTAGTAAGTCTTCAGCTATTTTGGATTTCTGCAGCATTATTCCCATAAAAATAAATAAAGGAATTGCAATTAAAGTATCTGTTTCAACATCCCAATAGTTACTTCTAAAATTCGTAATTCCTGCAACTAACCATTCGATAGGTCCATCCACGGTGAAATAAGCGCTTGAATCTCCCTCAAATATTGTGCCAAAAAAAGCAGCTAAAGCAATTGAAATTATTGCTGAGCCTGGAAGGGCAAAAGCTACAGGATAACCTGAGGCAAGTGCTACAATCATAATTAAAACCAAAACAGCTAAAAATAATAATTCCATTATTGGCTTTCCGATTTTTTCTGTATAAGTTTATGACTACTAGACATAAAATAACTAGTAAATTGCAATAACATAGTGACGGCGAAGACCGCTAAATATACTGCCATTAAATATAGTAGATATAGTCCATTTGAACCTTGCTGCGTAACTTCAAAAGCAACAACTGGACCATTAATAATACTCGCTTTGCCGTTTAATCCTAAAAACAAAACTATCAAACAAAGAGGTACACCTAATAATGATGATCCAAGTACATTGGTCCATGCCTTTTTTCTCTCACTAAAAGATGAATATAGTACATCAACTCTTACATGACCTTCATGAATTAAAGCATAGGCGCTTGCAAATAAATATAAAGCTGCATACCAAAATCTGACTAGATCTCCTTGAAAAGCTTGTTCATAAGAAAAAACAAACCTCGATAAAACAATTACAAATTCACTTAAGACAACTAATACTGCTAACCAGATGAAACCAACAGATTTTGTAAAGTAACCAATTATAAATGAAACTAATATAATTGGAAAATGTATATATGTTATTCTTTCTGGAGCTTTTACCATAAAAGCTTTAACTTCTGGACTAAATATAGCTTCCCATAATCTCTCAACAACCATAAATGAAATTATAAAATCAGCTATACCAACTAAAAATACTGCCCAAAAAGATCCTCTGATTAAATATGCTGAAAATTTTGTTAAAATTTCTGAATCGTCAACTAAAGTTTGGGTATATGTCTTAAAAACATAAAAAATGACTGAAAGAATACAAACTATGTATATTAAAATTTGAATATAACCATATGTTAAATCTGAAGACTCTAGAGACTTTTGTTTATAACCAAATAAATCATAATGAGAAAAAACTTTTTTGATACCTGGCCATCCACCCCAAACTGTAAATATGTTATTTACTAAAAATGCTAGAGTAAATGCTAAAACTGAATAGCTTAAGATCCTTAAGTAAGTTGATAACTTGCTGTTTTCTGAACTCATATGATTTTAAATTTTTTAAAAGTAATACTTAATTTTAGAATAAAAAAAAGGGCCCAAATAAGGGCCCTTTTAATTATTAAATTAAGCTCAATTACATTCCTAAAGCTCTGTTTCTTTGAGAAATGTAAGGTGAATCAGACAAGTTAGTCCAAGATCCAATGTCTTTTCTTGCTTTTAAGAAGCTCGTATGAACTCTTTCAGCAAGACCACTGCTAGCTCTTGTTTCTTCAAACACTTCATTAGCAGCACCAGCAAAGCCATCATAAACCTTGTCGCTAAACTTCTCTAGTTTAACACCATGATCATTGATCAATCTTGCTAAAGCAGCACCATTTTTAGCATTGTACTCAGACATCATAACGTCGTTTTCCATTGATGCAGCTGCTTCAATCAATAATTGATCTGATTTGTTCAAGCTTGTGAACCAAGATTTATTTGTTCCGCATGCTAACATTGATCCAGGCTCGTGCATACCAGGATAGTAGTAGTATTTAGCAGCTTCTTGGAATTTCATAGCTTCATCATTCCATGGACCTACCCATTCTGTTGCATCAATTGCACCAGACACAAGGTTTTCGTAGATTTGTCCACCAGGTAATGAAACTGGAGATCCTCCAAGTTTACCAATTACTTGTCCACCTAAACCAGGCATACGCATTTTTAAACCTTTGAAGTCATTAGGGCTTCTAATCTTTTTGTTAAACCATCCACCCATTTGAACTCCTGTGCTTCCACACATAAAGTTTTTAAGACCAAATTTGTCAGCTAGCTCATCCCATAACTGTTGACCACCTGCAAATCTAATCCATGCATTCATTTCAGTGTAAGTAAAACCAAATGGTACTGCTGTAAAGTAACCCCAAGCTGGATCTTTTTTAACCCAGTAGTAGTCAGCAGCATGGTACATTTGTGAGTTACCAGATGCAACTTCATCAAAAGAGTCAAATGCTTTAACTCTTTCATTTGCTGCATAGTAAGTAACTTGGATTCTACCATCACTTATATCTGCAATTCTTTGTGCAAATCTTTGTGCTCCTGTTCCTAAACCTGGAAAATCTCTTCCCCAAGTAGCAACCATTGATGCTTCTATTCTCTCTGCAGCAACAGCCGGAGCAGCTAAAGATGATGCAGCTACAGCAGCAACACCAGTCGCAGCAGCAGCTTTAAAGAACTTACGTCTTGAAGGTAATTTTTTACCTTTCAACTTTTTGTCTTTAATCATTTATTTCTCCTCTATAGTTAATTAACTGTCGACAATTAAACACAAATGTAACTTAGAGTCATTTTAAAAATTAAGAGATTCAGGAAAATACAATCCAAGATTGTATTAAATCAACTTTTCATTCTCATACACACAACATTTTTCAGGGGGGATATAAAGATTGATATCTCCAATTGAAATTGGCAATTCTCTATCAACTTTAGATTTGATTATAAAATTCTCCATATTTGCTGTCAATAATTTGAAATTTCCAAAATCTTCAACTCTAGTAAGTGAGGCTTTTATTGTATTTTCGCCCTCTTTTTCTGCAACATTTATGAATTCTGACCTAATCCCAAGTTTTACGTTTTTATCTTTTAATTTTGAGAGATTAGAGTTTGTTTTAATTTCAATATTATTTATTTTTACAGAATATTCAGAAGAAACTTCGCTTTCAAAAATATTCATAGCTGGAGATCCAATAAAGTAACCAACAAATGTTGTTTTTGGTCTTTCAAAAAGATCTTTTGGAAGTCCAACTTGGACTATTTCTCCCTGGTCCATAACAATAATATTATCAGCAAACGTCATAGCTTCATTTTGATCATGGGTTACGTAAACTAAAGTGGTTTTATACTGTTCATTAATTTCTTTTAGATTTCTTCTAAGCCTAAATTTTAAATCTGGATCAATTACAGTTAATGGTTCGTCCATTAATACACCTGCAACATCTTCTCTTACCAATCCTCTTCCAAGTGAGATGAGTTGTTTTTGATCTGCAGTAAGTTTTCTGGCTGGTAAATTTAAAAAAGATGAAAGTCTTAATGTATCTGAAACAGATTTTACTCTTTCATCAATTTTTTCTTTAGAAAAGTTCCTACACTTTAAGGGAAAGGCTAGGTTATCATAAACAGTCATTGTACTATAAATAACTGGGAACTGAAAAACTTGTGCTATATTTCTTTCTTCAGTAATAAGATTTGTTACATCTTTTTCATCAAATAAAATTTTCCCTTTAGATGGTCTAACTAAACCTGAAACAATATTTAGCATAGTTGTCTTACCACAGCCTGATGGTCCTAAAATTGCATATCTTTTCCCATTTTCCCAAGTCATTGAAAATGGATTTAATGCATACGTTGGATTTGCATCATTCGGATTATACGAGTGAGAAATATTTGATAAATCTATTTTAGCCATTATTTGCTCCATATGGCGAAGATACTAACTCTCCACTCTGATTAAATGCATAAAATTTATTTGAATTAAAAATTATTTTTACTTTTTGATGAATCTTAAAATTCATTACTTCTTCTATTAATGCAATCAATTTTGAATTACCTTTTTTTAAATGAAGTAAAGTTTCTGATCCACTAATTTCTGCAAGTTCAATTTCAAATTCTTCACCATTTTCATCTAATTTTATTTCTGACGCTCTAATTCCAAAATTATAGTTTTGATTTTCAAGGTTTTTGAAATGTTTAGGAGACTTAATAGAAATATTTTCAAAATTTAAATTGTCTGAATTTTTTAATCCTTTTAAAATGTTCATTGGAGGGTCATTTGAAATCTCTGCAACTTTTAAGTTTAATGGGTTTTCAAAAATTTCTTTTGCAGGTCCTTTTTGTAAAACTTTTCCCTCATCAAGAACAATTACTTCTCCATTTAACTCCATCACTTCTTGTGGATCTGTTGTTGAATAAATTAAAATCGTTTCTTGTGACATGCCTTCAGAGAAAATTCTTTTAAATTCTTCTCTTAATTGTTCTCTAAGCTTATAATCAAGATTTACTAGTGGCTCGTCCAGAAGTAATATCTTAGCTTTTTTAGCCAAAGATCTAGCAAGAGCTACTCTTTGCTGCTGACCGCCTGATAATTCTTGAATTTTTCTTCTTTCAAAACCATTTAATCCTACAGTCTTAAGGGCTTCTTCGACATCGGTCTTAATTTTATCTTGGCTTAGTTTCCTTTGTCTAAGCGGAAAAATAATGTTCTCGTAAACATTAAGATGAGGATAATTAATAAATTGTTGATAAACCATGGCCACGTTTCTTTCCCAGACTGGAATTTTGCTAAAATCTTTTTCCTCAAATGATAAATTTCCACTATCAGGATTAAGTAAACCGGCAATTGTTTTTAGAAATGTGGTTTTTCCAGACAAAGTTCTTCCTAAAATCGTGTACAGGTTTCCTTTTTTGAAATTAAAAGATACATCGTTCAAATGAAATTGGTCACCAGGTTTGTAAGTTATGTTTTCTCCAATTAAATTCATTATTTCAATGCTCCAGATAAATTTCCTTTAGATAAATATCGTTCAACTACAAACGCTACAATAATTAAAGGTGCAACCGAAATTAATGCAGAGGCTGACAAACTCCACCATGGGGTAATCGATGAATTAAGTGCTACAACTTTTACTGGCAGCAATTGTACTTCGGTAAAAGTTAAAATAAAAGCAAAGAAAAAATCTATCCAACCAAATATTATACAAAACATTCCAGCTACAATTAATCCTGGTATAGAATTTGGTAGCACAACTTTATAAAATGCTTGATAAGGATTGCATCCATCAATCAATGCAGTTTCATCTAATTCTTTTGGCACTCTATTAAAAAAGTCGACCATTATCCAAACTGCAATTGGCATTAATAATACAATATAAACTACAACTAAGCCAAGTAGGCTGTCTAATAATCCAATCGTGCTTAAAAATATAAAGAAAGGTATTGATAAAACAATCGGTGGCATAATTCTTTGAGATATAAAAAAGAAAGTAATGTCGTTATTTCTTACAAAGCCTGCTTTAAAAGTAAACCTTGATAAAGCATAAGCAGCCAAAGTCCCCAAAACAATACTAACTAAACTTGCAGTGCAAGTTACAAAAATACTATTGAAGTATGGTTCAACAATATCGACTCCACCTCTTGCAGGTGATTTAACTAATACCCTCCATCCCTCTAGCGTTGGTTCAAAATCTAACCAAGGAATATAAGTAACTTTACTATTTACTGATTGAAAATCTTTAAATGATGTAGAAACAGCCCAGAGAAAAGGTGCAACTATAAAAACTGTCCAAAGAGTGATAAAAGTATATTTTAAAAATGTATAGAGCTTTTCCATTATTCCTTAATCATTAATTTTGTTAAAACTTTTGCTATGATGGTTAAACTTATGATCATTATAACCAGATAGGTAAATGAAAGTGTTGCAGCATAACCCATTTGAAATTCTCTTAATCCTTTGATGTAGATATAAAAACTTGACGTCTCAGTTGCTGTCCCAGGTCCTCCTGATGTAAGAACAAAAACTGTGTCCATTATTTTTGAGGCCTCAATTAACCTTATGATAATTGCACCAATTGAAATAGGGGCCATTAATGGAAATGTAACATAAACAAACTTTCTAAAAGGACTTGCTCCATCTATAGCTGCTGCAAGAAAAGGTTCTTTAGGAAGTGACAGCAAACCAGCTAATAACAGTAAAAACATAAATGGAGTCCATTGCCATACTTCGACAATTATAACAGTAAACTTTGCAATTACAGGGTCACTTAGCCATAAAATAGGACCAATTCCGATGTGTCCCAATAAGTCATTTACTGGTCCAAGCGACTCATGAAAAAAAGTTCTCCATATCACAGTCATTATAACTGGGGTTGTCATCATAGGTATCAAGAAAATAACTCTAAAGAATCTTTTAAATTTAATTTCTTTCCATACCATTAGAGCAAGTGCAAAACCAATTATGTATTGAAGTATAACTGTCGATACTGATAAGAAACTTAGTCTGAAGAATGACTCCCAAAACCTTGGATCGTCAGTAAACAATCTTATATAGTTTGTTATTCCTATAAAGTTCATTTCTGGCGTATAGCTATTCCAACCAGATAAACTCAATCTAATAGTAAATATTATTGGAAAAATTAATATCCCTATAAGCACAAATAAACCAGGAAATAAAAAAACAAACTTGTGCTTAAAATTCATAAAATATTTTTTGGATTTTGTTAGTTGTGGCCGTCGTTATGACGGCCACATAGTTCTTTTTATAGCTTATTATCTTCCATTGCTACACCAACAGCGTAAGCTTTTCTTACGTTATCTTTTCCTACTCTGTTAAGTATATCATTCCACTGCTTAGCAGCTTCATCTAAAGCGGCTTGTGGTGATAATTGTCCAGCTAAAGCTTTTGCTGCAGCAGTTGCTAGAGCTGCATTAAACTCAAAAGTTCCTGGAACTCTTAATGGAAATACTCTATTTTTACTTTTTTCCATTTCAGCAAGAGTATCTACATATGATTGAGCAATATCTTTGTCCCAACCGATTTGAGTCCATACATCTGCTTGAAAGTCTGCGT
Organism: uncultured Pelagibacteraceae bacterium; assembly: GCA_902522365.1. Taxonomy (GTDB): domain Bacteria; phylum Pseudomonadota; class Alphaproteobacteria; order Pelagibacterales; family Pelagibacteraceae; genus Pelagibacter. The sequence continues at coordinate 37,431 of CABYVH010000002.1, forward strand.
CTCTAAACGGGTTTACTCCAAATCTACCAATACCGATATCGGCTTGGTGGTTTGCCTCGTTAGCAAAGAAACATAAGTAATCAAAAGCCATTTCTTGTTCTTTACTTTTCTTAGCAACACCAACAGCCCATCCCCATACGAAGAAAGGAGCTTGGTTAAAACCTTCGTCCCAAGAGTTTGTTTTTCTGTTCCAAACTTTAGTAGATCCAGGTAATTGAGCAGCACCTACTTTGTTGTTAATAGGACTGTCAGGTTGCATAGCGGCAACAAATGCATCATCCCATGAAAAGCTAAACAAAGTTTGTCCACCACCAAATGACCCAATTTCGTCACCTAGACCAAAGTTAATCCCTCCTGGCGGCACGTATTTAGTTGCAGCAACCCAATCAGTCAGAGCTTCAACAAAACCAGGATTATTAATCAATGGTGTCATAGTTTCTAAATCAAAGAAAAAACCACCTGGGGTTTTTGGATTTTTAGAATAAGCAGCTGATCTAGAATAAAATGCTGCATACATTAAGTCATCTTTTTTCATAACTTCAGCAGATCCATATTCTTTCTCACCATCACCATCCCAGTCCCAATCATTAAAGTATGCAGCCATCTCTCCATACTCTTTCCATGTAGTTGGAACTTTTAACTCTTTGCCAGTGTCGGCTTTGTATTTTTTTTTATATTCAGGATTATCGATTACATCTTTTCTATACTTAAGATAGTGTCTGTCACCATCTACAGGGAATTGATACATTACACCGTCCCATGAAGCTATACCAATGTGAGAAGGTGTTACGTCCTTCATCTGTTTCATATCAGTATATTTCTTTGGTACTGGTGCTAGGTATCTTCTCCAATCATTAATGAAATTAGAAAATCCAAATACTATATCGTAAGGAGCTTGACCTGCTTGGAAAGGAACCATAGCTTTTGCATATAGATCTCCAGCTGGTGTATGAGTTACATCAACTTTTGCTCCAGTTAGTTTTGCAAACTGTTCAGCATGAAGAGCTGTTGGCTCTCCCATAACTGGTACTGCGTGCGTATTAATTTTAAGTGTTTTCCCCGAGTAATCTTTTTTAGACATTGACTCGTATGAACACTCACCAGGAATATCCCCAGTTGCTTTGATATGTGGAAATTGATCACTCCACTTATCTGCATACGCAACATTACTAAATACCAACAAAGCTGATATAAGAGCAGTTACGCAAGTTTTTATTGTCTTCATCTTCATTTCCTCTCTTTTGTTATTTATGGAACCAACACAGCACGACCTTTGATTTTTCCATCATTAAGGTCATGTAATGCTTTGTTAGCTTCATCAAGTTTGTACTCTTTCATAGAAAGTTTTACTAAACCTTTGTCCGCTAGTTCCATTAATTCGTACAATTCAGCCCATGTTCCTACTAAGCTTCCAACTATACTTTTCTCTTGGTCAATCATATCAATTGCCAAAATTCTTATTTCTTCTCCATAACCAACTATATAGAAAGTGCCTGTTGCTTTAGTCATGCTTAGACCCATTGATGTAGATCCTTTCTCACCAACAAAATCTATAACTGCCTCTGCACCTTTTCCTTTTGTAAGTTCTTTTACTTTTTCTATTTCATTTCCATCTATAAGAACTCCGTGATCTGCGCCAAGTTCCATAGCATGATCTAAAGGAGATTTAGCTTTTTCAACTACAATAATATTTGCTGCACACATAGCTCTTAAACATTGAATTGCAATATGCCCAAGACCACCTGCACCAATGATTACACAATTTTCTCCAGGTAAAAGATGTCTTGTTGCTTTTTTTACTACTCTGTAAGCAGTTAAACCTGCATCAGAAAATGGAGCCACATCTATAGGACCTAAAACCTTCGGTATTTTTATTAAGTTTCTTACACTAGTTTGAAGCAACTCTGAATATCCTCCATGTTTTACATTTAATCCAGCGAAAATTGGATTTTCTGCATGCATATCATTACCTCTTCTACAGTCTAAACAAGTTCCACCTGTGCCTGAAACTTTTGGATGTAAAATTACTGCATCACCTTTTTTAAATCCCTCAACATCTTTACCAACATCTTCTACCCAACCAGCATTTTCATGTCCCATAACCATGGGTAATAAGTCGTTGTTTTGGTCTGTAATGTGTTTCCAAACACCTTCGATTATGTGTAAGTCTGTTCTGCAAACTCCAGCAGCACCAATTTTAACAATCACATCGCTGGCTTTTTCTATTTTTGGATTAGGTAATTCTTCTCCTGTTACCCAAACAGCTTCCTTCATTTCTGGATCATATTTATGTAAAACCTGAGCTTTCATTTTACTCCTCTCGATTAAAATTTATTTCTAAATTGTAGATTGAATCAAAAAATATGTCTAGGAAACATACCTTTTTTTTGTCACAGGAATTAAATAGTACAACTTGAGATTGTTAGTTAACTTTATTTTTGCAGTGTCCTGTTTTGAAGTATTCATCCAAGTTGTCGATAGCTAAATTAGCCATAGCTGTTCTAGTTTCCTTTGTAGCACTACCTAAATGAGGAAGTATAAAAGCACTTTTATGTTTGTAGTAGCCTTTATTTAAGTTTGGCTCATTTTTATAAACATCTAACCCAACTGCATAAACTTTTCTTCTATCCAGTGCATCAACCATTGCCTCATCTTCAATTATATCTCCTCTTGCAACGTTAGTAACTACTGCACCCTTAGGTAAGTATTCGATTGTATCTTTATTGATCATATCAATTGTCTCTTTTGATGCTGGACAACATACAGATAACACATCTGAAACAGTTAAAAGATCTTTTAAATTATCATGGTAAATTGCACCTTGTTCTTTTTCCTCACTAAGTTTTGATCTGTTATGATAATGAATTATCATTCCAAGAGATTTAGCAACTTTTGCAATTTTTTGTCCAATTCTTCCCATTCCTAAGATTCCTAATCTTGTGCCTGTTAGTTGTTTTCCAATTAATAAATCTGCTGACCAAACCCATCCACCTTCTCTAGCTCTTTCAATTCCCTCAGAAGCTCTTCTGCAAGCACCAAGAATTAAAAGAACTCCTATTTCTGCTGTTGCATCAGTTAGAACGTCTGGGGTATTGGTTACTGCTATACCTCTTTTTTTTGCAGCTTCCAAATCTATATTTCCAAATCCAACTGCAAAGTTCGAAAGTATTTTGACTGAGTCTGGTAATTGACTAATTGTTTCAGCATCTAACTTGTCAGTTAAAGCTGAAAGTATTCCATCACATCCTTCACTCATTTCAATTAATTTTTTTTGTGAATATAGTTCATCGTTAAGATTTAAATTTGCATCAAAGATTTCTTTTGCTTTATCCTCACAAGATCTTAACAATCTTCTGGTGACCAATATTTTTTTCATTAAAGTAGATTAATTTAAATCGAAAATTTTACCAGGATTCATTATATTATTTACATCTATTGATCGTTTAATAGATTTCATAACGGGTACATTATCTGGATGTTCTCTAAGTAAGTAATGTTTTTTTTGAAGTCCTATACCATGTTCTCCAGTTATAGTACCTTCAAGCTCAAGTGCTTTATTAATTAAATCATCACTATATTGTCTTATTCTTTTTTGTTTATCCTCATCGTCTGGATCATAAAGAACTATAGAATGAAAATTTCCATCACCAACATGACCTACCATCGGAGCAGTTAGGCCCAACTTTTGCACTTCTTTTTCTGCCCAAGAAATACACTCGACTAATCTAGAGATTGGTACACAAACATCTGTGGAATAAACTTTCATGTCATGTCCTAAAGCTTTTACAGAGTAGTAAACGTCATGTCGTGCTTTCCATAATTTTTTTTGCTCTTCAGGAGAAGATGCCCATTGAAAATCACTTCCACCATTACTTTTTGAGATTTCTTCTACAATTCCAATATTTTCATTATTTGATGCTTCACTTCCATGGAATTCAAAAAATAGAGTAGGTGACGCTTTTATATTGTCTAATTTAGAGTACTTAATACTAATTTCCATTTGATCTTTGTTAAGCATTTCAATTCTTGCAATTGGAACACCATATTGAATAACTTCTTGAGAAGCTTTTACTGCAGAGTCTAAATCTGGAAAATAACAAACCGCACTCATTATGCTTTCAGGTATTGGTGATAATCTTAATTGTACCTCAGTAATTATTCCAAGTGTTCCCTCTGAACCTATAAATAAATTTGTTAGATTATATCCAGCTGAAGTTTTTTTTGTTCTAGCTCCTGTTTTAATAATATCTCCATTTGGAAGAACAACTGTCAGACCTGAAATTACAGTTCTCATAGTTCCATATTTAACAGCCATTGTTCCTGAAGCTGACGTTGCTGCCATTCCACCAAGAGCGGCATCTGCACCTGGATCTATTGGAAAGAAAACTCCGTCCTCTCTTAAATATTCATTTAATTGTTTTCTTGTAACATTTGCTTGAACTCTACAATCAAAGTCTTCCGCATTAACACTTAAGACCTTATTCATTTTTTCTAAAGAAATTGTTATTCCATTTTGATTTCCAACAACGTGGCCTTCTAAAGAAGTTCCAGTACCAAATGGAACAACTGGTATTTTGTGTTCGTTACATAGTTTTAATAACTGAGAAACTTCTTCATTAGTTTCTGGAAAAACTACAGCTTTTGATAGTACAGGATCGTATGTATCCTCACCTCTAGCATAGTTTGAACGAGTAGACTCGGAAGTTGAAAATCTACCATCAAAGATTTTTTTTAATTCTGTCTGAACAATCTCATTCATAATTAAATATTACAGAAATTTTGATTAAAAATACAGCCTATTTAGAAAGCATCTTGCCTATGTTTTCTAAAGCTTGCTGTATGTTATCTCTAGATGCGGCAAAACTAAACCTTACGTAATCTTGGCAAGTTTGACCAAACGCTGTTCCTGGTACAATTGCTACGCCTGCTTCATGCATCGCTTTTTTGCAAAATTCTGCACCAGACATTCCAGTTCCTTTAACATTTGGAAAAGCATAAAAAGCTCCACCCGGTAGACTACATTCTATTCCAGGTAAATCATTCAAACCTTTATGAATTAAATTTCTTCTTAAAGTGAATTTATCTAACATGTCATTAATTGAATCATCTGGACCATCTAATGCTGCTATACCAGCAAATTGTGCTGCTGCGTTTACACAAGATACGCTATTGATGAGTAACTTATTTACATGCGCAACCATTTCTTTAGGCCAATAACTCCACCCTAATCTCCAGCCAGTCATCGAGTAAGCTTTGCTCCAACCCTCTAAAACGATTAATCTATCCTTTAATGCTTCATAATGAAAAAATGATGGCATTTCTTTATAGTCAAAAATTTGTCTACTATAAATTTCATCACTTAAGATCGTAACATGAGGATGTTTTTCCAATTCTTTTGCAAAATAATCTATTACTGATTTTTCAACAAAACTACCCGTAGGGTTATTAGGATTAATTAAAATTAACAATCTAGTTTTATCAGTAATTAAAGATAATATTTTATCTGGATCAAATTTAAGATCTTTATCTTCAGTAAGATCATAGGGCACTGGAGTTGAACCAGTATAATTTATCATTGATTCATAAATTGGGAAGGCAGGTGTAGGATGAATTATTTCTGCTCCTGGCTCACCAAAACATTGAATTGCATAACTCATTGTCGGCTTTCCACCTGGCATAATTAAAATTCTTTCAGCATCTATAGTTGCGTCATATCGTTTTTTTATCCATCTTGTTACGGCTTCTCTACACTCTGGAATTCCGTTTGACATTACATATCCGTGATGGCCGTCGTCTAAAGCTTTTTTAGCTGCTTCAACTACATGTTTTGGTGTTTTAAAATCTGGTTGACCTAATCCCAAATGGATCATTGGGTGTCCTTTTGCTTCTAATGCTTTAGCTTCTGCTAGTACACTGAATGCAGATTCTGTTCCTAAATTTTCTAAATTTTTTGCAAGTTTCATAATTTTATTTTTTAAAAAAAGAAAAACTAACTGAAAAGATTTAATATGTCTATTAATTAAAATTTTTTATCGTCTATAAATGATTTTAGACTCATCTAAGTCTCTTATACTTTTGCATCCCATCAATATCATGTTACGTCTGATTTCATCATGCATATTTTGAAGTAATCTTTCTACTCCTTGTTGGCCACCAGCCCCTAAACTAAACAAAAATGCTTTACCAAAACTACAAGCTGTCGCACCCGCTGCTAATGCTTTAAGAACATGTGTCCCTCTTCGAACTCCACCATCTAAAATAACCTCTAATTTATCTCCTACAGCATCTTTGATGGCTTTTACCTGATCAAATGGAGATCTAGATCCATCTAGTTGTCTTCCTCCATGATTTGATATCATTATAGCGGTACATCCAATATCTATAGCTCTCTTAGCATCATCAACTGACATAACTCCTTTTAGTGCAATTGGGCCATCCCATTTTTTTATACAATATTCTGCATCTTTCCAATTCATTGCAGGATCATATTGTTCATTTATGTATCCCATAACAGATTGAGCAATATTAGTACCTTTATCAACTTTATCTTTAAGATTTGCTAATTCGAATTTCTTATGCGTAAAATAGTTAAACACCCACTGAGGTCTCATGGCAAAACTCATTAAACTATCTAAAGTAAATTTTGGTGGTGTTGTAAAACCTGTTCTATGATCTCTTTCTCTATTTCCAGCAATAATAGTATCGACTGTAATACACATTCCATTGAAGTTAGCTCTTTTACATCTATCAATTAAATCATTAGTTATAGATTGGTCCTTATGAATATATAACTGGAATATTTTTGGACCACTTGAAAGATTTGCAATTTCTTCAATTGAAAAAGATGCCATAGTAGACATACTGTATATAGTACCAAACTTTTCAGCAGCACGAGCAGAAGCTTTATCTCCATCTGGATGATATAAACTTTGCATAGCGGTAGGAGATAAAAAAATTGGCATATCCATCTTTGTTCCAAAAACCTCTGTCTTTAAATCAGGTTCACCAACACTATTTAAAATATTTGGAATTAGATCACAGTCATTAAATGAATCTGTGTTCCTATTCATTGTAACTTCATCGTCTGCTCCTCCATCTATATAATGAAAAATAGGTGCAGGGAGTTTTTTTTTTGCTAACTTTCTAAAGTCATCAAAGTTATAGCAATTGCTTAAACTCATTATCCTCTGAATCTTAAATTACTTCTGTTTAGGTCGCTGATTTTTGTACAACCCATTAGTTTCATATCTCGTTGCAGTTCAGTTTTATATTGATTTAGTGCTCTTTCTACTCCTGCTTGACCTGCTGCAGCTAAAGCATAAAGATAAAGTCTTCCACCTGAACAAGCTTTAGCACCTAGAGATAATGCTTTTAACATATGAGTTCCTCTGTGAATTCCACCTTCACATATAACATCAAGTTTATCGCCAACAGCATCCACAATTTCTGCAAGTTGATCAAAAGGAGATCTAGAACCATCAAGTTGTCTTCCTCCATGATTTGAAACCATAATTCCAGTACAACCAATATCTACAGCTTTTTTTGCATCTTCAACACTCATAATACCTTTGAGAGCAAAATGGCCACCCCATTGAGAACAAAGTTTTTCAGCATCTTTCCAATTCATAGATTGGTCTAACATTGTAGAAAAATAACTCCCAATTGAAGAGTTAGTGCTTGTGCCTTCTTTTACAAAATCTTGAAGGTGCGGTAATTCAAATTTACCTTTAGTCAGATAGTTTATCCCCCACATAGGCTTAGTGGCAAAACTAAACAAACTTGATAAGGTCAACTTAGGTGGAGATGTAAAACCAGTTCTTAAATCTCTCTCTCGGTTTCCTCCTGTAATAGTATCTACTGTTAAAGCCATAACATCGAATTTTGCTGCTTTAGCTCTCTCTAAACAAGAGTCATTTAAGCCTCTATCTTTGTGAAAATAAAACTGAAACATCTTAGGAGTATCAATCATACCAGAAATTTCCTCTACACTGACTGTAGCCAAAGCTGAGACACCAAACATTGTATTAAATTTTTTAGCTGCCTTTCCAACTGCTCTTTCTCCATCATAATGAAAAAGTCTTTGTAATGCTGTTGGTGCTAGATAAAATGGTAAATCCAATTTTTTTCCAAATATTGTTGTTGAAAGATCAACATTTTCAACTCCTCTTAAAACATTTGGAACTAAATCAACATCATCAAAAGCACTGGTATTTCTAGCATACGTTATCTCATCGTCTGCTGCACCATCAATGTAATGAAAAATTGGAGAGGGTAATTTTTTTTTAGCTAATTTTCTAAAATCACCAAAATTATGACAATCTTTTAAATTCATGAACTTAGTTTAAAATTTTTTTATATAATTAAACATATAACTATTTGCCCCAGGATTTTTATCTCCAAGGCTCGCGTTTGATATATGGTTATATGATACTGCTATTTCACTATTTGAAGAAAATTCATAAGAAATTTGTATTTCTGTTTTAAACTCAATTACATGTCCTAAATCCTTACCATCCCCTTTAGAATATAAGCCAGGAGTAAAGCTTGGGGTAAATTTTAAAGGGCCTTCATTGTAGATTTGAAATCCTGTATAAATGTATGCTGCATTATCTCCGGTAATCATTAAACCTGTTACAGGCTGAAGAACTCCAAGAAAACTATTTTTATCTTTTCCTGTATTTATATGCTGAATACCAAATAAATTTGACTTTTTGCCTTTGTCACTGAAATCAAACATTCCAGTATAGAAACTCCAATTTTCATTAGTTTTATGTCCATCTGCTTTTGCTACATTAAAAAATAACAAAATATAAATTAGAAGAATTTTTGTAATGGCTCTCATAAGAAAAGTTATAACTACTTTATAGATACTTTTCTAATAATTAAAATAGCTCCAAAAACAAACAAAATCAAAGGTAATACCCAAAGTAAAACTGTGTTTTTGTTAATTTCTGGATCATAAACTATCCACTCTCCATATTTGCTCTTAAGAAAATCATAAATCTGTTCATCATTTTTACCTTCACTAATTTTATTTTGAATTAAAATTTTCATACTTAAAGCAAAATCAGATTGAGAGTCATAAACTGATTGTCCTTGACAAATTAAACATCTCAAATTTTTTGAAATTTGATCAACCTTTTCAGAATTAGCTGCATATGTTAGATTAAAAGAACCTATTAAGTAGAATATTGTAAGGACTAAAATTTTAATTTTCATTTTCGATTATCATTTTAAGTTCAGCAAGTTTTTTATCATCTAGTGGACCAATATATTTTTTTAAAATAGTTTTAGAATTATTATTTATAAGAATTGTTTCGGGTACACCATATGCACCTAGCTCAATTGAATTAACTCCAGAAGGGTCAACTATAATTTTAGAATAAGGATTACCCAATTCTTTAATAAATTTTTTTGCATTAATCTCATTATCTTTATAATTAATTCCTATTATGTTAAATTTTTCCAATGATTTGAGGTTTAAAAGAAAAGAATGCTCCTCTCTACAAGGTAGACACCATGAAGCCCAAATATTAATTATTGAAAAATCTTTATCATTTATCAATTCATATAATGTAGACTCTTCATCAGAGTAAAGAAACTTTGCCTTAAAGTTAAAATCAATTTTACTTGAGTTTAATTTAGGAGAATAATTATTTGTTTTATTCAGACCTTTCAGAAGAATAAAAAAACTTACAATAAGTAAAAAAACTACTGCTATTAGCTTAATATTTTTAACCATTTTTTTTTACAATGCTTAATATCCCTCCAAAGGAAATTAATATTATTGATATCCAAATCCATATCATAAACGGTTTTATTTGATACCTGACGTTATAAAATCCATCATTTTTTAATATATTAAACACTAAAAAATTATCTGAATATAATGTTGATTCAATATCAGCTTCACTGGTTATTGTCTGTGGCTGATCATAAACTCTAACCTCTGGTTTTAAATTGATTGAATTATTTTTATCTGTAATTTTAAAGTTTGCTTCTAAAGATTGATAATTTTTATTTTCATTAATTTTAAGACTTTCAAATTTTATTGTTTTATTTAGAAATTTTCTTTCATCACCAACTTTCATATTAGATGAATATTCTTTAGCTAGAACACCATTGACTAAAACACTTAAAATAAACAAACTAAAACCAAAATGAGATATTTTTTGAGATAAATTTGTTTTTTTTACTGAAAAATCTTTAATAGTAATAAAAAAAAGAAAAAAGCTTGCTACAAAAAGTGGTAGTGAAAATAAATAGGAAATTCCAACTCTTTTTAAAAAAATAAAAGAAACAATTATTGATAAAATAAAAAATAAAAGTTGCTGCAGATTAATTTTATTTATTTTATCTTTTATCCAATTAAAATTTGGTCCGATTGCCATAAAAATTAGAAAAGGAATCATAAAAGGTACAATTAATTTATGATAAAAGGGAGGACCAACTGAAATTTTATCATTATTTACTACTTCTAGAAATATTGGATAAACTGTACCAATCAAGACAACTGATAAAAAAAACATCATGAACAAGTTATTGATTAGTACAGCTGTTTCTTTACTAACAATATAAGTTCTTGCAATATTGTTTTTGATTTTGTTTTGATAAAAAAAATAAATAAAAATAGATAACGTGATTAATATAAATAAAAAACAAAGAATAAAAACTCCCCTTGATGGATCATTTGCAAAAGTATGGATTGAGTTTAAAATACCAGATCTAACGAGAAATGTTCCACTCATACTTAATGAAAAAGTTGTAATTGATAAAATTACTGCCCAAGAATGAAACATTTCTCTTTTCTCTAAAATTAAAATAGTGTGAAATAAAGCTGTTAGACAAAACCATGGCATAAGAGATACATTTTCAACTGGATCCCAAAACCAAAAACCTCCCCATCCAAGCTCATAATAAGCCCATATAGATCCTAATAAAATTCCAATAGATAAAAAAATCCATGAAACTAGTACCCAATTCTTTATATGCTTAGCCCAAGTTTTATTTACAGAACCTGATATTAAGGCTGCGAGTGAAGAAGAAAAAATAATAGATGTTCCAACATATCCTAAATATAATATTGGTGGATGAATTGCTAATGCAGGATCTTGAAGTATTGGATTTAATCCAGTTCCTTCATTAGGAATTGGAAATAAACTCATAAAGGGATTTGAAGTAAAAAGAATAAATAACAAAAATCCTAAAATTATTATTTCCTGAAAAAATAAAGTTAAAATCCTATATTTATTTGAAAGATTTTTTGAAGTAATTGTAAAAATTAATAAAAAAATTGATAATACTAATAACCAAAGAAGTAAACTTCCCTCATGATTTCCCCATGTTCCTGAAATTTTATAGAACAAAGGTTTAGAGGTATGAGAATTATTATAAACTGTCTCATTGCTAAAATCTGAGATCATAAAAGCTATTATAAGAGCAATGAAGCTTATTATAATCATTAATGACTGAATAGAAATTAGTGAAAAAATTCTTCCACTAACATTTATATTATTTCTATTTAATAATATTGGAGATTGAATCATTATTAAAATAGACGACAGTAAAGCAATATAAAGTGAATAATTTCCAATTTGGTTTAGCATTAATTACTCTCTTTTAATGCCTCTTCCACCTCGGGTGGCATATAATTTTCATCATGTTTTGCTAATATTTTAACCGCAGTTAAAAAATTACGATCTTTTAAAAAACCTTCAGCCACAACTCCTTTTCCCTCCTCAAATAAATTTGGAACGGAGCCGCTATAATTAACGATTAACTCATTTTTAAAGTCAGTGATCACAAAATTAACTTCTGACTGATTAACTTTGATTGATTTTTCTTTAACCATACCACCAACCCTTATTTTTTTTGATGTCAGCTCTGTCAAATTTTTTATTTCAGTAGGTGATTTAAAATAAACAACATTTTCCTCAAGAGATTTAAAAACTAAAAAAACAATTAAGATTAATGAAAAGAATATAGATAATATAAAGATGGCTCTTAGTTTAACTTTTTTACCATACATGAAAATAAAAGTTAAATTTTAGATGCAGATGAAGTAGCTAGTATTTCTTTATATGTCTCTTGTTTTTTTGCTATTTCAATTTTATCAGTCTCTAAACTTTCAAAACGAGCCCTAAATTTCTTTTGCTCTTTAACTAGTTGAAGTTTGATTACTGAATATAAAATACAGAAACAAGAAAGAGTAAATGCAAAAGAAGACCATACATAGACACCATATCCATTCATGTATAAAACTTCGTTAATCATAATCTATCTAATCCTTTGTTTTTTATTTTTATCAGTTCTGTATTATATTTCATCAAAAATATCAAAAGCGAAAAAAGTGCAAATGCCGCAGTCATTATACCTAAAGGTAACAACATGGATGTATGAATAGAAGTTTCTGTAAAAATATTTACTGAAGAAGGTTGGTGCAATGTTGACCACCACTCAACAGAAAATTTGATTATAGGGACATTTATTAAACCTATTATTGCTATGTACGAACTAATCTTTACAGCTTTTTCCTCATTGTCAGTTACCCTCCAACTTAGAAGAAACATCAAATAGAAAAAAGCAAGTAGTAACATTGATGTTATTCTTGCATCCCATGCCCACCAAGTTCCCCAACTAGGTTTACCCCAGATGGATCCTGTTACCAAAGCAATAATATTAAAGACAAAACCAGATGGTGCTAAGCTTTTTGTTATTAAAGAAAGATTCTTATTTTTAAAAACTAAAATACCAAATGACAAAACAGCAATTAAGGAAAAAATTCCAAGAGAAATCCAAGCTGCTGGAACATGTACGTACATAATTCTCACTGAGTCGCTTTGTTTATAGTCTTCAGGAGAAAGTATTAATGCCTCAACAAGGCCAATACTTATAATTACTAAAAAAGTAATAAATACAAACTTATGTGTTTTATTTATTATTTTTAATAGGTTGTTTGGTTTTAAATAGTTAAACATTTTCTGTTATCTATAACACAAATTTAAATTATGAAAATTTTTCTGGTGGGTTATTCTGACCAAGAACACAGAGGGAGATAAAATAAATGGGATTAAAGCATCCTTGGTCAAAATATTATTTATTTTAGTCATAATCTGTGACGAAGATTTGCACGAAATGTGTTTAAAAAATGTAAATATATCTAGTTAGAAGGTTTAAAATAGCCTGAACCCTTTTTGCCTGAAAATATTTCGTTAATTAGAGGGTGCTTAATTGGTTCATCTGAGTCATCCACCAATAAATTTTGTTCAGAAACATATGCTTCATATGTGATTTCATCATTTTCAGCTAACAAATGATAAAATGGTTGATCTTTTCTTGGTCTTACATTTTTTGGTATTGATTGATACCACTCCTCAGAATTATTAAATTCAAAGTCGACATCATATATTACTCCTCTAAAATCAAAGTGCTTATGTTTTACAACATCACCAATTGAAAATTTACCTTTTTGAATGCTCACACAATAAATATGGATATTTAAAATTAAAAATCAATAAAAAAAATGTGAATGTTTTATTATTCTGCTATTATGTAGCAGTGAATAAATCTATTTTAAAATTTGTAACTGATTTAGGGCCTTTAGTAATATTTTTTTATTTTTATTATAACAATGATAAAAATTTAATTATTGCAATTCCTCCACTTATAGTTGCAACAATTATTGCTGTTTTAGTTGTTTGGGTAATTGAGAAAAAAATTCCAAAAGTTCCACTTATTAGTGGAGTATTGATAACAGTATTTGGTGGTCTAACAATTTATTTTGATGACCCTATATTTATTTACATGAAGCCCACAATTATAAATATTTTATTTGGTCTAGCATTAATGTTTGGAAAATACTTTACAAACGAGCCGGTTTTGAAGAAATTGCTTGGCAAATCTATGCCCTTAAGTGATGAGGGTTGGGAAATTTTAAATAAGAGATGGATGTATTTCTTTTTTGCTCTAGCAATTTTAAATGAAATAATCTGGAGAACTCAAACAGAAGAATTTTGGGTAAACTTTAAAGTTTGGGGAATGTTGCCAATAACCTTTATTTTTACCGCTTTTCAAATTGGTTTAATAAATAAATACAAACTAAATGAATAGAAATTTAAGATTAGTAGTAAATAATTCGAATAAAGATGAAAGTAAAAAACTTTTTTTTGAGAGAACTGAATTAAAAATTATCTTAGATCTTTATGCAAAAATGGTTTCTTCGGGTAATTGGAAAGATTATGGCCTATCGATTTCTGGTAAACAAGTAAGTTTCAGTGTTTTTAAAAATGCTGCTGAAAAAGCTATATATAAAATTTGTAAAAACTTTAAGCCTTCAAACAAAAATCTTAAATATTTAATTACAGATACTAATGGCAAGATACTTAAAAATTCTTACGATCTTAAGATGCTCTTGAATAAAGTTGATTGGAAAAAAATTTAGTTTTTATCTTCTTTGACCAAATAATCTTAAAAGCATTATAAATAAATTTATAAAATCTAAATATAAAGTTAGTGCTCCCATAACAGCTTTTTTACCCATTAACTCACCACTGTCAGAGGCAGCATACATGTTTTTAATTTTTTGTGTAT
>CABYVH010000003.1 GCA_902522365.1 uncultured Pelagibacteraceae bacterium
CAGAATTTAATAAAGTAAGTGAAGAAAAAAAAATTTTACTTACTATTGATGATGCATTTTCCTCTTTTTATTTGAATGCATGGCCAATTCTAAAAAAAGACAAAATTCCTTTCATTTTATTTGTTTCTACAGAGGCTGTGGGTAATAAAGGTTATATGAGTTGGGATGAAATTATAGAGATATCAAACGAGGATTTCGTATTTATAGGAAATCACTCACATTCACATGAATACTTAGTAAAATATAATTTTGAAAAATTTGAAAAAGATATTCTTAAATCAATAAAAATATTTGAGAAAAATCTTGGCTATAATTCTAAGTTTTTTTCATACCCATTTGGCGAGTATAGCTTAGAACAAAAGAAATATATTACTGAAAAATTTGACTATGCTTTTGGTCAACATTCAGGAGTTATAGATTTAAATAAAGATAAATATGAGTTACCTAGATTTCCAATAAATGAGAAGTACGGAGACCTTGAAAGATTCAAATTTTTAATTAATCTTTTGCCAATTCAATATAAAGTAATAACTCCTGAAGAAAAATTTTTATTAGAAGTTAATAATCCACCTAAACTAGTAATAGAATTTTTTAATGATCAACCTAATATTAATAAAATAAATTGCTTTTCAAATGAAGGTGGAGATTGGAAAAACTCTAAACTAAATTATAAAAAAGATAAAATTGAAGTTATTTTTACTGAAAAATTTTTACCAAGAAGAGGGAGAATTAATTGTTCAATGCAAGATAAAGATGGATGGAGATGGTTTGGAACTCAATTTACTCTAAATTAGATTCTTCATTTTTAAACTTGTTGGTAAAATATTTACATCATCAAAATCAGTTAAAGAATTCTGATTAATAATTTTTTTAAGAACTTCTGTATATTCTTTTCCTGTTTCTGCATATTTTTCTAAAAAATTAACTAGTTTTAAACTATCTAACTTTTCATCATTATCTCTTTGAATTGCTCGTTCTATTCTAAATTCTTTATAGCTAGGATGTGTATTTAAATTTCTTTGATAAGCTCTTACTGAAGCTTTTAAAATTTTAAACTTTGCAACTTTATGTTTTTTATCTTTTTCGAGTTCTAAAGGTTTAATGCCATCACCGGACCAGGTCCATTGTCCAAATAATGCATTGCCTTCTTGTGCAAATCTCGAACTTCCCCAACCAGTTTCTTTTGCTGCCTGCGCTATTGCCAGTGAAACTGGAATTTCATCCATTCTTATTTTAAGTTTTGCTAAATCATTATTTTTAATACCATACTGTTTAAATTTAAGATCAAGCCACGCTTTATCACGTGTTGAGGTATTATTTTTATTTAAAATCTCAAAAAGTTTTTTTCGATGAAATCTTATTTTGAGATTTTCCTCAATAATTAATGGTAAAACAATTTTGATAAATAATTTTTTTCTTTTTTTGGGACTTTCAATGTTTTTAAGCTCTTTAGGAAGTTTTGTTAATTGGTTACCTACATTTACTAATTTAGTTTTTTTTACAGTATCAAGATCATATCCATTACCTTTAAATAGTTCTTCAATTGTTGAAGCACTTAATCTTTGAGGATCGTTATCCTGTTCATCTTTACCAAAAACATCGATGTCTTCAAAAATATTCCATGAAAATCTATCTTTTGTAGTATCTTTTATTATTTTATTTTTTTTATTCTGCTTATCTAATATTTCGTCAAAACTTTGTTTTGAGGAATTAAGAACAACTTCGTTTGATTTAAAATTATTTTTTATAAAACTAACTGAATTAGGTAATATTGAGAATACTAAAATTATAGATAAACTTGTTAACAAAGTTTTAAGAAAATTTAGATTGCTATTACCTTGTTTTTTTTCTAAAACTTTTTTTATTCATAACTCTTCATGATTCTTATAATTGATAGAAGTGATATTATACAGCTAAAACTTCTTTAACTTCTGGGATATAATGACAAAGTAGATTTTGGACACCTTGTTTTAAAGTTAAAGTTGAAGAAGGACATCCAGAACAACTACCTTTTAATATAACTGTAACTTTTCCATCTTTAAATTCTTTAAATGTTATGTCTCCACCATCTCTTGCGACAGCTGGTCTTATTTTAGTTTCTAATATTTTAATAATTTTATTTTCAATTTCACCATAATCTCTACTATCGTCTAATTCTGACTTTTTGTTTATAATAAACTCATTACCTTCATCGTAGAATTCGTTTAAATGTGAAATAACAATATGCTTTATATTTTCCCATTTTTCATCTTGAATTTTATTAATTGATAGAAAATCCTCACTCAAAAATATTCCTGTAACACCATTAATTGATAAAATATTTTTTAATAAGGGAATTTCTGTTTGGTTCGCATTTAAAAATTCATAAGGTCCATCATTTGATACTTTTTTACCTGGGAGGAATTTAAGAGAATTTGGGTTTGGAGTTTCCTGAGTTTGGATAAACATACTTCTTATATAGCCATAAATTCTTAAATTTAAAGAATTTAAAAACCTATTATTTTCTTCATTTCTTTTATTTTTTTTCCTGCGATTTCTTCGGCCTTATTTGCTCCATCTGCAAGAACTTTATCTAAATAATTTTGATCATTGATCAATTTTTTTATTTCATCAGAAATTGGCGAAATTTTACCTGATAAAACTTCAGCCAATTGACTTTTTAGATCTGAAAAATTTTTCCCTCCAAATTCTTCTAAAGTTTTATCTAAAGTTTGATTTGAAATACTGGAATATATTTCAAGAAGATTTTTAGTTTCTGATCTATCTTTTAATTTTTGGTATTCATTAGGAATTGGTAAAGAGTCAGTTTTTGCTTTTTTTATTTTATTGATAATTTCATCTTTAGTATCAGTTAAATTAATTCTACTAAGATCTGATGGATCTGATTTGCTCATTTTTTTTAAACCGTCTTTTAAACTCATTATTCTTGAAAAATCTTTTTTTATTAATGGTTCTGGAACTTTTAAAAAATCTTCACAGTCAAAATCTTTATTAAATTTTTGGGCAATGTCTCTTGTTAATTCTAAATGTTGTTTCTGATCTTCTCCAACAGGGACATGAGTGGCATCATAAAGCAATATATCGCTAGCCATTAAAATGGGATAAATATATAGACCAACAGAAGCCTTTTCCTTATCTTTACCAGCTTTTTCTTTAAATTGTGTCATTCTATTTAACCAACCCATTGGTGACATGCAACTTAACATCCATGAACCTTCTGCGTGTGCAGAAACATTTGATTGGTTAAAAATAATACTTTTACTTGGATCAATACCGCTCGCTATAAAAGTTGCAGTCGTTTCACGAATATTATTCTTTAATTGATCTTTATCTTGCTTAACAGTTATAGCATGTAAATCTACAACACAAAAAATACATTCATTTTGATTATCATTATTTAATTCAACAAAATTTTTAATGGCACCAAGGTAATTGCCTAGATGAAGATTACCTGTTGGCTGAACTCCTGAAAATATTTTTTTAGACATCTATCAATACTTTAAATTAATATCTGAAATTTTAAAGGCTTTTATAATTATAGAAAATCCGATGTATGAAAAGAAAGTTAATAAAACAATCAAAACAATAAAAATAAATTTATAATTATTTACATAAACTAATGAGCTTTCTAAAAGATTTATAAAAAAATAAAATATTAAAATTGCAATTATATTTGAGAAAATAATTTTTGATATTTGAATAATAAAATTTGAACTAAATTTAAAGTAATTCTTATTAATTACAAAAACTAATAAAATAATTCCATTAAACCATGAAGAGATTGTAGTTGCGATTGGTATTATAATAAAACCAACCTTTGAAAAAAACATCAAACTAATTGTGATATTTAAAATTACAGAAATTAAAGAATACTTAAATGGTGTTTTAGTATCATTTCTTGCAAACAAAAAAGTTGAAAATATTTTGATCAAAGAAAATGCTGGAAGCCCAAAAGAAAAAAAGAATAAAGCTTTTGCAGAATTACTAACACTTAACTTATCGAAAGAACCATATCCAAATAAGGCAGATGTTATTTGTTCTGAGCCAACAATGAGAGCAAGTGATGCTGGTAAACTTAAAAATAAACTTAATTCTAAAGCTTTATTCTGTAACTCTCTAGTTTTTAGAGAGTTATTACTTTTAATATGTCGACTAAGGTTTGGAAGGATTACAGTACCTATAGCAATACCAGCTATTGCTAAATTTATCTGATAAATTCTATCTGCATAATATAAATAGGAAACAGCACTTGCTTGAAATGATGCAATAATTGTGCCGACTAAGATATTTATCTGAGTTACACCTGAAGAAAATATGCTTGGTAAAAGTTTACTAAAAAAGTTTTTAACCTTATCGTTTATTTTAAAACGAAAATTTATATTTAATACAAAATATTTTTTTACAAATATTAATAAAAAAATAAATTGTAGAAGCCCAGCAAGAGTAACAGCATATGATAAGTAATAAACCAAATAATCATTTAAATTTTCGGCATATAACAAACAAATTATTAGTAATATATTTAGAATCATTGGTGCTGCAGCTGCAGATGCAAATTTATTATGTGAGTTTAAAATTGCTGAAAAAAAAAAGATGCAAGACTAATAAAAAATAAAAAAGGAAATGTAATTCTAGTTAGGTCAATTGCGATATTTAATTTTTCTGTATCATTTGAAAATCCAGGTGCAATTAATTTAATAAAAGCTGGCATAAATATTTCAATTATTAAGATCGTAAAGAACAGGCCTAACAGCAATAGATTAAAAATTGTACTTGCGAAAGTGTTTGCATTTTTTTTTGATCTAAGAAGTTCTGAGGAATAAGATGGAACAAATGCTGCATTAAAAGTTCCCTCTGAAAATAATCTTCTAAAAGTATTTGGAATTCTAAAGGCTACAAAAAAAGCATCTGCTAAAGGTCCCGAACCAAGGTATATTGCTATGAAAAAATCTCTAATATAACCAAGAACCCTACTTAACAAAACAAATAGACTAAATGTGCTGGTTGACTTAATGAGGTTCATAAATCATATTAGTCTTAAATTTACCTTAATAGTATATTTAATTTACCCAATGAAAAAAAACAAAATAGAACATTATTCAGATAAAGAGGCTCTTGAATATCATAATTCAAATAAATCTGGCAAGATTGAGATAAATTCATCAAAACCGATGACATCAAAAAGAGACTTAGCTTTAGCTTACTCTCCAGGTGTTGCAGCTCCAGTTAAAGAAATTTTTAAAAATCCAGAGCGGGCATATGATTATACTACCAAAGGAAATTTAGTTGCAGTGATAAGTAATGGATCTGCAATTTTAGGATTGGGTAACTTGGGGGCAATTGCATCAAAACCTGTAATGGAAGGTAAAGCGGTATTATTTAAAAGATTTGCAGATATAGATGCTATTGATTTAGAAATTGACAGTAAAGATCCTGAAGAAATAGTTAATAGTATAAAAAATTTTGCTGTAAGTTTTGGGGGTATCAATCTTGAGGATATTGCTGCCCCAGAGTGTTTTATAATTGAGGAAAATTTAAAGAAAATTCTTGATATACCAGTGTTTCATGATGATCAGCATGGAACAGCAATCATAACATCAGCAGCGCTTATTAATTCGATACATATTACTAAAAAAATTATTTCTAAAGTAAAAGTTGTTGTTAATGGTGCAGGAGCATCTGCCATGGCGTGCTCAGATTTATTTTTGAAATTAGGAGTAAAAAAAAATAATTTAACAATGATAGATAGTAAAGGGGTAATTAGTATTGATAGAAAAGGATTAAATAAATGGAAATTAAAGTATGCAAAAAAAACAAAAGATAAAACCCTAAGTGATGCATTAAAAAATGCAGATGTTTTTCTAGGATTATCCTCAGCAGGGATTTTAAAAAAAGAAATGATCAAACAAATGGCAAAAAATCCAATTATATTTGCATGCGCTAACCCAGATCCAGAAATTTTACCAGAGGAAGCTTACAAGATTAGAAAGGACGCAATTATAGCAACTGGTAGATCAGATTATGCAAACCAAGTTAATAATTTAATTGGTTTTCCATATATATTTAGAGGTGCACTCGATGTAAGAGCAAAAACAATAAATGAGGAAATGAAAATTTCCGCAGCTAATGCAATTGCTAAGTTAGCTAGAGAAAGAGTTCCAGATGAGGTAGCGGCAGCAATGGGAGGATACAGGCCTAAATATGGTAAAGATTATATTATTCCATCCACATTTGATCCAAGACTAATAAGTGTAATTCCAGTTGCAGTAGCAAAAGCCGCGATAAAAAGTGGAGTTGCCAGAAAAAATATAGAAAATTTTAATCAATACTCTGAACAATTGAAACAAAGATTAGATCCATCAGTAACAATTCTACAAGGGATAAATTCTAAAGTTAAAAAAAATCCAAAAACTGTAGTGTTTGCAGATGGTGAGGATGAGAATACGCTTAAGGCTGCGATTGCATTTAAAAATGGTGGACTAGGAACTCCAATAATTGTTGCAAAAGAGAACGTTGTTAAACAAAGACTAAAAGAAATTGGTTATGGGGAAAACCTTGATATTAAAATTGTGAATTCTACTGATAAAAAATTGAGACACAAATATGTAAAATTTCTTTTTAAAAAAATGCATAGAGAGCAAGGTTTGCTTGAAAGAGATTGTGATAGAATGATTAGAAATGA
This sequence comes from uncultured Pelagibacteraceae bacterium, assembly GCA_902522365.1. GTDB lineage: Bacteria > Pseudomonadota > Alphaproteobacteria > Pelagibacterales > Pelagibacteraceae > Pelagibacter. Next base: position 6,683 of record CABYVH010000003.1, read on the forward strand.
TAGAGTAATTTGGGCATCTTGTATGGTTGAATGTGGAGATGCAGATGCAATGGTAACTGGTAATACGAGAAGATATTCCCAATCGCTAGAAAAAATTAAGAAAGTAGTTCCTGCCCGTAAGGGTGAAATAATGTTTGGATTAAATATGGTTGTAAGCAAGGGTAAAACTGTTTTTATTGGAGATACATCTGTAAATGAGTATCCTTCTTCTGAAGAATTAGCTGATATAGCAATTTCTTCTGCAAGAGTTGCAAGATTATTTGGATTTGATCCTAAGGTTGCTTTTTTATCTCACTCAACATTTGGTCAACCGATTACAAGTAGGACAAAACATATAAGAGATGCAGTAGAAATACTAAAGGAAAGAAAAGTAGATTTTAAATTTGATGGTGATATGCAGCCTGACGTTGCCCTTAACGAACAGTATACTGACTTATATCCGTTTTCAGAAATAGTTGGAAATGCAAATATTTTAATAATGCCTGGTCAACACAGTGCAGCAATTTCTAACAAAATTATGAAAACATTAGGAGGTGCTAAAATTATAGGTCCATTGTTAATAGGTCTTGCACAACCAATAGAAATTGCTCCTTTAAGATCTTCTACCTCTGAAATATTAGATTTAGCATCTGTTGCTGCATATTCTGCTGGGGTAATTCGATATAAAAAAATAAGTTAAATAATTATTACTTTTTAATAATTCTTAAATCATCTACTAAAAAAATACTAGTAATTACATCTTCAACATCTAAGATTTGTTTGGCTTCCTTGGTAACCTCATCTCTTTCTGTTTCATTTTGAGCAATACCATAAATATATATTTTCTTTTTATAAGTATCGATATTATAATTTACTGCTTTTATTTTTTTACTACCAATTAAAGCTGCTCTAAGTTGTGAGGTTATTAGGAGATCTTTTGCAGATCTTTTAAAGTTAAATTTTTCTTTTATTTGTAAGTCATTTTTAACAGATCTAGCACCTTTAATTTCCCATGCTAATTTTGTAATTTTAAGTTTGTCTTCAACAGCATTTACTTTTCCGGTTAAAAATATTCTTCCATCAAGAATCTTTGTTTTTACAGCAATAATATAACTTTTATCCACTGATAATAATTTAGCTCTTAGATTTTGTTGCATTATCGAGTCATCTATTTGAGTACCTAAACTTCTTGGATCTAAAGCAACTGAGACTCCAGTTCCTAAAACTCCTGTCGATGAATAACCAACACAACCGGAAACTATTATAAATATAAAAAATAAAATAATCTTTTTAATCTTCATTTTTTTTTTCAAGGCAATAATTATAAATAAGCTTTTTGGAAATTTCTTTACCATCGGAAATTTTTTTAACTATATCTTTTATCGACATTTTTTTAATTAATTGATTTATCTTTCTCTTATCTGATTCTTCAAGCTCATTAAAACTTATTTTTTCTTTTTTTGGTTCAGAAATAATAACCGTTATTTCACCTTTCCTAGAAAAATTAACATTTGATAACTCTTTGATTGAAGTTCTAATATATTCTTCATGATATTTGGAAATTTCTCTACATATAATAATATCTCTGTTCAAAAAAAATTCTTTTAAATCATCAATTCTTTTATAAAGTTTATTTGGTGATATGAAAAATACAATCGAACTCTCAAGTGATGATAAATTTTTGAATAATTTTTTAATTTGACTTTGTTTTTCAGGAAGAAATCCACAAAAATAAAAGTTATCAGAAAACCCACTTATTGATATTGCAGCACTAACTGCAGACGCTCCTGGAAGTGGAAAAATATCAATCCCATTTTTTATACACTCTTTAACCAGTATTCTTCCAGGATCGGAAACAGCAGGCGTTCCAGCATCTGAAACTAGGGATACTATTTTTTTATTTTTTAGAATTTCCAATACTTTCTCTAAATTTTTTCTTTCATTAAATTTATGATTAGAAATAAGTTTTTTATTTATTTCAAACTTCTGGAGTATTTTTTTTGTAACTCTAGTATCTTCACATAAGATATAATCAGACTCTTGAAGGATTTTAATGGCTCTAAAAGAAATATCACCCATATTTCCAATTGGTGTGGCAACACAATATAGCCCAGGTTTAAATTTATTGTTGTTCAAATTCATATGAATTATTTAATTAAATATATTATTAGAACTTAAATGAAAACTTTAATTAAATTATTATTATTTTTATTATTAAGTTTCTCACTATTTAATCAAAATATATTTGCATCTGAAAAAATTAGGATTGGATTAATTGTTCCTTTAAGTGGAGAAAATTATTTAATTGGTGAAAAAATTATTAAATCAATAAGAATGGCTATAAACAGAATTAATGATGATAGAATTGAAATAATTCCAAAAGATTCAAAATCAAATCCTATTGATGCCTTAAAAGTATCAAAAGAATTAAATAAAGAAGGTGTTAAAATAGTTATTGGACCTGTATTTAATGAAAGTACTAAATATCTTGATGACCTAAAAGATATAACTTTTATATCTCTTACAAATAAATTAATTAACAACCCAAAAAATGTTATTAGCGCTGGTGTTAATGCTATATCTCAATTACAAACGATAAAAAAATTTAATGATAAAAATAATTTATCAAAAAGTATTCTTTTAATTCCAAAATCACAGTTTAAAAAAGAAATAGAAGAAGCAATTAATAAAACAAAGATTAAACATAAAAAAGTATTTTATTATGACAGAGAACCAACAAAACTTACTAAACAAATTGAGGATTTGACAAAATATCAAATAAGAAAAAATAATCTTAAGTTTGAAATAGAAAGAATAGAAAGCTTATCATTTAAAGATAAAGAGAAAAGGATTCAAAATTTAACAAAGAAAGATACATTGGGAAGTATAGATTTTGACTCAGTTATAATTGCAGATTTTGATGAAAATTTGAAAAGTGTAGCTACATCACTTCTGTATACAGATGTATCATCAAAAAGAATTTCATATATTACATTAAATCAATGGTTTGATGAAAGCTTGTTAAAAGAAAATTCTCTTCATCCAATATATTTTCCATCAATAAATAAAGTTAATTATGAACGTTTTATGAATGATTTCAAAAATGTTTATGGTTTAGATGGTGATCAACTTTCATTTTTAAGTTATGATTTAATAGGACTAGTCTATTTTTTAATTTATGAAAATAATTTTAATATTTCAAAAAAAATATTTTACAAAAATAATAAATTTAAGGGAAAAATTGGAATTTTTGAGATAAGCAAGAATACTATTACTCATCAGCTAAACTTCTACAGTATTGAAGATAATAAATTTAAAAAAATTTTTTAATTTTTTTAAATGCATTAAAACGATGGTCAATACTATATTTTTTATGAGGATCCATCTCACCAAAAGTTAACCTTTTTCCTTTAGGTATAAAGATTGGATCATATCCAAAACCATTTTTTCCTCTCTTTAAATTAGATATTCGTCCCTCAATTTTACCAATTTGACTTATAAATTTACCATTTGGCCAAAAGATAGTGAGTACACAAATAAATCTTGCACTTAGTTTTTTTTTTTTCCAATTTTTATCTTTTTTTGAGATTTCTCTATAAACTTTTTTAATAGCTAAATTGAAATTTCTTTTTTTTCCTGACCAATCAGCTGAATATACCCCAGGGGCTTTATCTAAAATATCAATCTCAATCCCTGAGTCATCTGACATGCAAATTTTATTAGTTTTTTTTGAAAAATATTTTGCTTTTAAAAGAGAGTTTTGTTCAAACGTGGTACCTGTCTCTTTTGGGCTAGGTATTTTAAAGTCTAAATTTGAGTAAATTTTTAGACTTTCGGGTAACATACCTGCTATTTCCTTAAGTTTTCCCTCATTATTTGAGCCAATGAATATCTCTTTAATTTTTTTTTTAGACATCTAGAAATTATACTTTTTCTTACCATATAAACAATATGGACAAGAAAGAATTAAAAAAAAACGTGGACGCAGATACTGCTGAGGAGAAGTTAAACACCCAATCCACAGAAAATAATAATGTAGATCAAGAAAATAATGAAAAAAATTTAGGGTCTGAAAAAAAAGAAGTTGAAAAACTGACCCCTGAAGAGGAGTTAGAAGCCCTCAAAGATAAGTTAGCAAGAACATTTGCAGAAATGGAAAATCAGAGACGAAGGTTTGAAAAAGAAAGAGAGGATGCGTACGAATATGGTGGATATTCTTTTGCTAAAGAAACATTAAACTTATTAGATAATCTTGAGAGATCAAAAGCTGCTTTAGAAAATGATGAGAAATTAAAAGATTCAGATGCACTTAAAAAAACCATCGAACATTTAGATATCATAAGTAATGACATGCTTTCAATATTCAAGAAAAATAATATTGAACCTATAAAGTCAATTAATGAAAAACTTGACCCAAATCTTCACCAAGCAATGATGGAAGTTGAGGATGATACTAAAGAGGCTGGAACAATCGTTCAAGAAATACAAAAAGGATTTATGATGAAAGAAAGATTATTGAGACCTTCTTTGGTTGGTGTTTCAAAGAAAAAAGCAAAAGAAGAGCAAAAAGAAGTTCAAAAAGATGAAAAAAACCAATAAAAACAACCAAAATTTAAATTTTGTAGATGGTTGTAGTCTTACAATTAGCACTTATATGTCGGAGAGGTATTAAATTATGGGCAAAGTAATAGGAATAGATCTAGGAACAACAAATTCATGCGTATCCGTAATGGAAGGTACACAAGCTAAAGTTTTAGAAAATGCGGAGGGAGCAAGAACAACACCTTCTGTAGTTGCATTTTCTGATAATGATGAGAAATTAATTGGGCAACCTGCAAAAAGACAAGCAGTAACTAATCCAGAAAATACAATATTCGCAGTTAAGAGATTAATAGGAAGAAATTTTGAAGATCCTTCAGTTAAGAAAGATATTGAAACTGCACCATTTAAAATCGTTAACTCTGATAAAGGAGATGCTTGGATAGAAGCTAAAGGTAACAAATATTCTCCATCTCAAATTTCTGCTTTTACACTTCAAAAAATGAAAGAGACTGCTGAAAAATATTTAGGTCAAGAAGTTTCACAAGCTGTAATAACTGTACCAGCTTATTTTAATGATGCACAAAGACAAGCAACTAAAGATGCTGGTAAAATTGCAGGTTTAGAAGTTTTAAGAATTATTAACGAACCAACAGCAGCAGCACTTGCCTATGGACTAGACAAAAAAACAAGCAACAAGATTGCAGTTTATGATTTAGGTGGAGGTACTTTTGATGTTTCAATACTTGAATTAGGAGATGGAGTATTCGAAGTTAAATCTACAAATGGTGACACTTTTTTAGGTGGTGAAGACTTTGACAATACAATTGTTGAATATTTATTATCTGAATTTAAAAAAGAAAATGGTATTGATTTAAAATCTGATAAGTTAGCATTGCAAAGACTTAAAGAAGCTGCAGAGAAAGCAAAAATTGAACTATCATCTGCTGCACAAACTGAAATAAATTTACCATTTATTACAGCAGATAAAACTGGTCCTAAACACATTAACATGAAAATGACTAGAGCGAAACTTGAGGCTCTTGTGGAAGATCTTATTTCTAGAACTATACCACCGTGTGAAACAGCTCTAAAAGATGCTGGCTTAAGTGCAAGTGAAATTGATGAAATAATTCTTGTTGGTGGAATGACTAGAATGCCAAAAGTAGTAGAAGAAGTTAAAAATTTCTTTGGTAAAGAACCAAACAAATCTGTCAATCCAGACGAAGTCGTTGCAATGGGTGCTGCTATCCAAGCAGGAGTTTTGCAAGGAGATGTAAAAGACGTATTATTGTTAGACGTTACCCCACTTTCGCTTGGAATAGAAACTTTAGGGGGAGTTTCAACTAAGTTGATAGAAAAAAATACAACAATACCAACTAAAAAAAGCCAGGTTTTCTCAACAGCTGAGGATAGCCAACCTGCAGTTTCTATTAGGGTTTTGCAGGGTGAAAGAGACATGGCTTCAGACAATAAAGTTTTAGGTAATTTTGAACTAGTAGGTATAGCTCCGGCTCCAAGAGGAGTTCCTCAAATTGAAGTTACATTTGATATCGATGCAAACGGAATTGTAAATGTTTCTGCAAAAGATAAGGGGACTGGTAAGGAACAAAAAATTCAAATTCAGGCATCAGGTGGTTTAAGCGATGAAGAAATAAACCAAATGGTTAAGGATGCTGAGACAAATAAAGAAGCTGATAAAAAGAAAAGAGAAGCTGTAGATGCAAGAAACCAAGCTGATACGCTACTTCATTCTACTGAAAAGAACTTAAAAGAGCATGGCAGTAAAATATCTGATGCAGATAAAAAAGCTATTGAAGATGCATCTGCAAATGTAAGAAACGCATTAAAAGGGACAGATGTAGAGGAAATCAAAAAGAAAACTCAAGATTTGGTTCAAGCTTCAATGAAATTAGGAGAAGCTATTTACAAATCACAACAAAGTACAAAACCTGGTGATGCACCTAAAGATGCAAAGGATGAAGGGAAAAAAGACGATAATGTTGTTGATGCAGACTTTGAAGAAGTAAAAGACGATAAAGAAAAAAGCGCCTAAAATATCAACCATTTGTCTATAACTAGTTATGGCAAAAAGAGATTACTACGATGTCTTGGGTGTTGAAAAAAATGCAAGTCCCGATCAAATAAAAGCAGCTTACAGAAAACAAGCAGTTAAACACCATCCTGATAAAAATAAAGGCGATAAAGGCGCAGAAGAAAAATTTAAAGAAGCTTCAGAGGCCTATCACGTCCTATCAAATTCAGAGAGAAAACAAAATTATGATAATTTTGGTCATGCTGCATTTGAAAATGGTGGTGGAGGTGGCAGAGGTGGTTTTGGGAACTTTGATTTTTCTGGTTCTTTTTCAGATATCTTTGAAGATTTTTTTGGAGAAGGTTTTGGTAGTGGAGGAAGAAGATCAAGAAGGTCTAACAACCGTGGCTCTGATTTAAGATATGATCTCTCTATCAGTTTAGAAGAAGCTTATGCTGGAAAAAAACAAGATATTAAATTCTCCACATCAGATAGATGTGATACATGTAGCGGTTCAGGCTCAAAACCTGGACAAAGCGCAAGTACATGTTCTATGTGTGGTGGTCACGGACAAGTACGTTCCAGCCAAGGTTTTTTCACTGTTCAACAAACATGCCCTCAATGTGCCGGATCAGGTGAACAAATTACTGATCCATGTACAAGCTGTGGTGGTCAAGGTAAAAAACAAGCAAGTAAGAGGCTTTCAGTAACTATTCCTAAAGGAGTAGACGATGGAACAAGAATTAGATTATCAGGTAAGGGAGAAGCAGGCTCAAGGGGAGCTAGTAATGGTGATCTTTATTTATTTATAAATGTAAATTCTCATGAACTTTTCAAAAGATCTGAAGAAAATTTATTTTTTGAATGCCCAATATCAATTGCAGACGCTGCTTTAGGAGCTGAAATAAAAATACCAACAATAGATGGTGGAAAAGCTAAGATAAAAATTCCAGCCGGAACACAAAGTGGTAAACAATTCAGATTAAGAGAAAAAGGAATGCCACTTATGAGAGGAAATGATTATGGTGATCTTTATGTTCAAGTTAACACTGAAGTTCCTGTATCTTTAAATAAAGAACAAAAAGAGTTACTTGAAAAATTTAGAGAAATTGAAAATGAAAAATCAAATCCAAGTATTAAAAAATTCTTTAAAAAAGCAAAAAGTTTTTGGAAAAATTAGATGAAAAAAAAAATCAAATATACAATTTTTGGTATTATTTATGTTTTAGTAATTCTAATTCTGGGTGCCTATTTTTATAAAGAAGGAATTGGAATAATTTAATTATCTTTTGCTAATCTTATAAATATATCTCCCATACCACCTTGAACTTCCTCAAGAGGAGCATTATTTCTTAGTTCACAATATTGTCCTGTAACCTCATGACTATCAATAGCAGCTATACTTTGAGAATTACATTTTGTGGCGTTATGAAATAAACCAATTACTAGTCTCTCATCTAATACAAATACTTGATTATTATCGAGTTTATTTCCATTACAAAAATAATCCTTGTTTACTTCTCTTGGAAAATCTTTTTTACCACAGGGATTTTTTATTGTTAGAACAAAAAATTCTTTTTCACCGTCTGTAAAAGTATATTTCATTTTTTTTACTTTAGAGTATTTCATCAGATCACACGAACATGGATAACAACACTTGTGATAAAATCCACATATTTTCTCGTCATTTTCAGCATTTTTAAGATAAACAAATTCTGGCTTGCTATTTGGATCAATTAATGATCCAGACACAGCACAATATAACTTATTGTATTCAACAAAATCTTGGTATGTGATTTCTTTTGTTAAAATATGTTTGAAAAATTTTGGACCTGCTGCATTTCTATTTTGATCGGGGAAAATTTTTGGCCAATCTTTTACTAGGTCAGCGTAATAATTAAATTGATTTGAATATGTTGGTTTTATTGAACTAAAAGTTACTAGTAGAAAAAAAATTGTAAAGTATTTTAATTTTTTCATGATCTAATATTTAGGATACTTTAATTAGTTTAATTGTTGAATTGAGTGTTATTGTCCTATTTTTTCTGATTTACTTCTATTGTTTTATTAAATTCATTTATTTTAAGTGACTGTGTAGAACCGTCAGTCCAAACTATTTTTACTGAAATATTTTTTTCACTGTCTCTGATGCCATAATGAGCTACGGGTTCCATTTGACATAAATATCCAGAACCAGCATCGATGGTTTTAGCATGATTTCTGAAGTTTGAATTAAGTATAACTGTTGCTCCTCTTGCAGGTGCACCATACTTATTTAATGGCTTAATTCTTATATAATTAAAGTTTTTTTTAATATCTGCTTTATACATTGTCAGTGGTTGCATGCCAGATTCTCCATGAGAAACTAATAATTCTAAAATTCCATCTTCATCTATATCTGCAACTGCTGCTCCTGTTCCTAAACCATTTGACTCGTAAGCATTTTGAATTTTTATCTCTTCAAAAAATCCATTATCTTTTATTTTGAATAATTTATTTGGTTCGCCAATATTATTCATAAATATCTCATCATAGCCGTCATTATCGAAGTCTGCTGATATCACTGTTCTAATTCTAGTAGGAATATTAAAGGTTGGAGTAGCGATATCTTTAAATTTGTTATCTTCTAATACAAAAGCCCTATGATAACCGTTCCAATTGGATGTAATTATATCTAATCTCCCTCTATAAAGTATATCTGATAAAGTTGTACCTCTTCCATTTTCAAATTGATCATCAACTTTATAATCCTTAGCTATATCCTGAAATAAACCATCAGAATTATAATATAAAAAATTTTTTCCTCTTTCGTTTGCAGCAAATATGTCAGTTTTTCCTGATAAAATATTTCCTGCAACTACAGCTCTACCACCAGTAATTTTGTCAATTTTCAGCTGCTCTGCTAAATCTAGTATTTGTCTGGAACTTTGTTCATAAAACCTAGTAGGACCCCCGTAATTGGCAACATATATACCATATTTCCCATCACCATTTCTATCAACACAAACAACAGATCTACCAGCAGTTAAGTTTAAATTTTTTTTGTTAATATCTTTTTCAAATAAATCAATAAAACCATTTCTACTGTTATCAATCAATCTATCTGAATATTTTTTTTCTCCGCTATAGGTATCAGTATTTAAAAAATAAATTTCTTCAAATCCATCTTGGTCAATATCACAAGCAGCAACCCCAATAGTTTTTCTTTTAGCATCATCAAAGATTTGATTTTTATTTATATTTATAAGTTTCCCATTTTGGTAAGACAACGCTAAGTTTGAAAACCCAAACCCAGTAACGACAAATTCATATTTATTATCTTGATTTATATCAGTGACAGATACACCATAACTTAGTCTAAAATCATTATTATCAATTAGAGATGTTATATCTTTAAAAAAGTCAGCTTTAGATTGATTGATAGACACGAAAAAAATTAAAACCAAAAATAATTTTAAAAGGTATTTAATAACCATAATTGTTGTATATTGTTGAAAAAATATATTAAAATAATTTAATGAGCAAAGTAAATTTAGCGATATCTGGTTGCATGGGACGAATGGGCCAACAACTGGTAAAATCTTCTAGAGTTGATAAAAATTTTAAACTAACAACTCTTACAGAAAATAAATTAGTAAAAAAAAAAATTTCTGGAATTAAACCTGGTTTAAATAATGAAAATTCCTTCAAAAATGTTGATTTAATTATCGATTTTACTGTCCCTAATTGTACTTTTGAAATTCTTAAAATTGCATCAAAGCTAAAAAAAAGAGTTATTATTGGCACAACTGGATTTACCAAAAAAGAAGAAAGTCTCATTAAAAAATTTTCTAAGAAAATTCCAATACTTAAAGCTGGAAACATGAGCTTAGGTATAAATTTGTTAATGTACTTAACTGAAATAGCGTCTAAATCATTAGGAAATAATTTTTTAAGTAAAGTATATGAGGTTCATCATAAACATAAAATAGACTATCCATCTGGAACAGCGTTAATGTTGGGTAAAGGAATTGCTGTTGGCAAAAATAAAGATTTCTATAATTTATTTGGAAAAAAATATCTTAATAAAAAAAGTTTTCCTTATGGAAAAAATATAAATTTTAACTCAATACGAAAAGGTAAAACAGTTGGTGAACACGAAGTTAAATTTTCAAGTGGAAAAGAAATTATTACATTAAATCACGAAGCTTTTGATAGAGCTTTATACAGCGAAGGAGCTTTGACAGCTGGAAAATGGTTAATGAAAAAAAAACCAGGTTTATATTCGATGCGTGATGTTTTAAATTTTAAATGAGTGAGGAGCAAAGGGCAAAGGTTGTTCTTCGAACTTTAAACAAAATATATCCAAAGACCCCAATTCCTCTTAAACACAGAAATATTTTTACTTTACTAGTTTCTGTTCTTTTATCTGCACAGTGTACAGACGTAAACGTTAACAATGTTACCAAAAACATATATCCAAAATATAATAAACCTGAACACTTTGTTAAGTTAGGAAGAAAAAAAATTGAAAAACTAATAAGAAGTATTGGTATTTTTAGAATTAAAGCCAGAAGTGTTTATAATTTATCAAAAACTTTAGTTGAAAAATATAATGGGAAAGTTCCAAAAACCTTCGAACAACTTGAAGAATTACCAGGTGTTGGGCACAAAACCGCCAGCGTGGTCATGTCTCAAGGATTTGGACATGCTGCTTTTCCAGTGGACACCCACATACACAGACTTGCACAAAGATGGGGTTTAACTAATGGAAAAAATGTAGTTCAAACAGAAGAAGATCTAAAGAGACTTTTTCCTAAAAAATATTGGAATAAGTTACATCTTCAAATAATTTATTATGGAAGAGAGCACTGTAAGGCCAGAGAGTGTTATGGTTTATCTTGTAAAATCTGTACTACTTGTTATCCTAAGAGAAAAAAACCACTTATAACCAAGAAAGCATAAATAATGAAAATATTAGGAATTGGAAATGCAATTGTAGATGTAATTTGTAAGGTAGAAGACGATTTTATAACAAAAAATAATCTGACTAAAAGTACTATGAAATTAATTTTTGATGATAAAGAATTTAAAAATCTACTATCTAATCTGAAAGTAGAAAAAACTGTTTCAGGTGGTTCTGTTGCTAACTCAATTGTCGGATTATCTCAACTTGGGAATGAAGTTGGATTTATAGGTAAAGTAAATGATGATGATCTTGGTGGAAAGTACGAAGATGGTTTGAAACAGGAGAATGTTAAATATATTTATTCAAAAAAAAAAGAAGAGTTGCCAACTGGAACTTGTTTAATATTAGTTACACCCGATTCTGAAAGAACAATGTGTACGTTTTTAGGAACTGCAGGTAAAATAAACGAAAACGATGTTAGTTCGGATGCAATAAAACAAAGTGAAACAATACTTCTAGAAGGTTATCTTTGGGACGAAGGAGAACCAAAAAAAGCTTTTGAAAAAGCAATTCTAAGTGCAAAAAAAGTTGCAATGTCATTATCAGATCAATTTTGTGTTGATAGACATAAGCCTCACTTCTTAGATTTAGTAAAAAACAAATTAGATATAACTTTTGCCAATGAACAAGAAATAATGTCTCTGATAGATGCAAAATCTTTTGATGAAGTAATTAATTTCTCTAAATCACTGTGCAAAATAATTGTTTTAACAAGAGGTGAAAAAGGTGCAGTTGCAATTAATGGAAATGAAGTTGTTGAATGTGGAATAAAAGAAGGTCTTAAAATTGTTGATTTAACTGGTGCTGGTGACCTTTTTGCAGCAGGCTTTTTACATGGTTATGTAAATAAAATGACACTGAAAGAAAGCTTAGATAAAGGAACTGAAATGTCCTCTAAAGTTATCCAACAAATAGGTGCTAGACTTTAAATGATTATTTTTTCTTTCTTTTAAAACTACCCTTACCTTTTTTGGGTTTAACCACTCTAGTTTTATATTTTGGTTTTAATAAATCTTTAGCTATCAGATTTCTCTTTTTCATTAAATTATATAGCCAAACCTAGAACTTTTTATGAAATTGTTATCTTGAAAAATATTATTAATTTTTTTTCTTAGTCTATAAATATGTGTTTCTACTGTATGAGTTTCTAATTTTGAATTATGGCCCCAAACCTCAGTTTGTAATTTACTAATTTTAACAGGGCTTTTTGCGTTTTTAAGATAAATTATTATATTTGCCTCTCTTTCTGTTAGACCAAGACTCTTGTGATTATTAAAGATTATTCTTGAGTTTAAGTTTAATTTATAGATACCCAGATTAATTTCAGATTGTTGATTATATTTTTTTTTTAAAAGTTTAATATTAATATTTTCAATAAATTTCGTAATATCAATTGGAAAATTGCTCAGTATTATTTGGTTTTCAACATCTTTTATTTTTTTTTTCGATATTATTAAATAATTGTCCTGAGTTTTTAAATCTAAATCAGTAATTTTACTTACATTGATTAATTTAAAATTTATATGATCACTAATTTCACTTAATATTTCATATAAAACTTTAAAATCATAAATAACCAAAATTTCATTATTCATATATAATAAATAATATGACAATTATTCTAAAAGATAAAGTAGGACTTATTTTTGACGATTTTGTTTTTCGATGTGTTGTTGGAAAGAGAGGATTGGTAAAAAGTAAGATTGAAGGAGATAAAAAAACACCAATCGGGACTTATTCATTGGGTAATTTGTATTATAGAAAAGATCGAAACCCAAAACCATTAACAAAATTAAAATGTATTCCAATAAAAAAGGATATGGGATGGTGTGATGATGTTAAAAATAAAAAATATTACAACAAGTTAATAAAGGTAAACAAAAATATTAGTCATGAGAAATTATTTAGAAAAGATTACAAATATGATTTTATTATTCCAATAAATTATAATACAAGAAAACCAAAAGTTGGCAAAGGTAGCGCAATTTTTATTCATTTAACCAATAATTATAAACTCACCTCAGGGTGCGTAGCACTTGAAAAGAAAGATTTTTTAATTTTGTTAAAGCTAATTGACAAAAATACTAAAATTAAAATAATCTAGCCTCTTTGTCCAAATATATTAGATCCAATTCTTAAATATGTTGATTTGAATTTGATTGCATCAAGATAATCCGACGACATTCCCATACTGATTTCATCTAAACTTATTTTTTGATTTAGTTCACTCATTTGAGAAAAAAATGAAGTACTATCCTCATCAAAAGGTGGAATACACATTGTGCCAACTATATCAAGACCTAGGTTTACAGAAAAATTATAAAACTCAATCAAGTTCTGTTTCAAAATTCCAGATTTTTGATTTTCCTCTCCAAGATTTATTTGAATAAAAATTTTAGGTTTTATGCTTTGTTTCCCTTGTTCCTGTGCTATTTTCATAGCCAATTTTTCACTATCAAGAGAATGTATATAATCAAATATTTTTACAGCATGTTTAACTTTGTTTGTTTGTAATTTTCCTATTAAATGTAATTTTATTTTATTATTCTGTTTTTTTATATCTGTCCATTTTTCGACTGCTTCTTGAACTTTGTTTTCACCATAATCTAAATGACCGTACTCAACTAATGGTAAAATGTGATCAATTTTAAAAGTTTTAGAAACTGCAATTATTTTAGGTATTCTTCTTTTTTCATCTAATTCTAGTAATTTGGATTTGATTGATGCTTGAATAGATAATAGATTTTGAACAGTATTATGCATAAAATATTTTTGAAGAAATATTACTTTATAGACCAATTTATTAAAAGTAACATTGATAAACAGAATAAAAATACCACAATTATATATAGGAATTATACTAAAAATTATAAAATTGATGAAATAATTTTACTTAGGAATTATTGTAGGGAAAAAAGACTCAAGTTTATTTTGTCAAATAATATAAAATTGTCTGTTAAGTTAAAATTAGATGGTGCATACATACCTTCTTTTAACAAAAATTTTTCTCATTTAAGTTATAAATTGAAAAGAAACTTTATTTTAATTGGCTCAGCTCATTCATTAAAAGAAATAAGAATTAAGGAAAAACAAAATATAAAAGAAATTTTTGTATCCTCAATCTTTAAAAAAAATAAAAACTATTTAGGTATCTATAAATTTAATTTACTATCCAACTACTCTTTAAAAAAAATTATCGCCCTAGGTGGCGTATCTGATGTAAATATTAAGTTATTAAGTCTTACAAAGTCTATAGGGTTTGCAGGAATATCATTTTTTGATCAAAAAAAAGGCCCCTAAAAAGGGGCCTTTTCTATAATAAATAATTATCGTAATTAGAATGCAAACGATAAGTTTAATTCATATCCAGTGTTATCTGCAGTTGCAGTTCCACCTACGTTATCAACTGAGTGATGTGAACCAGATAATGTCATTCCACCTTGTGTATAAGAGAAACTTATACCAGTAGCTTCCTGATTATTTGTTCCACCTTCAAAGTCAACTTCAGATACGTTAAATGATACAGATAAATCATCACTTACTGCATAAGAAATACCAGCAGCAGTAAAATCTTTATCACCATTAGTTCCTGTTGAATCTACTTCGTTAGTTTGGTAACCAACTGTCATAGCACCCATTGCGTACTTAACACCAAAAATAGAGTTATCTATTTTAGCAGCATCACCATTGTTTTCACCCATTGCAGCGTAAACAGTTAATCCTTCAGTTCCAGTGTACATTACACCGTAGTCTTGTGAACTTTCGATATCTGTTGAACCATCTGATGGAGTGTATGAAGCTTTAAGTGCTAAGCCATCTGTAATTGTGTAGTCGTAAACAAATATATCATTTGTTCCCGCTGCACCTACTGGGCTAGCAATTGTTCCAGCGATAGTTGATCCATGTGCTTCTTCGTTAGCAGTTGGAGTCATATCATCCCATGAACCAATTGGTCCTGATGCACCATCACCTGAGAAAGTAATTGTTCCCATTCCGTCTGTAGTGATAGCTAGTTTTCTAGTATCCATTACATTACCATCAAGCTCTAAAGTAAATGCAACGCTCATTCCGTTGTCTAATTCACCACTTGATGAAAAAGTAACTGAGTCAGTCATTGTCCAACCGTTACCCATATTGTTGTTGTCTTGACCATTGAAATTGATCGAAGTACCACCAGAAACGCTCCAATCAGCAGCTTGTGCTGATCCGACTGTTACTAATGCAGTACTTAATGCTGTCAATCCAACTTTTTTTAGATTGTTCATATTATTACCTTTCGTTAATTGTTTAATATTAAACATGTAATCTCTAACAATTATTTTTAAAAATTGGTTTTAATATTGGGTTTTACCTAATGTTTTTAAAAAAGTGTTGCATTTATACATCAATAAAAATGTTGATTTTACTGGTTTTTTTAGTTATTTAAACAATTTCATGCTAATTTTAATGATTTTCATCTAAAAGTAATTAATTGAAGAAAAATAATGACAAATTTTAGAAATTTATCGACTCAACTATTCCTAGGAATCAGTTTAATATTTCTACTATCTTGTCAAGGAATGCCAGGTGGTGATGCAAGAAAAAATCCACCCGATCCCAAAGAAAGAGTAAAAAAAAATTTAGAGGAAGGAAGAGGATTTAGGGTAGACAATGTTTTAAAAGGAAATAAGGGAAAAGGTGGAGATTTCATGTTTGCAAGTTCAAATGAACTTTGGCGAGCATCGCTTGATACGATAGATTTTATGCCTCTTTCATCAGTTAATTATAGCGGTGGAATTATTATAACGGATTGGTACTCAGACGGTAGTAATATTGATGAATCTGTAAAAATTTCAATTCGATTTTTATCAAATGAAGTTAGAGCCGATGCACTTAATATAAAAATTTTTTATAAAGAGTGTAATCAAAATAATAATTGTAAGGTATCTCAAAAAACAGGAACTCTTATTGCTGAACTTAAAAAATCAATCTTGAGTAAAGCAGCCGTCTACAAAAAACAGAATAAGGATAAAAACTTCAAACCTTATGTAATGAGTACACCCGGTGATGGTTAATTTAAAATAAAATTAAATTTTATTTCTTTAAAATGGACCGATATAACTTTAAAACTGTAGAGGAAAAATGGCAAAAAAAATGGCAGGATACAAATGCTTTTTCATCCAAAATAGACAGGTCGAAAGATAAATTTTATTGTCTAGAAATGTTCCCATATCCCTCTGGGAAAATACATATGGGGCATGTGAGAAATTATACTATTGGAGATGTTTTATCACGATTCAAATCTTTGAAAGGATTTAACGTACTGCATCCAATGGGTTGGGATGCTTTTGGAATGCCTGCTGAAAATGCTGCTAGAGAAAATAATTTAGATCCTAAGGAATGGACTAATAAAAATATATCAGTAATGAAAACTCAACTTAAGAGACTTGGATTATCTATTGACTGGAATAGAGAAATATCAACATGCTCAGAGGATTATTATAAACACCAGCAATTATTTTTTTTAGAGCTTTATGAAAAAGGTTTAGTTTATAGGAAAGAAAATTACGTAAATTGGGATCCAAAAGATCAGACAGTTCTAGCTAATGAACAAGTGATAGATGGAAGGGGATGGAGGTCTGGAGCAATAGTTGAAAGAAAAAAACTAAATCAATGGTTTTTTAAAATTTCAAAGTTCTCTCAAGAACTACTTGATGGATTAGATGGTTTAAATCAATGGCCAAACAAAGTAAAAGTTATGCAAAAAAATTGGATAGGAAAGTCTTTTGGTTGTGAGATAGCATTTAAGACTGAAGGAGATTTGCCAGTAAAGGAAATAAAATGTTTTACTACAAGACCTGATACATTGTTTGGTTTCTCATTTTTAGCACTTTCAGTAGACCATGAAATTTCAGAATATTTTTTAAAAGATGAAAAATTTCAAAAATTTAAAAAGGAATGTTCTAAAACAGGTACAACAGAGGAGGCAATTGCAATAGGTGAAAAAATAGGCTTTAAAACAAATTTAATGGCAAAAAATCCATTAGATCCTAGTCAAAAAGTTCCCGTTTTCTTTGCTAATTTTGTTTTAATGGATTATGGATTTGGTGCTGTTTTTGGGTGCCCAGCCCATGATCAAAGAGATTTCGATTTTGCTAAAAAATATAATCTTAATATCAAAACCGTTGTAAAACCAAATGAAGAACATGATGAATTTGAGGTTCAAGATGAGGCCTACTCGGGGCCAGGTATCATAATTAATTCTCAATTTTTAAATGGTTTAAAAGTACCAGATGAAGCTGTTCTAAAGACAATTGAAATTCTTGAAAAGAAAGGAATTGGTAAAAAAAAAATAAATTTTAGATTAAAAGATTGGGGGGTTTCAAGACAACGTTATTGGGGATGTCCAATTCCAATAGCTTATGATGAAAATGGAAATGTAATAACAATACCTAAAAAAGATTTACCAGTTAAACTACCTGAAAATGTAAATCTAAATTCAAAAGGAAATCCATTGGACTCTGAAGATAATTGGAAAAATATAGTTATTAACGGAAAAAAATACAAAAGAGAAACAGACACACTTGATACATTTGTTTGTTCGTCCTGGTATTACGTCAGGTTTTGCTCATCTAGTGAAAAAAACTATGGTTATAAAAAAGATGATATTGATTATTGGATGCCTGTGGATCAATACATAGGGGGAGTAGAACACGCAATTCTTCATTTATTGTACTCACGTTTTTTTATAAAAGCCCTAGGATATAAAGATGAAAATTTTAATATAGATGAACCATTTAAGGGACTGTTTACTCAAGGGATGGTATGTCATGAGACTTATAAAGATAAAAATAATAATTGGCTTAGCCCTGAAGAGGTGGAATTTGTAGATAATAAATATCAAAAAAAGGGTGATAGTAAAAATGAGGTTCGTGTTGGAGCGTCAGAATCTATGTCTAAATCAAAAAAAAATGTAATCGATCCTGAAAATATTATTGATAGCTATGGAGCTGATGCCGTTAGATTGTTTATACTTTCTGATAGTCCTCCTGAAAAAGATGTACAATGGTCTGACCAAGGAATGGTAGCATCTTATAAATTCTTACAAAAATTGTGGAAACTACATAAAAAGATAAAAGAAAAAATTTTAAATAATAACTCAAAAACTGAGGAAAATAATAGTTTAGGAAAATTTATAAACCAGATGGTTTACAAAATAACTAATAATTTAGAGAACTTTAATTATAATGTTATTATTGCGAACATATATGAAATATATAATTTTTTGAATAAAGAAATACAAAAAGAAATTGCTACAAGAACACTAGAAGAAAATTATAAAAAAATTTTGATATTATTTAGTCCAGCAATTCCACACTTCGCATCTGAATGTTTATATGATATAGGAGCTGAGAATGAATGCAAATGGCCAAAAGTGGTCTCTGAAATACTAGATGAGGATAAAATTGACTACGTAATACAAATAAATGGTAAAAAAAGGTTGATTCTAAATGAAAGTAGAGATTTGGATGAACAAGCCCTTTTTATTAAAGTAAAAACCAATAAAGTAACTGATAAATATTTAAAAAATAAATCTATTAAAAAAATTATATTTGTTAAGAATAGATTAATAAATTTACTAGTAAATGAATAAGAGATTAATCAGAAATATTTTTTTTAGCGTAATAATATTGGTTACGTCGTGCTCATATGAACCGATATTTTCAAAGAAAGAATATGGTTTTAGTTTAGGAAATATCAGTTTTTTTGGAGATAGTGAAATTAACAGAAATATTGAAAATAGATTGAGCTTTATAAACAATATAAGTTCTAAAGGAAAAAAAGATAATCTCATAATTGATAAAAAAATTTTTGATCTATCAATTAATACAGTCAAAGAGAAAAAAACAATTTCAAAAGATAGCAAGGGAGATCCTTCAAAATTTGAATTAATAGTTTTAACTAACTTAAAGGTCCTTAATAAAGGTAATTTGATATTAGAAAGAGAAATTAAAAAAAGTTACATTTACAATAATAATTCTGACAAATTTAAACTTGATGAGGATGAAAGTATTATATCAGAAAATATTTCAGAAAATATTAGTGACTCAATTATATCCTTAATTTTAAATTTAAATGATAGTTAAAAGTTTTGAAATTGAAAAATTAAAATCTAAAATTTGTGATCTCCATCTTATTTATGGAGATAATTATGGCGCTAAAGAAGATTTAGTAAACAATTTTTATATAAAAAATTTTCAGGGAGAGATCTTAAGGTATGATGAAAATGAAATTTTAAATAATTCTGATGAATTTATTTTAAGTTTATTTAATAAGTCTCTTTTTCAAAATGATAAATTGATAATTATCTCAAGAGGAACAGATAAACTGATAAAAGTTATAAATCATGTTTTAGAAAATAAATTATCAAATATCAAAATAGTTATCAAATCCTCAATATTAGAAAAAAAATCAAAACTTAGAACGTTATTTGAGAAAGAAAAAAGAACCGTTTGTATCCCAGTATATAGTGATGATTCTAGAACACTCGGTTCAATAGTCCATAATTTTATAAGAGAAAATAATTTGAAATTATCTCAAGAGATTATTAATATTTTAGTAGAACGGTCAAAAGGAGATAGGATTTTTTTAAAAAGTGAATTAGAAAAATTACAAAATTTGTCACTTTCTAAGAAAAAAATAAGTATTGATGATATAATAAAACTTTCAAATCTTGCTGAAAATTTTACTGTATTTGAATTATCAGATAATTATTTAGCAAAGAATTCAAAAAGAGTATCTAATATACTTAACGAAAATAATTATTCATCAGAAGATTGCATATTAATAATAAGAACATTATTAAACAAATCCAAAAGACTTTTAAAAATAAGAAATGAAATTGATAATAATGAAAATATTGATCAAGTTATATCAAGATTTAAGCCACCAATTTTTTGGAAAGAAAAAAATATTGTAAAAAAACAAGCTCAGTCATGGTCAACATCAGAGGTTAAAGAAATAATCATTAAGATTAATAATTTAGAAGCTTTAGTAAAAAAAAATGTAGCAAATTCGACACTTTTTGTATCTGATTTTGTAAGTAATTTTTAGTAATTTTGCTTAATAATCTCTACCAACCTGTCCAGCTGATCAATGCCTTTATACTCCAAGCTAATAGTGCCAGAATTGTTTCTTTTATTATGAACAAAAACTCTCATTCCAATTTTATCAGTTAATTCCTCTTCAAGACTTAAAATATTTGGATCTTTTTTCTTTGAAGGACTATTAGTACTAGACTTCAACACACGAACCAAGTTTTCAGCTTGTCTGACTGACAACTTTTTTAAAATAATTTTTTTTGCTAAAAGAACAGCATTATCCAATCCAACTAAAATTTTTGCATGACCTTGAGATAATTTTTCTTCAATTATTAATTCTATAATTTCTTGTGGAAGAGATAAAAGTCGTAAACAATTTGAAATATGGGATCGACTCTTTCCTATAAATTTAGAAACTTTATCTTGATCATAGCTAAATTCATCTATTAATCTTTTATAACCCTCAGCTTCCTCAATTGGATTTAAATCCTCTCTTTGAACATTCTCAACAATTGCAAATTCTAGTGATTTAAGATTATCAACATTTATAACAACTACTGGTACTTCGTGAAGTCCTGCATATTGTGCTGCTTGCCATCTTCTTTCTCCAGCTATTATTTCAAATTTATCTTCTTCATCAGAAGATGGTCTTACAATAATAGGTTGGATAATGCCTCGCTCTCTTATAGAATTAGTTAACTCCTCTAGGTTAATCTCGTCAAATTTTTTTCTGGGTTGATACTTATTTCTAACTAGTGAACTTATAGACATATTTTTTTTATCATCAGTTTTTTCACTATCGCCTATTAAAGAAGATAATCCTCTTCCAAGTCCTTTTTTTGATTTAAACGGATTAATCATGCTGCACTCTCCACTGGTTTATCTTGGTTTAAAAATTCCTCTGTAAAACTAAAATATGCTCTGCTACCTGGACATGACTTATCATAAATTAAAACTGGAACACCGTGTGAGGGTGCTTCTGATAATCTAACATTTCTTGGAACAGCAGTGCTATAAACTTTATCCTTAAAATAATTTCTTGCCTCTGTCTCTACCTCTCCAGATAATTTATTTCTCTTGTCATACATAGTGAGAAGTATTCCTCTTATGTCTAAAGATGGATTTAGGTTAGACTTTATCCTCTCAATTGTTTTCAAGAGCTGTGTAAGCCCCTCTAAAGCAAAGAATTCTGTCTGAAGTGGTACCACGAGCGCCTCAGAGGCTACCAATGCCATTATTGTTAGGAGGCTTAAAGATGGTGGACAGTCAATTATGACGTAATCATAGGCTGGCTCAGAATTGTTTAAAATTGGGATTAATTCGTCTTTTAATTTAAAGGCTCTACGGCTGTCTCCGGCTGTCTCCACTTCTAGCCCCGACAAATCAACATTTGATGATATTAAATCTAAATTTTCAAAGCTTGTAGGCTGGATTACTTCAGAAATTTTTTTATTTCCATTTAATACATTGTAAATTGTTTGATCAGAACTTGTTGTGTTAGATAATCCAAGTCCTGTTGAAGCATTACCTTGTGGATCAAGATCAATTACAAGAATTTTTTTTCCTTTCATGGTTAGACCAGCCGCAAGATTGATGACGGTTGTTGTCTTTCCTACTCCACCTTTTTGATTTATGACTGAAATAATTTTTTTATTCATATTTTTTTTTTAAATTAGAAATTTTTACTACTGATGACTCATTACTTGTAAGACTTTTCATTTCCTCTATATCAAATTTCCATTTTGTAGAGACTTCTTTTAAAATTTTTTTTCCACTCTTTCCTAAATACATGACTATGTATTTAAAATTTTTAAAATTTTTTGTTGCTATATCAAAAATCACAGGTAAAGGTTTGAATGCTCTACAAATTATTACATCTGTAACTAAATTTTTCTCTTCAAATATATTTTTTTGGTATACTTTTGCTTCCAATCTAAATTTTTCTACCATCTCCTTTAAAAAATTGCTCTTATGATAGCTCTTCTCATAAAAAATTAGCTTAAAACCTTGCTTTTTAGATTTCATCAAAATACCTAAAACTATACTAGGAAGCCCTGCACCTGAGCCGAGATCAGTACATACCTTGATGTCATTTTTATCAATAAATTCAATGGTTTGTGCACTATCATAAATATGCCTTGTATTTATTGACTTTTCTGTAGTTGAACTTATCAAATTTATTTTCTTGTTTGTGCTCAAAATTGATTGTGAATAGACCTCTAACTCCTTAAGTGTTTCACGTGAAACATTTGGCAGTTGGATTTTCTCTGTTTTTATTATTTTCGAATCAATCAAGCTATATGCTTAATAGACTTTCTTTTGACATGAGACAACAAAATATATACAGCAGCTGGAGTTATCCCATCTATTCTGAGTGCTTGACCAAGTGTTTTTGGCTTTATTTCCTTAAATTTTGACTTAACTTCATTTGATAGTCCAGAAAATTGATCATAATCTAGATTTTCAGGTATTTTCAGATTCTCATCCCTTTTGAATGCTAAAATATCGGCATTTTGTTTCTTTAAATAACCTTTATAATGAGCATTTATCTCAATTTGCTCATCAATTTCACGTGAAACATATTCAATTTCAGGCCATATTTCTCTAATTTTACTCATATTTGCTGACTTTTGACTTAATATTTCTAATGCATTCCTTTTAATGCCATCTTTAGCAATATTTATTCCAAATTTAGATGCTTTTGATGGGGAAATTAATGAATTTTCCATCTTTTTAAGACTTTTTTCTAGTTTAAAAGCTTTCTCTTTATATATATTTTTCCTTTCATCTAGTATTAAACCAATATCAATTCCTTTTTGGGTAAG
Source organism: uncultured Pelagibacteraceae bacterium (assembly GCA_902522365.1). Lineage (GTDB taxonomy): Bacteria > Pseudomonadota > Alphaproteobacteria > Pelagibacterales > Pelagibacteraceae > Pelagibacter. Next base: position 30,089 of record CABYVH010000003.1, read on the forward strand.
TCGTATATCTGCATTATCAGATCTCAAAGATAGCCTGTATTCTGCCCTTGAAGTGAACATTCTATAAGGCTCTGCAACTCCTTTAGTAACCAAATCGTCTATCATCACACCAATATATGCTTCAGATCTATCGATGATAAATGGCTCTTTACCTTTTATAGAGAGAGCAGCATTAATTCCAGCTATCAACCCTTGGGCTGCGGCTTCTTCATAACCTGTAGTTCCATTAATTTGTCCTGCAAGATAAAGATTTTTAATTTTTTTTGTCTCCAATGTTAAAAATAGCTCTCTTGGGTCCACAAAATCATATTCTATAGCATATCCAGGCCTTAAAATTTTTACATTTTCTAAACCATTGATATTATTGCATATTTCTTGCTGTATCTTTGCAGGAAGTGAAGTTGAAATTCCATTGGGATAGATAGTTTTATCATTTAGACCCTCTGGCTCCAAAAATATTTGATGCTTTTGCTTATCGGCAAACTTTACAATTTTATCTTCTATAGAAGGACAGTACCTCGGGCCAACTCCTTGGATACTTCCAGAGTACATAGCGCTTTTTTTTATATTTTTTGAAATGATATCATGCACTGCTTGATTGGTATAAGTCATCCTACATGAAATTTGTTTATTGATATTTTTTTTTGTAAGGAAAGAAAAAAAATATGGATCTTCATCTGCATGCTGTTCTTCGAGTTTTTCGAAATTAATTGTCGTTGCATCCAATCTTGGAGGTGTTCCTGTTTTTAATCTTCCTATTTTAAAATTATATTTTTTTAACTGCTCACTTAATCCTGTTGATGGTTTTTCATTAAATCTTCCTGCTGGTGTTTTTTCTTCACCAATGTGAATTAAACCATTTAAAAAAGTTCCAGTTGTTAGGATTACTTTAGATGATAGTACTTTTTTACCGTCTTGTGTAATAAAACCAATTATATTGTTTTTTTCAAAAATAAACTGTATTACAGGATCAAAAAAAATGCTTAAATTACAGTAATTTACAAGTTTTTCTTGCATATATTTCTTATACAAGAATCTATCACTTTGCGTACGGGGTCCACGCACAGCGGGGCCTCTACTTCTATTCAATAAACGAAATTGTATTCCTGATTTATCTGCAACTTCTCCCATTACACCATCAAGTGCATCAATCTCTCGAACAAGATGGCCTTTACCCAATCCCCCAATCGCTGGGTTACAAGACATTTCACCAATTGTATTAAATTTATGAGTATATAAGGCAGTATTTACGCCCAATCTAGCAGATGCTGCTGCTGCTTCACAGCCAGCATGGCCACCGCCAATTACAACTACATCAAATGAGATCTCATTTTTCATAATTGTAATCTATTATTGATATTAAATTTTACAAGAAAACAGTTAAAAATGCCCTAAAAGTTGGTAAATTTAGTACTTATTTGCCTATACAAAAGTCACTAAAAATTGAACCTAATATTTCTTCAACATCCACTTTGCCGACAATCATACCTAAGTGTCTAGTCGCTAATCTTAAATCCTCAGCAGCTTTATCAAAATCTTCCTGTGAATTTTTATCTTCGAAATTTTTTAAATTTTGGACGCAAGCTTCTAAACTTTGTCTATGTCTTTCTCTGGTAATCAAAGTTTCGTTTGAGTTAACAAATTTATTTTTTAATTTATCTTTAATTCTTTTTATTAATTCATCTAAGTTTGTTTGATTTTTAATTGATAAAAAAATTGGATTTAATTTTGAAATTTGTTGATTAATATTATTATAACCAAGATCAATTTTATTAATAACAATTATTGATTTTTCACTTATCAAATCGTTCAAAAATCCAGTAAACTCAACACTTTTTGGCTCTATTACTATAATATTTAAATCTGCATCCTCAGCTCTTTTTAGAGCTAGTTTTATTCCTTTTTTCTCAATCTCATCTTGAGATTTTCTAATCCCAGCAGTATCAGAAATCACAACTGGATATCCATCCAGGTTTAAATGAGCTTCGATAACATCTCTAGTTGTTCCAGCAATTTCTGAAACGATAGCTACATCTCTATTAGAAAGATAATTTAACAAAGAAGATTTTCCTGCATTTGCAGGTCCAATTATTGCAATCTTAAATCCTTCCCTAATTCTTTCTCCAACTTTTTGATCATTCAAAATTTTTTCAATCTCTAATCTTATTTTTTCAGAATCATTTTTTATATTTTTAATTACGTCATCTGGAAGATCTTCCTCGGGAAAATCGATTTTTGCCTCAACGTTTGATAAAATTTTTAGAAGTTTTGTTCTTAGTGAATTAAATTTCTCAGAGCTTCTTCCACTCATTATTTTTACAGCCTGCTTTCTTTGAATTTCAGTTTCTGCAGAAATGAGATCGGATATGCTCTCAGCTTTAATAAGATTTATTTTTTCATTTTGGAAAGCAATTTTTGTAAATTCACCAGGTTCAGCAAGTCGACAATTTTCAATTTTTGACAATTCATCCAGTATTGCCCTTACTACAGCTATGCTACCATGAACATGTATTTCTGCCATATCCTCACCTGTGTAGCTCTCAGGGCCAGGAAACCATATCAATATTCCTTCATCAATTAGTTCAGAAGTGTTGATTTTGTTGAATTTTTTAATTGCAGCGACTCGAGCCCTTGGTGGTTTCCCATTTGATATATGATTAATTATTTTAAAGGTATCTTTTCCAGAGATTCGAATGATTGCTATTCCTGAAACACCTGCTCCTGAAGAAAGTGCGTATATAGTCATTTTATTATTATAGTTTTATATTAATCATAATTATATAATTTTTTAATGATTATTTGGTTAGCCTCATACCCAAAAAGTGGAAATACTTGGATAAGGTTTTTTATTTTATCTCTTTTAATGGGAAAAAAAACTGATCTTAATTTAAATCATTTGAAAGCTATTGCAAACTACCCGGATAAATTTCATTTTAGTGGTTTAATATCTGATTATTTAAATTTAGATGAAGTCGCTAAAAATTGGATAAATTCTCAAAAAAAAATTAACTTGGATAACAATTTAAGATTTTTTAAAACTCATAACATGTTAGGAAAATTTAAAAACTATCCATTCACAGATAAAAATAATACTATAGCTACCATTCATATTGTAAGAGACCCAAGGAATGTTATCACATCCTTAAAAAATCATTATAATTTATCTAGTTACAGTGATGCAAAGAAATTTTTGTTTTTTAAAAATCAAATACTAAGTTTGTCTGATAAAGAAAAAGAAAAATATTTAAATAAAGAAAAGTATCCCTTACCTCAATTTATTGGTTCTTGGCAAACTCATTATTTGTCATGGAAAAATATGAAAATGAATTATCTTCTCGTAAAATATGAAGATTTAATCAAACAACCAATCGAAGAATTTAAAAGAATTTCAAATTTTATTGGAAAATTACTTAGAAATAAATTTACAGACGAAACTGTGAATAATGCAGTAAAATTAAGCTCTTTTGATAATTTAGAAAACATGGAAAATAATTATGGTTTTACTGAAAGTTCTATAAGCAAGGATGGAGAAAAGAATAAGTTTTTTTTTCTTGGACCCAAAAATGATTGGACGAAGCTTCTAGATAAAGAAATAATAAATGAAATAAACAAAGAATTTAGAGTAGAAATGAAAGAGCTAGGTTATCTGTAAGATACTAATTTGTTAGTTTTCTATTATAAATTTTTAAGAGTTTGTTTTGTAATTCATAAGAAAACTTTTGGGAATTAAATAATGGACTATTTAATATATTATTAAAAATTTGTTTTCTCTCTTGGTCTAACTTTTCAAGATTATTTCCAAAATGAATTGCTTTTTTTATATAATCCTCTTGATTAGATGCAATAAAATTTTTAATATTTCCATTTATCAAAATACTTTCCCCAGCTCTTGAATTCATATTATGGCCTCTCATCACAAGAACTGGAACTCCAGACCATAATGCTTCAAATGTAGTTGTAACCCCATTGTAAGGAAATGTATCAAGTGCTAGATCAATTTTACTATATAATTTTATGTGGTCTTCTATCTCTAAAAAATCATTTTTATTGTAAAATTCTAATGAGTCTTGAACACCATATTTCAAAAATTTTTTTAAAATAAATTTTTTATTATGGTTAAATGAGGATTTTAAAATTAATTTAGAATTTTTAATACTACATAATATTGTGCTCCATACTTTAATGACATCATCAGTAATTTTTAAATAATTATTAAATGATCCAAGTGTAATACTATTATTTTTTTTAAAAGGGGGCTGACTATATTCTCTTTTAAATTTAAATCCTGAATGACAGCTCCACACATTAGATAATTTAAGAATTTTTTCAGAATATAGTTTCTCCTCATCACTTTTAATCAAATATTTATCTGCGATTATATAATCTATATTAGAAAAACCCACAGTATTTAAAAAAGCCATCCAAGAAATTTGTACTGGTGAACATCTAGTATTAAATATTTCAATTCTATCTGCATGAGTTAAACCCATAATATCAATTAAAATTTCAATGCGTTCCTCTTGAATTTTATCTATAATTCCTTGGTTATTAGAAACAGAAAGATCAAACCATCTATCAAAATTATTTTTTAACTCTAATGATGAGTCTTTTAAAAATTTATCGCTACTTAAAGAGAATGAATATAGTTCAAAAATATCCTTATCAAAATATTTTAAAGTATCCTTTAAAAAATAGGTAACAGAGTGATTTACAGCGAAATCTTTTGCAACAAAACCAACTCTAATTTTTTTATTTTTTTTAAACTCAATTTCTTTAATATTTTTTGAAACAAAAGTTGGAAAATATTTAACAAATTTTTTTGAATACTCAAAATAATCATTTTGATTCCAGTCGTAATTATAATTTTTCATAAAACTATAAGAACAGGCAATAATCTTTGAATTTGTTTTATTTTTTATTAGTTCATTAAGTAATTTATCAACGTTACGATGTTCAAGTAATTGTTTATAAACATCTACACCGTGTTTATATAATTTTTCATTATAACCAATTTTATCTACATGTTCTTCAAATAGTACTTTTGCCTTTTCAAAGTAATTACTAATTTCCAAAAAAGTTTTCGAATTATTTACACAGGCTGTAATATAATTAGACAAAGCTTCTGTCTTTTGAGGAATTAAATTTGATCTATAATAACAATTCTCGAAATCTTTCAAAGCAGATAAGATATCATTTTTTGTTCTATTTTTGATAAGAACTTTACATACCCCAGACAAATTAGATAGGCCAGGAGGTTTACTTTTTGATTTAAAATTCTTTTCAATACTCGAAACTACTTCTTTATATTTTTTTTTTAAAAATAGTTCTTTAATATTTTCTTGGAAAGATTTTTCTATCATCACAATTTATAATTTAAATATTATAAATTCTAAATTGTAGTACTTGAAATCTAAATTACGAGGGTTTATTCATAGAATTAAAGAATTCAGCGTTATTTTTAGTTGTCTTTAATTTTGAATTGATAAAATCAATTGCATCCATTGATCCCATTGGAGCGATTATTCTTCTTAGTACATTCATTTTTTGTAGATCATTTTTATCAAATATAAGTTCTTCTCTTCTTGTGCCAGACTTAGTTATATCTATTGCTGGGAAAATCCTTTTTTCTGAAATTTTTCTATCCAGTATGGTTTCACTATTTCCCGTTCCTTTGAATTCTTCAAAAATTACCTCATCCATTCTACTTCCAGTATCAATTAAAGCTGTTGCAATTATTGTCAAAGATCCACCTTCTTCAATATTTCTAGCTGCTCCAAAAAATCTTTTAGGTCTCTGAAGAGCATTTGCATCTACTCCTCCTGTTAAAACTTTTCCTGAACTTGGAACAACTGCATTATAAGCTCTTCCTAATCTAGTTATAGAGTCTAGTAATATTACAACATCTTTTTTATGCTCTGTTAATCTTTTGGCTTTCTCAATTACCATTTCGGCAACGGCTACATGACGTTGGGCTGGTTCGTCAAAGGTAGAGCTTATAACTTCACCTTTAACAGTTCTTTGCATATCTGTTACTTCCTCTGGCCTCTCATCAATTAACAAAACCATGAGATAACATTCAGGATGATTAGCAGTTATTGAGTTTGCTATACTTTGTAAAATCATAGTTTTTCCGGCTTTCGGTGGAGAAATAATCAATGATCTTTGACCTTTTCCTATAGGACTAACTAGGTCAATTAATCTTGGTGTTAAGTCTGGTTTTTTTTCAATTTTATTACTTTCAACTTCCATTCCCAACTGTTTGTTTGGATATAATGGAGTTAAATTGTCAAAAGCTATTTTATGTTTAAACTTATCTGGTTCTTCGAAATTAATTTTACTAACTTGAAGAAGTGCAAAATATCTTTCTCCATCTTTTGGAGATCTAATAGGTCCTTCAACTGTATCTCCAGTTCTTAAACCAAATCTTCGAATTTGACTAGGACTGACATATATATCGTCGGCACCTGGTAAGTAATTTGACTCCATTGCCCTTAAAAAACCAAAACCATCTTGTAGTAACTGTAGCACTCCTCCACCCGTAATTTCTTCACCTTTTTCTGCAAGTTTTTTTAAAATTGCAAAATAAATTTCTTGTCTACGTAATGTGCTAGCGTTTTCTATCCCTAGCTTTTCAGCTTCGGTGATTAACTTTTCAGAGCTCTTTTCTTTTAGTTCTTGAATGTTCATGTTGGGAGATTGTTATAAGATACAATAAATATATATGCAGATTATAAAATTTCAACCCTAGATTTGTTTAAATACTAAAAAAATTGTGTAAAATAAGGTTTATGGACCAAAAAAATAATTTATTCACTGTATTTGGGAAAACTATAGAAGAGTTTTCTTTATATTATGGTATTTTTCTTATTGTCTGGGGAGTAGTTATAAGCCTTTTGTCTGGAAGTTCTTCGTATACATCCTATATACCAAGTTATCTCGGAGTAATAATTTTTATATTTTCATACCTATCTCTCAAATTTGTAAACAAAAAAAAAATTTTCATGCATATTGCTGCTACTGTTGGTTTAATAACAATGCTTGGTGGCCTAGATATTCTAAGAACAATGTTAAAAGGAAATTTGTTTGGTAATTTCTGGGCTGACTTATCAAAATTAATGATGTTAATTACTGGGGGCTTGTTTGTTTATTATTGTTTTAGTTCATTTAAATTTGCAAGGAAAATAAATAATTTATAAGTCTTTTACTTCTTGAGCAAATCTTTCTACTCTCTGCCAGTCAGTAAACTCATAAGAATTATTGGTATCAGTTGGACCATTGGTAATCCTCATAATTAATTTGATAATAATTTTATTTATAAAATTATAATTTGGATAATCTACTTTTCCAGCAAATACATCGACTTTGTCTGGTTTCCACTTTGTTTTTTTTAGAAATTTTATTACATAGGGATTAGTTTCAGCTTTACTTTTTTCTAATTTTCTTGCAACAACATTAACTGAAAAAAAAGCTGATTTTTTAAAATGTAACACATCTATATTTTTTTTAACAAAATCTAAAACTTTTTTTCTATGTCTTCCATATCTAATGCTTGCTCCAATTATAATTTTATCAAAATTAGATAAATTAAGATCTTGCATATCGTCTAAAGAGACAATTTTTATATTTGCATCACTTTTAAAATTATTCTTTATGTGTTCACAAATAGATTTTGTATGGCCATCTACAGTTGAGTAAATTATTAAGGAACTAGACATTCTTGAATAATAATTATTTTTTATTCATTATTTGTTGGGGCATTTTTTGATAGTATTTTTGCTCTAGTTTATATTCAATATCCTCTTTTTCTTGTGCCGAACCCTCTGCTTGTGTAAAAGTGTATTTTGCAAAATCTTTACACCAATTTTTGTTGGTATTAAGACACTCTACAGGATGAATATTTCCACCCCATTCTTTTGCTTCATTTACAAGTTCATGCCCTAATTCGTCTGTTGTCTCTAAACAATCTGCAACGAAACTTGGTGAATAAATTACAATTTCTTTTTTTCCATTGTCAATTAAATTTTTAACTACATCTTCTGTATAGGGTGTTATCCATTCTTCTGAGCCGAAACGACTTTGAAAACTCATCATACATTTGTCTGGTTCAATGTTTTTGAGTTTATTAGTAATAAGACAAAATGTTTCATAACAGTGCCTATAATAATCATCTCCTTTGTTTACTATTCTCCTTTTTTGCATTCCATGAAAAGTTATTATTAAACCATCAATATTTTTGCCTTGATTAATTAATTCGTTTAACTTCGAATCAACTTGCTTTACAGAATTGTCTATAAAAGCATGAGTTCTGTGGAAATTTGTTATAACTTCAAAGGTTGGTATTTTTACTCTTTTTGATAATTCTTTTGCTAAAGCATCTATGCCTGAAGCTATTGTACTTTCAGAATATTGGGGAAACATTGGTATAACAAGTAGCTTTGTTGCGCCAACTCCTTTTCTTAAATCCTCTTCCCAGCTATCGTAAACTTCATTTACATAAGGTGGGGATAATAAAAAGGCATAGTTAACCTCCACATGTCCATTTGGGTCAATTTTCTTTAATTCTTCACTAACATTTTCAGTAAAGTCTCTTGTATTCGTTATTAAAGGAAAACTTTGACCGTCCCAAATTCTAGCATAGAGTTTTGCAGACTTCCTTGGTCTAAATGGCAATACAAAAAAATTTAAAATTATTTTCCACAACCATGGATTAATATCTATAACTCTAGGATCCCCTAAAAAGGCTCTTAAATATTTTCTTAGAGCTTTTGGTGTAGGTTCAGAAGGAGATCCAAGTTGTACAAAAACAACTTTCGTCTTTCTTTTTGGTGGTATGTAATCTTGACTCATTACTAATAATCTCTTACCATTTTCACTAAATAATCTACCATACTAGGGTCAGTTTGGGGCATTATACCATGTCCTAGATTAAATATATAAGGGTGATCCTTAAATATATCCAGATATCTTTTTGTCTCTCTTGCGAGAGTTGCCTTATCAGCTAGGAGGATTTTGGGATCCATGCCGCCTTGGATGGGTATATTTATTTCATGCACTATTTTATTTGGGTCGACATCGTAATCTATATTTACAGCATCAGGTTTTACGATTTCACAGAAATTTTTATAGTCTTTAATGCCTCTAGGAAAACAAATAACGGGAACTCCTAATTTTTTTACATACTCTACAATGCTTAGTGTAGGTATATAAATATATTCTGGAATTTTATCCTCTAATAATCCAGCCCAACTATCGAAAATTTGAATGACTTGAGCTCCTGCTTCAATTTGATTTTTTATATGAAGTTTTAAAAATTTTTCTATAATTCCTAAAAGTCTATTAATTAAAAAATCATCTTTAAAAAATTCATTTGACAAACCTTTCTTGGGAGAAGATTTATTAATCATGTAAACTAGTATTGTCCATGGAGCTCCAACAAATCCAATCGTATCTCTATTATTCATTAAAGGGTCTTTAGAGGTTTTTTCGATTGCTTTATAAACTTTATAAATTTTTTCAGTAAAACTTATTTCATCAACATTTTTTATTGTTTCTAAATTTATATCTCCCAATTTAGGACCAAAATTTTTTTTAAATTCTACTTTTTGGCCGAGTCCGTACGGTAACATTAAAATATCTGAAAATATTACCGCCCCATCAAATCCAAACCTTTTAATTGGTTGTAGAGTAATTTCAGATGCTAAATCACTATTTAGGCAAAGTTTTATAAAATCTTGGTTTTCTTTTCTAATTTCTCTAAACTCTGGAAGATATCTACCCGCTTGTCTCATTAACCATATAGGATTAGTTTTGGTATCCTTATTTTTAATACAGTTGGTTATGGGACTCATATAAATAGATATATATTATTTACTGTATTAGTATTATGTATTGTGAATAACGTAAATTAGTCAATTATCACACTTATTTAACTATTTATTAACAACCTAAATATAAAATTAGTTAGAATTTTAGAGGTTTAATTAAGGTTTCTCATATTTTATGTATATTATGTATAACTTTGTTAACATTTTATAATTTAGTTAATTAAATGGAAAGAAACTAACTTTAAATACTCAGAGGGATAAATCTGCATTTTTCTTATTTAACTTATAGATTATAAACATTTTATACATGAGAAACTTATATCAAATATACTTAATATCAGACTCGACCGGCGAAACTCTGGATAGAATTTTTTTAGCTTTAAAAGCACAATTCCCTAATTTCGAATACGAGACAAATCATTTTTCTTTTACTCGTACTGAAAGTCAAACTCTTAGTATTCTAAAACAGGCAAAAGAAGATAAAAACTCAATTATTTTATATACAATTGTTAACAGTAAATTAGCAAAATATCTTACAGAAAAATCCTATGAAAGAAATATACCTTGTTTTGGAGTTCTTGGAGACTTGATTTTAAATTTCTCCAAGGTTTTAAATCAAAAAGCTTCCCACCAGCCAAGCGGACAACATATTTTGAATGAAGAATATTACGACAGAATTGAGGCTATTCAGTTCACTATGAGCCATGATGACGGGAATCAAACAGATGATATAGAAAAATCAGATATAATTCTCCTAGGTGTTAGTAGAACAAGCAAGACACCAACATCGATTTACCTTGCAAATAGAGGTTTTAAAACTTCAAATATCCCACTTGTAAATAAAAATTCAATACCACCTAAGGTTAAAGAAAAAAAATTCACTCCATGTGTTGTTGGTTTAGTAACAGAGGCTGAAAGATTATATGATCTAAGGAAAAATAGATTAACTTCATTGAAAGAGGATCAAAACAGTGAATACGTTAATATTGATAAAATTAAAGATGAATTAAAAAATGCTAGAAAAATATTTAAAGAAAATAACTGGCCTACTATAGACGTAACAAGGAAATCAGTTGAGGAGACAGCTGCATCAGTAATAAAAATTTATGAGATAAAAAATAAAAAAAATGCTTAATATTATTTTAGCATCGAAAAGCAAAGTTAGAAAAGAAATTTTAGATAATAATAATATTCCATCTTATGTTGAAGTATCAAATGTTGATGAGGACCCTATAAAAGAAAGTTTATTAAAAGAAGGAGCCTCACCAGAAATTATTTCTAAGAATCTAGCAGAATTAAAAGCAAATAAAGTAAGTCAAAAAATTAATAATGCTCTCGTATTAGGAGCAGATAGCGTCATCGATTTAACTGGAGAATTAATTTCAAAACCAGAAAGTAGAGAAGAGGCTTTGAATATTTTAAAGAAACTCAATGGAAAAAAACATTCTTTGATAAGTTCAGTTTGTATATCTAAAAATGGATCCATGGTTTGGAACTATACCGACAAAGCTTACTTGACCATGAAGGATTTTTCTGAAAATGAATTAACTACTTATCTAAATAAAATAAGTGATGAAGCTTTATATGCTTATAATGTTTATCAAATTGAAGGAGAAGGAAGAGCCTTATTTTCAAATATTGATGGCGATGAAGATACTATAATGGGCTTACCTATCAAAAAAATAAAGGAATATCTAGAACTTCAAAAATGAAAAAATTTCTACTGATATTAGTCTTAGGATTTTTATCCGTAAGTTTTTCGTATGCAAAATCTATATCGCATAAAAAAGAAAAGAGATTTTGTCTACCAAAAGACATATCAAATGGGTTTGGATGTGTTTGGAAAGTTGGTCACAGAACCAAAGGAAATAAACATCAAATTCAAATAGTTTCAAAAAAAGATGGTCACCCAGTTAGGGACGGAAAACAAAGTATAAGATTTGAGGTAAGGCCCGGGGAGTGTGGAGGAACTTTTGATGGTTCTAAAGTAAAAGGTGAAGGCGGATCTCAACTTAACAATGATTGTGAAAGAGATCATAAGTCGGAAAGAGCAGAATTATACTCAAAGTATTTTAAATTAGGTGAAAAGTGGTATTCATGGTCAATTTATGTGCCAAAAGGTCAAGAAAAATTTAAACCTGCGAGTTTAAAAATGGGACAGTTTCACTCAAAATTACATAAGAAATATATTCAACAAGCTCACTTTGAGCACAATGATGGAAAGTATACATTTAACAATGTAGTGTGTGGATCTGAATGCAAGAGCAGAAGCATTGATCCGGTTGGTAAATGGACTGACATAATTATTAATGTAAATTGGTCAGATAAAGAAGATGGATTTTATAGAGTTTGGGCAAATGGAAAATCTATTTACGATGTAAAAGGACCAACTGTTTATGAAAATAAAAATAATGCCTATTTAAAGATTGGAATATATAGAAATGCTGTAAATAGACTGTGGAGCATGGGCAGAGACGGTGGTACCACAGTTGTTTACTATGATAACATTAATACAGGAGAAACAATGGAAAGTGTTTTAGGTAAATTAAACTATCCAATTGAATTAGAGTATAAAAAAAGTGAAAAAGAATTGTTACAAGAAGAATTAGCAATACTTAAAATAAAGATTAAAGAAAATAATGATCCAGAAATTTCTAGAAAAATACATAAGTTAAAAAGAAAATTAAAAAGAATGAATTTAAATTAAAAAAAATGAAAAAATTTTTAGTAATAGGTAATCCAATTGAACATTCTTTATCTCCAAAGTTACATAATTATTGGATAAAAAAAAATAATTTAGATGCAATTTATGGAAAATTGGAAACTTATATTTATGATTTGTCTGAACTATGTAAATCTATCAAAAAGGGGGATTTGGAGGGTTTAAATGTTACTGTGCCTTTTAAGAAATCAATAATACCTCACTTAGATATTTTAAGTAGTAATGCATTAAGGACACAATCTGTAAATACTATCTCGTTAAATAAAGGTAACTTAGTTGGAGATAACACTGATATTAGCGGATTTGAATTAAGTATTAGAAAATTGAATTATGATGTTAGTGATAAGACAGTTCTGATATTAGGTGCTGGTGGGGTTGTGCCGTCAATAATTTTTTCATTGTTAAGAATGAAAGTATCAAAAATATTTTTAAGTAATAGAACCAAAAAAAAAGCTGATAATTTAAAAAATTTATTCAAAGAGATTAATGTTGTAGAATGGGGTGAACTACCAGAGTTTGATATGATAATAAATGCCACAACTTTAGGTTTAAATAAAGTAGATAAATTTGGCATAGACTTTTCTCAGGCTGGTCAAAATAAGCTTTTTTATGATGTTATATACGCACCATTTCAAACAGAGTTTTCAGAGGCAGGAAATGCAAAGGGGAATTTAATTGAAAATGGTTTAAATATGTTTTTATTTCAGGGCCAACAAGCCTTTAATATTTGGCATAATGTTGAACCAGAAATTAACAAAGAATTAATTGAATTTCTAAAAAACTAAAATTATGAGATTTAAAATTAAACATGATTAGAGTTGGAATAATTGGCGGTATAGGTTCAGGAAAATCTTTTATTTCAAAGCTTTTTGGATATCCAGTATTTAATGCAGATGATGAAGTAAAATTTATTTATAAAAAAAATAAAAAGTGTTTCAATAAATTAAAAAAAAAATTACCAAAATTTATAAAAACGTTTCCTATTAAAAAAAATGAGATTATATCATCTATTAGTTCAAATAAAAAAAATCTTAAAATAATATCGTCTATTGTTCATCCTTTGGTAAGAAAAAAAATGAAAAAATTTATAACAATAAATAAAAAAAGTGAAATAATCATACTTGATATCCCTTTACTAATTGAAAATAGACTTAATAAAAAAAAAGATATAATTATTTTTATCAAATCAAAAAAATCTACAGTATTAAATAGATTAAAAAAGAGACCTAACTTTGATAAAAAATTGATCAGGAAACTTAAAGAAAATCAGGTTATCTTATCTAAAAAAAGAAAATTGGCTGACTATGTTATTAATAATAATTTTTCAGCAAATGTGATGAAAAAAAAAGTTAAACTAATTAAAAAAGAAATTTTGAATGAAAGAAATAGTTCTAGATACTGAGACAACAGGCTTATCTGTTAAGGATGGTCATAGAATTGTAGAAATTGGTTGTATAGAGTTAGATAATTTAATACCAACAAAAAATATATTTCATTTTTATTTAAACCCTGAAAGAAAAGTATCAGAGAAAGCATTTGAAGTTCACGGTTACTCTGATGAATTTTTAGCAAATAAACAAAAATTTTTAGAAATAGCTGATGATTTTATAGAATTTATTAAGGATAAAAAAATTATTATACATAATGCCGAATTTGATATTGGTCATTTAAATAATGAATTATCGTTAATTGGAAAGTCAGAAATAAACAAGTCAAATGTTATTGATACATTAGAATTAGCTAGGAATAAATTTCCAGGATCAGGAATAAGTTTAGATGCTTTGTGTAAAAGATTTAGAATTGACAACTCTAAAAGAGAAAAACATACGGCATTGATAGATTGCGAATTACTTGCCAAAGTTTATATAAATTTAATAGACCAAAAGGAGCCCACTCTTGATTTAGTTGAAAACAATGAAACTAAGATTATTTCTAATCGAGATGGATTTGATTATTATAAAAAAATAATCCTTCCTACTGAAGAAGAGTTATCTAATCATAAAGAATTTTTGAAAAAAAATTTAAAAAAAAATTACTTCTAATTTAATCTGGCTTTATATAATTCTTCGAAATCAATTTTCTTTCCAAATTTTAAATTGGGTAGACCAGAATTTCTAAGAATAGTTAAAAACTTTTGCTCTAGTTCAGGATAAATTTTTGTTTGTAAATCACATAATACTATTTTTTCAAGTTCATCTTTTTTAATTTTTAAGTCTAATATGTCAATAACAGTTGCATATTTTATTTGAAAAAAACCTGTTTCTTTTTTTTTATTAGGATTTGCATAACTTAAAGTTGTAGCAACCTCTATCATCTTTTTTTTAAGCGGTTTTGAATTTATATCAACTTTCACTTGAAACTCTGGGATTGTATTTCTTATTGTAAGTAGGCTTTCTGGACTAGGTATTTCAATTGATAAATCCTGAATATAGCTTACAATAATTTTGTATTTATTTTCCATCTTTATCCTCTATATCTTCATACTCTCCTTCTATATAATTTTTTTCTTTAATATTACTTTTCTTTTTTGAGTAATTTTTTTTTGAATATTTACTAAGAATTATTTTTCTTGTAATTGGGAAAACTAATAGAATACCAATTATGTCAGTTGCAAACCCTGGTAATATTAATAGCAAAGCGGCAAATGCAATTGCCGCTCCGGAAACTATCTCATAAAGTGGTAATTCATTTTTAACCAATTGAGACACTCCTGAACGCAATGTATTAAAGCCTTCATATCTTGCATACCAAATACCAACAACTGCAGTTGTTAGTATTAATAAAATGGTATTTAATGCCCCTATTTCTGATCCAACCTTAATAAATAAGTAGATTTCAATAAGAGGTATCCCTAAAATGAGAATTATTGCTGTGTTCATTTGTCTATAATGTAAATTGCAGGTTGAAATTAATCAACATAGTAAATATTATTAGTATATGAGTTACAGCTTTGAGTACATCGATATAATACTATTAGCAATGATAGCGGGTTTTATTTTCCTAAGATTAAGGGGAATTTTAGGCAAAAAAACAGGTTTTGAAGAAAATATTAATTCAAGTTTCCCTCATGAAGAAGTTCCAGAAACAAAAACTTCTCCTATTTTAAATGCTGATACTTTTGATGATGCAGCAAAGAAAGATTTTTTAAATGGTGCTAAAATTGCTTACGAAAGTATCATTACTAGTTTTTCTAAAGGAGATCTAAAATCAATAAAAAATCTACTAGCAAAAAATGTATATGATCAATTTGATGAAGCTATCAAAGATAAAAAAGCAAGAAACGTAACTTCCGATACTACGTTTATTGGTATTAATTCGGCAGAGATCAAAGAGCATAATCAAAATAAAAATATGCTTGAAGTAACCGTTGAATTTGTAAGTGAAATAATATCCTGTATTAAAGATAAAGATAATAAAGTTCTATCAGGTGATGCTCAAAAAGTTAAAAAAGTTCTAGATACTTGGAAATTTACAAAAGATAGTACTTCAAAAAATCCTAACTGGCTAATAGTAGACACCCAGGCTTAGTTGACCAAAAAAATATCAGACAAAGATAAAAAGGACTGGCAAGACTTTTTAAATAGTACTGACAAATTAGAAAATAAAGATCAAAAAATTTCTTCAACACCTAAAAGATATATTGAAAGATCTATTGATTTACATGGTTATACCTTAGAGGAAGCAAATCAAAAGATGACTTCCTATATAGAGGAATGTTTTTTTAATGGAGTTAATAAAATTAATGTCATCACAGGAAAGGGGCTAAGATCAAAGAATTTAAATGACCCATATCAATCAAGTAATTTGAGTATATTAAAACACTCAGTACCTAATTTTATTAAAGGTAGTGGTCATCTAATGAATAAAATTATAAGTATTGACTTTGAGGCTGTTGAAAATCCATCCGTTGGAAATTTTGATATTTTTTTAAGAAAAAAAAAATAAAAATTATAAAATAAATTTTGAAAGATCTGCGTCTTTTACAAGTTCACCGATATTTTTCTTAATATAATCTGAGTCTATACTGATTTTTTCACCAGCTCTATCTGTTGCTGTAAAACTAATTTCATCTAAAACTCTTTCGATTATAGTATGTAATCTTCTAGCGCCAATATTTTCAACTGTTGTATTTACTTCGCTTGCAATTGTTGCAATCGTATCAATTCCATCTTCAGTAAATTCTAAATCAACGTTTTCAGTTTTAAGTAAAGCTTTGTATTGTTTTATTAAACTATTGTCAGGCTCTTTTAAAATACGCTTAAAATCCTCACTATTCAACGCATCTAATTCAACTCTTATTGGTAATCTTCCTTGAAGTTCAGGTAAAAGATCGGATGGCTTTGCTAATTGGAATGCTCCTGAAGCTATAAATAATATGTGATCTGTTTTTATTGGACCATATTTAGTGCTTACTGTTGTTCCTTCAATTAACGGCAGCAAATCTCTTTGAACACCTTCTCTTGAAACGTCTCCACCAACTCTATCAGTTCTTGCTGAAATTTTATCTATTTCATCTAAAAATACGATACCATTGTTTTCAGTTGTATTTTTTGCTGATTTAATAATTTTGTCTTGTTCGATTAATTTATCGGCCTCTTCGTTAAGTAATATTTCATGAGACTCTTTTACTGACATTTTTTTCTTCTTAGCTTTTTGGCCCATAGATTTTCCAAGCATATCCGAGATATTAATCATGCCAACATTTGCACCAGGCATTCCAGGAATTTCAAATGATGGCATTCCACTATTACTTTCTGTAACAGCTACCTCGATCTCATTATCATCTAGATCACCATCCCTTAACCTTTTTCTAAAACTTTCTCTTGTTGCAACACTTGCTTTATTACCAACTATTGCATCTAGAACTCTATCCTCTGCTAGTTTTTGTGCTTTTGAATGGACTTCTTTTCTTTTTTTCACTTTTTCCATTGCAATAGCAATTTCTAAAAGATCTCTTATTATTTGTTCAACATCTCTACCTACATAACCTACTTCGGTAAATCTTGTTGCCTCAACTTTTACAAATGGTGCTTCAGCTAATTTTGATAATCTTCTAGATATTTCTGTTTTACCAACACCCGTTGGCCCCATCATTAAAATGTTTTTTGGAAGAACTTCATCTTTCATATCACCTTCTAAAGCTTGTCTTCTCCATCTATTTCTTAATGCTATTGCAACTGCTCTTTTTGCATTATTTTGACCAACGACAAATCTATCTAATTCAGAAACTATTTCTCTTGGAGATAATGAGTTTTGAATATTATTTTTTTCTTTCTTAACTTTTGCGTTTGGTAATGTAGTAACGTTTGATTTTTCCATCTTAAATTTTCTCTATGTTGCAATTATCATTAGTGAAAACACATATTTCAGATGCAACTTTAATTGCCTTTTTTGCTACCTCTTCTGCAGATAAATCTGTATCCATTAATACTTTTGCTGAAGCTAGTGCATAATTTCCACCAGATCCTATTCCAATAACATCACCTTCAGGTTCTAAAACATCACCAGTTCCTGAAATAATAAAACTATTTTCCTTATCACCAACTGCCATTAAAGCCTCTAATCTTCTTAAATATTTATCTGTTCGCCAATCTTTAGCTAATTCAACAGCTGCTCTCGCTAGATTTCCAGCATGTTTTTCTAGTTTAGACTCTAGTCTTTCAAATAATGTTAAGGCATCTGCTGTAGATCCGGCAAAACCTGCGATCACATTTCTTTTCTCAATCTTACGAACTTTATTTGCAGTTTTCTTAATTACTGTATTTCCCATACTAACTTGGCCATCTCCAGCAACTACTACTTCATTATTTTTTCTTACTAATACTATTGTTGTCATGGATTATAGATGGATACTAAATCTTATAGTTCAAGACCAAGCCTAGAATTATTGCCATAATTGAATAATAGATATATACCTTTTTCAAACTATGAAACGTAAAGCCAAAATAAGTAGAAAAACAAAAGAGACAAACATCAGTGTTGATTTAAACATTGATGGTAAGGGTAAGTACAAAGTTGACACAGGCATAGGATTTTTAGATCATATGCTTGAGCAATTATCAAAACACTCTTCAATGGATATGAATATTAAAGCAAAAGGTGATACGCATATTGATCTTCACCACACAACTGAAGATACAGGAATTGCAATTGGTGAATGTTTAAAAAAAGCATCTAAAAAATTTGTTGGTATAAAAAGATATGCGCATGCAATGATACCAATGGATGAAACATTAACTAGAGTTGCAATTGATGTATCAAACAGACCTTATTTAATTTGGAAAGTAAAATTGAAAGTAGAAAAATTAGGCGAGATGGATACAGAATTATTTAAAGAATGGTTCCAAGCTTTTTCACAAGCTGCAGGAATTACTTTACACATTGAAAATATTTACGGCGATAACAGCCACCACATAATCGAATCTTGTTTTAAAGGATTAGCTAGATCATTAAGAGCTGCTTTAGAAATGGATCCAAGAAATAAAACTACAATACCTTCTACAAAAGGTTCTTTATAAATTTAATGAATGTCACAATTGTTGACTACAATTCAGGCAATATAAGTTCTGTAATTAATTCGTTTAAAGAAGTTGCAAAAGATAAAGTAAACATTGAAGTAACGTCAGATCTTTCAACCATAAAAACTAGCGATAAAATTGTATTACCTGGGCAAGGATCTTTTAAAAGCTGTATTGATGGACTTATGAGTATTGACGGCTTGATAGATACTCTTAATGAATTCGCATTGGAAAGCAAAAAACCACTTCTTGGAATTTGTGTTGGACTTCAAATGTTTGCAGACATCGGTTATGAGGAAGTTGAGACTAAAGGTTTAGGTTGGATTTCAGGTAAAGTTTCTAAAATTGATAACCAAGGCGGTAAATTTAAGCTCCCACACATTGGTTGGAATGAAATTAATATTAAAAAAGAAAGTAAGATTTTTAAAGGTATAGAAAATAATTCTCACATGTACTTTGTTCACAGTTATGAGTTTGTACCCAAAGATAAATCTGTTATTTCAGCAACAACTGATTACTCATCAAATGTAGTTTGTGCTGCGGAAAAGGAAAATATCATTGGTACTCAATTTCACCCTGAAAAGAGTGATAAAATAGGACTAAAAATAATAGATAATTTTATAAATTTATAAAATATTTATTGGAGGGTAGCGACCCCTCCAATAATTTACTTAGTTCACTCTTCTTCCAGATTGAAAATTGAATGGTGGATATGAACCATGTTGTTTTTTATGGAGTTCAAGATGTTCCCACTCGCAATCAAACCTTTGTTCATCAGAAGCATCATCCATATTGGAATACTCTACTACATCAAAAGGAATTTCTTTTATTCCTTGGTCTAAATGTGATTGGGTAATACCTTTTTCTTTTAATCTTCTTTGAAGATTATTGGTTTCTCCTATATTTTGAACATTACCTCTATAAGATATTTTATAGATAGCCTTTATCTTTGGTACTTTATTGAAGTCAGTAACTGTGTCCTCAAAATTTGCGCCAATAGGAATATAATTAAATCCTGTTTGATCACATTCTTTGATTTCTATTCTTGTATTACTGAAACGACCCTCAATAATCTTTTTTAGTCTTGGTATCTGTCTATATAATGTCGTTACACCTGAAATAGACTTTCCATCACTTTTTTCACCGTGGTTGATTAGATAATCAAACTTTGTCCTTTTATCTTTCTCAATCACTAATGGCCTGATGTACAATCTATTTATATGACCTTTATCCAAAGATTTAACAAATGAGAAACGAACATGTGTTTTATCATACAAATCCATCTTTTTGACAGCACTTACAGTTACATGAATGTTTGTATT
>CABYVH010000004.1 GCA_902522365.1 uncultured Pelagibacteraceae bacterium
TCTAGTTTTAATTGTGTAGTAATATTTTTCCTTACTGATCAGTTGTACTTTCTTATTATCTAAAAACTTCTTATCTAATATTAGATATTTAATTTTTTTATTTAACCCATATTTTAAAATCGACTTAACACTGTCTTTATTAGAAAATGATAAACCAACATTAACTTTTGAATTAATTTTTAAAAGATTATGAATATTTTCATGCTTAAAGGAGATAAAAATACATTTTTTAAATTTCTTAGTCTCGCTTATTAACTTAGATAAGATCTTTTTTTTTAGTAATGGTTTTATTTCTATAAATATAGGAAATTTATTTTTTGATAGCTCTAAAACCTCCTTTAACAGAGGTATTTTAAATTTTTTGTACTTAATTTTTTTTAATTCTCCATAATTAATATTTTTTATACTTTTATTTAATTTGAAAATTCTTCTTAAAGTAAAATCATGAAAGCATACAAATTTATTATCATTGGTTGTGTGAATATCAGTTTCAATACCAAATTTTTTTTTAAATGATGCTCTAAATGACTCTAGACAGTTTTCTTTGTAATTTTTATTTACAATCCCTCGATGAATTATATGCATGTAAAAAAAAAGGGCTCTGTTTTCACAAAGCCCTTAATTATTTTTTAAAGTTAAATTTTTAGTTAGGTAACCAACTTTTCCATTTGTCTGGATTGTTGTCTAACCACTCATTTACAACTTCTTTGACATCTCTTTTTTTGATATCAACTTCAACAAGCATCTTAGCTTGGTCTAAGTTGTCTAATCTCATTCTTTCAAAAAAAGCTTTTGCTTTAGCATGTTCTGGTTTAGCAAATGTATCAGGATTACCATAATTCATAGTATAATCTTTATCCCAACCAGTTGCTGGCCATCCATCTGTACCACAAGTTTTCCAGTTGTTTGCTTCAGTAAATGTATCTCCTGCACAAGTTTTGTAATCAGGAAGACCTACTCCTACCATGTCAAACTCACCAAAGAACCAGTGTGGTGACCATAGGTATAATAAGAATGGTTCTTTTCTCATATAAGCAGCTTTAGCTTCTGCAACTGCAGCAGCCTCTGTTCCTAGCTCATCCGCTTGAAAGTCAATTCCTAAAAGATCTAATCTTTTTTGGTCGTGACAGTTCCAACCAGCTACAGGACATCCAATTAATCTTCCTTTGCCGCCAGTTTCGATTGTTGCAAACTCTTTCTTATGTTTGTTTAAATCTCTCCAAGTTTTAATTCCAAATTTTTCAGCCGCATATCTAGGGATCCAGTAATCAGACATACCGATAATTCCAGTTGTTCCTAAAAGATCAACTGTTCCATCACCCTTGTAAGATTTTACAACTTTACCATCGTAAATTAAATCTTCATTAAACATAACATCATCTGCCTCTGCATAACTTGGCCAGCTTTCACAAGCAAAATCAAGTTCACCAGCAGCAATTGCTTCCCATAATCCAGTTCCTGATGGGAATACTGTTTGTTTAACTTTATAGCCCATTTCTCTTTCAAGAATTCCTACTGCAACTTCACAAGTAATAATTCCACCTGTCCAGTCAGCAATAGCAGCATGTAATCTTTTTGCATTAGCCTGAGTAAGACTAGCAAATAAAATTACGAAAGATAAAAATAGAGCTGATATTGTTTTTGATAATCTCATTTATTTCCTCTCATTTAATTAATTAAAGTTATATTTTAAAACAAAAACTAGTCGTTTGTAAACTGAGAAAAATGTATCTTTTGCTTGTTTTTATAAACCTAGAGCTTCTCTTTGTTTTTTTGTCCAAGCGAGTGATATTCTGTCTATAATTATTGCTAATAATACTATTCCTATACCTGCTGCCAAGCCCCTACCAGTGTCGGATCTTGCCAATCCATTAAATACTTCTAAACCTAATCCCTTTCCACCAATTAAGGGTGTAACAATTTGCATAGCAAACGCCATAATTACCGTTTGATTAAATCCAATCACTAAACTTGGTATTGCCAATGGAAATTTAATTTTATTTAATGTTTGCAATAGTGTACCACCGAAAGAACGCGAAACTTCCGAGTAAGTTCCAGATACTTGAGTTAAACCTAAAGAAGTTAATCTAATTATAGGCGGTATCGAATATATAACTGTTGCTAATATTGCTGAAACAACACCTCCACCAAAAAACATCAAAACAGGAATTAAATAACAGAAATAAGGTAATGTCTGCATAGCATCTAAAACAACATTTTGAACATTTCTAAATCTCTCATTATAAGAAGCAATTATTCCAAGAGGAACTCCAATCATAAAACATAAAGCTACTGACACCAAAACAGAGGACAGTGTTATCATTGACTGAGGCCATATCCCACAAGCACCAATAAAAAGTAATAACAATGCAGTTATAATTGCAAATCTTATGCCAACAGTAAAATAACCAATCGCAGAGAATACTCCCAATGTATACCACCATGGCACATGCGTTAAGAAGATATCAAGTGGTCGTAAAAGCTTTAGATAAACAAATGCTCTAAGAGCTTTAGTAAATGCAATAAAGCCGGGATTGACTGTTAATGAGTCTACGGCACTGGAAATTGGTTGTCTAATTGACAATCTCCATTCTTCAGGAAAAGATCCTATGCTTATTAAATAAGAGTCTACAAATGATATAGCTAGAACAAGAAAAAAAGAAGGTATGATATAATATCTTCTTGTTATAGCTTCACCTATATCTCTAGCAGTATTTTTATTTGATAATGAAATACAAAATTTAAATACATAAGCAATTGACCTTGTTAAATTAATACATACAAAATTAGTTAATCCACTTAAAAATTCTAAAGGTTTTTCTATAACTCTAGCAATTAAATATTTTTCCCAAGATTGAGGAAGTAAATAAAATTTTTGAACATTAGAGGGTAGAGATTGTTCTGTTTTACTGAAAGACATACTAAATCTATCAAACATTATAGCCATAAAAAGAATACAAAGCCCTCCTTCCATCGCCCAACCAACGTCTAGTCTTCTAATTGCTTGCCACACTTGACCGCCAATACCTTCAGCCCCAATAAAACATGCAAGAACTACAAGCGCCAATGCCATCATAATAACTTGGTTTATACCCATCATTATACTGGGTAATGAAAGTGGAATTTTAATTTTGAATAAAAGTTGTAATTTACTTGAGCCAAATGACGTTGCTGACTCTATTGTCTCCGCGGAAACTTGTCTAATTCCTGTATTTGTTAATCTAATTATTGGAGGCATAGAATAAATCATAGTGGCTAATATTGCGGGCGCTCCTCCAATGCCAAAAAAGAATAAAGCTGGAAAAAGATAAACAAATGCTGGCATCACTTGCATTGTATCTAAAATAGGTTTCATAAAATTTTCAAATCGATCACTTTGAGAGCACATAACACCCAAGGTCACGCCTACAACCACACACATTAATACAGATAAACCCATCAATGCTACAGTTTGAAGGGAAGGTTCCCACATACCTGTAGCGCCCCAAAAATAAATTACGAATAAGGAATATAGACCCAATCTCAAGCCACCTGCAATTAAACAGGGTAAAAATACTAACGCTGCAATTAATAGCCAAGGAGAGTCGAGAAGAAAGTCTTCAACAAAATAATAAATATTTTTAATGTAACTAGCTATTATTTTTGTAATCCATCTATAATTTTTTTTTAAGTAATCCTCACCTTCATTAACCCATGCTGTAAATGTAAATTGATCAGTTACTACTTTTGGCATTTTTGAAGGACCGTCGCTTTGAAAAGATAACCACAATGCAACTAAAAAAGTTAATAGAACTAAAGAATATGTAATTATATTTTTAGATGAAATTGATTTTCCTTGGATACTAGAGACTTCAGATGACATAATTCTAGAAATTTAAAATAAATAATTTTACATTTAAAGAAAAATATTGTCTATTTTTATGTTATTAAAATAACAAAATATGAGTAATCAAGCAAAAATAACTTGTACTAACGTTTGGAAATTATTTGGACCAGACGAAAAAAGAATTATAAAAAATTTAGATAAAAATTTATCAATCAAAGAAGTTCAAGAAAAAACTGGACATGTTGTTGCTGTTAAAGATGTTAGCTTTTCAATTGAGAAAGGTGAAACATTTGTAGTGATGGGTTTATCTGGAAGTGGAAAATCAACTTTAGTCAGATGCATTTCAAGACTAATTGAACCGACCTCTGGTACAGTTAAAATGGATGATGTAGATGTTACAAAAATGAATGGAAGAGATTTATTAGATTTAAGAAGAAATAAGATGAGCATGGTTTTTCAACACTTTGGATTATTCCCACATAGAACAGTTATTGAAAATATTGGTTATGGATTAGAAATTAGAGGTAACAAAAAAAATGATCGAATAGAAAAGTCAATGGAGGTTTTAAAAATGGTAGGCTTGGAAGGTTGGCACAATAATTATCCAAGAGAACTTTCTGGTGGTATGCAACAAAGAGTTGGACTTGCAAGGGCACTCGCAGTTGATCCAGAAATCTTAATTTTTGATGAACCTTTTTCTGCACTTGACCCACTAATTAGAAGAGAAATGCAGGATGAATTATTAAAAATTCAAGAAAAACTTCAAAAGACAATGGTTTTTATTACGCACGATTTCTTAGAAGCCATAAAGATGGGAGATCATATTGCTATTATGAAGGATGGTGAGGTTTCACAAGTTGGTACCCCAGAGGAAATTGTTGCAAATCCTAAAGATCAATATGTAAAAGATTTCTGTGAAGATGTTCCAAAATATAAAGTCTTAAGTGCAAGCAAAGTAATGAGAGAAGAATGTTGTGATGATACAAAAAAATTGTTTGAAGATGGATCTAATAATATTCCACATGACTCAAAAATTGAGACATTGATTGATAAACTAGTTGATACAGATCAGAAATTTCCAGTTGTAGATACAGATACAGGAAAATTGATTGGTGAAATTGATAGAGCAATAGTTATGAAGTCAATGAAGTCTACTAATTAATTTCTCTACTTACCTTAGTACTTTTTTGTTTAACCTTATCTCTCCAAATAATTATCATTCCCGCAAACACAATCACAAAAACTCCAGGAAATAATTGTTCCCAAGGCGCCTCGTTAAAAAACCACCAACCTAAAACAAAAGATGATGGGATGCCAAAATATTCAAAAGATGCCATCTTGCTTGCAGAAATTAATCTATAAGCATAAATGAAAAGTATTGCAGCTGTCCCACCTAGTATTCCAGTTAATATCATTAACAGAAAGTCTTGAGTACTTTTAATATCAGTATGTCCAGTGGTTATTAAAAATAATATTACTCCACCAATTACATTAAAGATTAAAGTATAAAGTTGTATTTTTGCTGTTGAGTGTCCATCTGGTATAAATTTTAAAATTATAACTGTAAAAGCCCAAGCAATTGCAGTTAATACAGGAAATATTGAATAAAAACTAAATATATCGCTTCCTGGCTGAACAATTAATACAACTCCAAAAAATCCAATAAATATTGCTGACCATCGATAAATACCCACCTTATCATTTAAAAAAATTATTGATAAAATTACTATGAAAAATGGTGACGAAAATGTAAGAACCATTGCAGTTGCAAATTCAAGATTAATTACTGAGATAAATATGAAGATATTCATAGACAAGAAAGCAAGTCCTCTTAAAAAGCTTAAAATTATAAATTTGTTGTTTAAATTTTTGAAAATTGAGAAATACTCTTTTGTAAATAGAATTAGAACAAAAAGAGGAATAACACCTGCAATATTTCTGAAAACAGCAAGCTGAATTACCGAATACTCATCTCCTAAAAATTTAATTACAACCATATACATGTCTACGCATAGAATTGCTAAGAGCATTGTAACTATTGCTAAATAAGTATTTTTTAAATCTGTTTTTTCGGAAGAAATATTCATTTATAATTTTTTAAAATTGTATACTTTATCTAAGTTATGCAAAGTTTTAAACTCAATGAAACTGATATTCTATCCAATCAAGACTGGACATTTCCTACTAACATTGCTTATGGTCCTGGTAGATTAAAAGAAATAGGAAGTATCTGTAATAATTTAGATATTAAAAATCCTTTAATAGTTACAGATAAAGGAAGTCCAAAATTACCATTTATTAAAAATTTACAAAGCTATCTAAATAGCTCAAATATAAAATCAGATTTATTTTTTGATATATCTCCAAATCCTCGAGAGGACGAGGTTTCAAATGGAGTAAAAAAATTTAAAGATGGCAATCACGACTCTATAATTGCTATTGGTGGAGGAAGTGCAATGGATGGTGGTAAATTGATATGCCTTACAGCTAATAATGACGTACCACTTAGAGATTTTGAATTTGAATTAACTCCTCCTAAGATAAGTAAAGATAATCCTTTTCCAAAAATCATAACTATTCCTACAACTGCTGGAACGGGAGCCGAAACAGAAATCACAGCTATGGTTACATATTTAAAAGAAGGAATGAAATTTTGTATGTGGCATCCAGATGTTAGACCATCTCTAGCATTGTTAGACCCTGAACTTACAATTGGATTGCCAGCAAACTTAACCGCGTGGACTGGTGCAGATGCTTTAATCCATGGCATAGAAGGTTATTGTGTTCCTGGTTTTAATCCAATGTGTGATGGTGCTGCTTTGGAAGGTTTATCTTTGATATCAAAATCTTTAGTCACAGCTGTAGAAGATCCTGGCAATATAGTTGCGAGAGGTGGAATGCATGTTGGATCTTGCTTGGCAGGAATTTCTTTTTTAAAAGGGTTAGGATTAGTACATGCTATTGCTCATATGGTTGGAGCTGAATACAATACTCATCACGGGCTAACCAACGCAATAATATTGCCTGTAGTTCTAAAATATAATCTTCCAGGCATGGAAGAAAAAGTTAAAAGAATGTCAGAGGCTATGCAATTTGAAGATCATTCTGTAGAAGCATTTATATCTAACATTGAAAACCTTCTTGATAGAATTAAAATTCCAAAAAGTTTAAGTGAAATTGGTGTACCAGAGGATTGTGTTGATAGAATTGCTGAAAAATCAATGAAAGATCAAGCCTTTGCAACAAATCCAAGAATAGCAACTTTAGAAGAAACAAAGGAAATTACTCTAGCATCTATAAAAAAAGCTAGGTAATAACAAACTCTAATGCTTGAAAATAAATCAGTTAAAGAAATTATTTCTTTAATCAAAACAAAAGAAACCTCCATTAAAGAAGTTGTTGGTTTTTATTTAGAAAGAATAAAAAAATATAACCTATCTTTAAATGCTATAGTCTCAATTAAAGACGAAGAGCAAATTATAAATGAAGCTAAAGACAAAGATGAAAACTTTGATGAAAGTAAACCATTGTTTGGTCTACCTTTGGCATCAAAAGATTTATTAGATGTAGTTGATTTTCCAACCACTTATGGTTTTCCAGGATATAAAGATTATTTTCCAAAAAAAAATTCTATTATTGTTGATCGACAATTAGATGCTGGCGGCATCATGATAGGTAAAACTAATACTGCAGAACTAGGTGTAGGTGCACATACAGCAAATAGATTATTTGGAATTACGCCAAATATTTATGGTAATACACAATCATCAGGAGGATCAAGTGGTGGAGCCGGTGTAGCTGTTGCGGCTGAGTTACTACCATTTGCAGATGGAACAGATATGATGGGTTCTTGCAGAACTCCAGCAGCCTATGCAAATGTTTATGGTTTTAGACCAACACCAGGACTTCTACCTGACTATCGAACAAATGATAAAAAAAAGAATCTCCCAATTATCTCAACTCCAGGATGTCTTGCGAGAACACCAGACGATATGGCAATTCTTTTAGATGTAATAGCTGGTGAACATAAAGAGGATCCAATTTCTTTTAGTTTAAATAACTCATTTAAAGATACTAATACAAGTGATAAAGAATTTTCTAAAATAAAGATAGGATGGTTATCTGACATGAATGGTAATTATCAATATGATTCTGAGTTAGTTGAAATGTGTAACAAACAATTAAGCAGTCTTGAAAAAAATAAAGTTATAATTGAATTCTTAAAACCAAATATAGATGCTCATAAGTTATGGAATTGCTGGGGAACATTAAGAGCTAAAAGTATATATGAAGATATTATTACAATGAACATCGGGGAAATTAATCAAATGACACCACAGGCAATATGGGAATACAACAAAGGTATTAAGCTCACAGAGGAAGATGTTAAATCTGCACTCAAATCAAGAATTGAATTATCTAGTGATGTAAATAGTTTATTTGGTGGTTTTGATTTTTTAGCTTTACCTTCTCAACAGTCATTCCCTTTTGATAAAAACTTAAGATATCCTGAAAAAATTAATGATCAACTGATGGATACTTATCATAGATGGATTGAAATCCATATATTTGCGAGTCTTTTTTACTTACCATCGATTTCACTTCCAATTGGTTTTAATAAAGATGGATTTCCAATTGGCATACAAATTATTGCAAAAACAAAAGAAGATTTAAAAGTTATATCTTTTGCAAAAAAATATGAGGAAATTTTTAATTTTTCAAATCATAAACCAAATCTAAATTAAATGGTCAGACACAAACATCACTTTAAAATAGCTTTTGCATTAGCCATAGCTGCTGGATCATGGGGAGTTTATTGGCTTCCTCAAAGAATTTTAGAGGATGGTGGTCTTACTGGAGGTTGGGGAACTATTTCTCAAATGATGATTGGTATTATATTGCTTACACCTTTCTCTTTATGGAGAAAATTTAAAGGTCGAACATCAGGATTAGAAATTCCCTTTGTTGGTTTTTTAACTGGTAGTGGTTTTATATGTTACGCTTTAAGTTTTTTATTAACAGATGTTGTTCGAGCATTGATCATGTTTTACATGATACCTATCTGGACAACCATATTTGAAATATATTTTTTAAAGAAAAGACCTGGTTTAGAAAGGGTTTTAACTCTAAGTTTAGCACTTGGAGGCTTGTGGGTTGTTTTTAGTCAATCTAATATTATACCATTACCACAAAATGCAGGAGATTTACTGGCGCTAGTGGGGGGTGTGCTTTTTGGAGCTGGCCTAGTACGTTTAGAAATTACAAAAACAGATGGTGTTTTTCCGGTAATATTTTCATTTTTTGTTTATGGAACAATATTTAATATTTTTGCTGGCTTTATTTTAAAAGATTATCTAGGGCCTATGCCACCAATTGAAGCTTTTACATCAATGTTTACTTTTTTAGTACTTATTTCAGTATTTTATTTTATTCCAACAGGGGTAGTTATCATGTGGTCACCCTCAGTTTTAGGAGCAGGTCTTTGCGCTATATTATATTTAAGCGAAGTAGTTGTTGGAGTTATTTCTGCTGGTATTTTAACAGACGAAACATTTGGTTGGCGAGAAGTTGTTGGAAGTACAATGATTGTATTAGGAGGAGTATTAGCCGTAGTGCTTGCACCAAAAGATGAAAAATAAATGCTTTTTAAAGAAAAGTTAAAATCAAATTCAAAAATATTCTTAGACGGTGGAAACGGTTCTGAAATTGCAAAATTGGGAGGTGAAATGTCTCCTGCTTTTTCTGCCTTAGCCTCAATATTATCTCCAGAAATAGTAATTAAGGTTCATGA
The DNA here is from genome assembly GCA_902522365.1 of uncultured Pelagibacteraceae bacterium. GTDB lineage: Bacteria > Pseudomonadota > Alphaproteobacteria > Pelagibacterales > Pelagibacteraceae > Pelagibacter. The sequence continues at coordinate 9,618 of CABYVH010000004.1, forward strand.
AAAGTTTATTGATGCTGGTTGTGATCTAATTACTGCAAATACTTTTAGCTCTACCAGACATAATCTTGAAAGTATAAACCGTGGAGATGAAGTTAAAGAATTTATTATTCAATCATTAAAATTATCCAGACAAGCAATTCAAAATAAAGGTAAAGAAAGTAAAATTGGAATTGCTGGAAGTTTATCAAATTTTTTTTCTTTGAAGGAAAATGAATTTGTGCCGAATCCTAAATACATACCTTCTTTTAAACAGGAGGAACAAAATTATAAAGAAGCTGCAAAAATTCTGAAAGAGGAAGGAGTAGATATTTTAATTTTAGAAATGTTACTTGATATTGATCATTCAAAAATTTTATTGAATGCTGCCTTAGAAACTGACTTACCAGTTTGGGTTGGATTAAGTTCTTGTATAAGCAAATTTGATAATAGTGTTATTGGCAGAAATTTTAGTGCGGAAAAAGAAACTTCGTTAATTTATGATGAAACCAAATATAAAGAGCAACCAAAATTTATTCCTGATGATAAAATTGTGCTATTAAATGACATTGTAAAATCCCTTACAAATATGGGAGGAGATGTTTATGGTATCATGCATACTTGGTTCGTAGATTCTTTTGAAGGACTGAGTGTAATTAAAAATAACTGGAATGGTCCGATGATGTTCTATCCCGAGATACATAAGTTTGATACAAAGTCCCATAAAGCTATTGTGACCTCTACAGAGGAAGAATTTGCTAATGAATGTGAAAAGTTAATTGATAACCAAATTCAAATTATTGGCGGATGCTGTGGTGTTACAGACAAACATCTAAAAAAATTAATTGAGAGATATTCTTAATTTAATATTTTTTATTAACTAAATCTATCAGCATGTTTATCATATCAGTTTTATAACTTTCTTTTGTTGCTGATTTCGTCTCTAGAACAGAAAAAAAAGCAGCTACATTTCCAGTTATAAAATTAGTTGCAAGAAACTGACCACCATATCCTGAATGCCCAATCATGTTGCCTGAAACCATTGTAGAATTTGAATAATATAAATATTTGTCTTTTGATAAATTCATATATTTGGGCCCTACATTATTAATTGTTTTGTTTAAAAATGATGAAGATCCAACTTTTCTATTCCCAACACCCATACCTTTCCTTGCGAAGAGCAATCCCATTCGTAAAAAGTCTCTTGTAATTAAGCAACCACCTCCAGACATCCAAGGCATACCATATCTATCTGATGCAATATATAATCCATCTTCAAATCCAGCCGCTTCAACTGCTGATAAAACCCAATCTCTTAAAGTTCTACCACTAATTTTTTCAATTAATAATCCAACCACATCAGTATTTGCAGATTTATAAAAAGCATATTCAGAATTATTAATTAAACTTTTATTTTTAGATTTTTTAATTGTATTTAAATATTCTTCCTGGCTAAGATGATTTTTAAGATTTTTAGGCAGCCTCCACCCTCCAACAGGTTCGTGCATAAAAGAAGATGAGTATGCTTTAGCATAATCTTCAGTATATGAGTTTATAACATTCATGTTTAAAACATCTTGGATCTTTGCATTTGAGTATCCACTACCAATTTTTGGTAAATAGTATGAAACTTTTTTATTAAGATCTATTAATTTATTATTTACTAATTCTCCGACAAATAAATTAACAAACATTTTAGTAATTGACATAATTGTTTGAGGTTGATTTTTTTTAAAATCTTTGGCGTATTTTTCAAATAATATATTTTGATGATTACCAACAATTAATGAACAAAAAGATTTATTTTTAATCATCTTCTTTACTAAAGGAAATTTAGCGATAGTTTTATTTGGTTTAGACTTTAATTTTAGAACTAAGTCAGATCTTAAAAAAATACTGTATCTATTAATTTTATGTAAATTTCTATAACCAAACCTTCTTGTTCTTGGAAGGTTCCATAACGCTTTGTTATCTTTAACAGTTGTTAATTCTGGATTTTTAACAGAGAGTAATTTTTTTTTCTTCAATATTTTAATGATTTTTTTTGTTCGTACTTTTGGTGATAACCTTCGGCTTTACAGTAATTTTTTTCTTTTGATACTTTAGTCGAAACTTTTCCATCTAATTTACTGTTAACTTCGTTTAAAACTTTTTCTGCAATCTGTTTTTCTTCCTCTGTACTATAAAATATTTCAGAACGATATTGAATTCCTACATATGTACCCTGTCGATTTACTTGTGTTGAATCGTGTAATTCAAAAAATAAATTTACCATGTCTTCGTATGACTTTTCTTTTTCATCATATTCAACTTTGACCACTTCTATATGTCCTGTATCTCCACCACAAACCGCCTTGTAAGTAACATTCGGCTCATCTCCACCACAGTAACCGCATTCTGTAGACACTATTCCTTTAATGCCCTCATATTTCTTTTCGTCCCAAAAACAGCCAATACCGCCAATAAATGTTTTCATAGTATTTAATATATACTTTAGTTTTTTAAAATTGAAATTGCTTTAATTTCATCTACTCCAATTCCACAACATCCACCGATGATCTGAGCTCCATTTTTAATCCATGACTTAACTTCATTTAAATATCCAGTTGGCGTCATGTCATCTACAAATCGCCAATGTGGTTTTTCATAATAACCTTTATTTGGATATGCTCCTACTATCCCATCATAATTTTTCTTCGCAGTTTTAATTGCTTTTCCTGTAATATTTATATCTGAATGAGCAACCAATATTGGACCATTATGTAATTTTTTAAAATTTTTTATCGATGTCTCAAAGTTTTCATAGACATGTGTATCAGAGTCAATTGTATCATTGTATCCAAGCATTATATTTTTTTGATCATCCATTACACAAGATACTGATAACCAAACAGGTATATTTACTTTTGTGGAACAATTTAACATTGCTTCAACTATGTCAGCTTGTGAAGACATGGCTTCTAAAATAATTAAGTCTACTCCTGCTTCAGATAAAATTTTTAGTTGTTCATGAAAACCAGGTATCATTGCTTTGATACCAAGTTTATAAAAGTTTCCAAAAGTTGATACACTTCCAGCTAATACAGTTTCTTTATTTGTATTTTCTATTGCCTCTCTTGCAACCTTAACACTCTTTTGATTAAATTTTTCTATTGAGTCCTCATAACCATACTGTCTCATTGATATTGGGGTAGTGCTATAAGTATTAGTTGTAATTACATCGGCTCCAGCATTTATATAATCCTCATGTACTTTTCTAACTAATTCAGGATGATCAACAGAACACTTCCCACACCACATATGCTTATCCATGTGAGCACCATTTTTTTCTAGTTCTGCGCCCATACCCCCATCTAAAATAATTATTTTATTGTTTTCTAATTTTGTCTTGATTGCGTTGTATGACATAAATTTTATTCTCTACTATTTGTAAAGGCACAAATTTTATTTCCATCTAAATCACGAAGATAAGAATAATAAACTCCTGAGCCTTCTGGTCTTTCACCACCAGATCCCTCACTAGTTCCACCAGATTTTAAACCTACCTCATGAAATTTATCTACGTGAGATCTTGATTTAGTTAAAAATGTTATTTGCGTTCCATTTCCAAAGGAAGCATCTTTTTTATTGAAAGGTTTAGTAACATAAAACTCAATATCTTTGGTACCTCTTGCTCCATAGGCAGCATAATCATCTTCTATTGTCTCGTTTCTATCTAAACCAATTACTTCTAAAACTTTATCGTAAAATTTAATAGCATCATCTAAATTATTAGTACCTACCATCACATAACCAATCATATAAACCCCTATTAACTAATTCTGATTATAAGTTATTTAAGCTATTAATTCCAACCGGTAATTGCTTTAACTTCTAAAAATTCAGTGAAACCCCAGACACCACCTTCACGACCATTGCCAGATTGTTTATAACCACCAAACGGCATTCCAGTATCTGTGGCTTGACCATTAATATAAACTGTTCCAGCTTTTACTTTTCTAGCAACCCTTTTTGCTTTTTCTTTATCTTCAGTTTGTAGATAATTACCAAGTCCATAAGATGTATCATTTGTAATTGCTATTGCTTCTTCCTCGGTTTCAAATGGTATAATTGAAAGTACAGGTCCAAAAATTTCAGTTCTTGCAATTTTCATATCATTATTTACATCTGAAAAAATTGTTGGTTTAACAAAATAACCTTTGTTAAGTCCATTAGGCAAATCTGGTCCACCCGCAGCTAACGTTGCACCTTCTTTAATTCCTTCATTAATAAGATTAACAACTTTATCGTATTGTACTTTTGAAACTACAGGTCCAATGTGATCACCTTTTTTAGATGCAAGATCAACTTTAATTTTGTTTGCCTCATCAACAGCTTCTTTAACAGCTCTTTCATAAATTGGTTTTTCAACCAACATTCTTGTTGGAGCATCACATGACTGTCCAGAGTTACTCATTATGTTTCTTACTCCATCTCTAACAGCATTAGGATATGAGTCTGCAAAAACTATATTTCCGCCTTTACCTCCCAATTCAAGAGTTACTTTTTTTATAGTATCAGCTGCATTTTTCTGAATTAGTTTTCCGGCTCTTGTTGATCCTGTGAATGAGACCATATCAATGTCAGGATGACCAGAAATATGATTTCCAACAACTTCACCATTTCCATTCACTAAATTAAAAACTCCAGCAGGAAAGCCAGCTTCATCAATCATTTCTGCAAACAATACTGCTGACACTGGAGCAATTTCAGACGGTTTTAAAATCATTGTACATCCAGCAGCTAAAGCTGGAATAACTTTTAAAATAATTTGGTTCATTGGATAATTCCAAGGTGTAATTAATCCACAAACTCCAATTGGTTCATATCTAATGTGGTTATTAGATTTAGGATCAAATTGATGTTCAAAATTAAAATCTTTTAAAATCTCGATGTTATTTCTACAAATATCAGCACCCATTTTAGTATGAGTTTCTGATGCAAAATCTAGTGGTGCACCCATTTCTTTTGATTGAGCCTCAACCATTTCGTCCCATCTTCTTTTATAAATTTCATCGAACTTTTCAAGTAGAGCTAATCTTTCTTCTTTTGTGGTTTCTCTCCAGGTTTCAAATGCAATATTTGCTGCTTTTATTGCTTTATCTGCATCTTCAGCAGAGCCTAAAGATATTATTGCAAAGGCTTCCTCAGTTGAGGGATTTATTACTTCAAAGTCATTTGGCTGAGCAGGTGAAACCCACTTTCCATTTATATAAAAATTTTTCTTTTCAATCATAATTGTACTTTAACATAAAATTTAAATTTCATAACCTTTTTCTTCAGGTTCAAAATCAGTTAACTCCTCGGGAAACCCCTCAGCTCTAAAATCAATTTTATTTAAATCTTCCATTCTTTTTACTATCATTGATGACCAGGCTCTTGAGCCATATTTTTTTTGGCCATCTTTAAATATTTCAACTATCTTAGGTGAAATTTCCAAAGGTGCATTTAATTTTTTTGCGAGTTCATCAAATAGACCTGTATCCTTTAAAACAAGATCCATTGTAAAATTTATATTATAAGAGCCATTTAAAATAACTTGGCTCTCAGTTTCATGAACAAATGAATTACCTGAAGAAACTGCAATTCCTTTATATGTTTTTGCTAGATCTAGTTTTGACTTTTTGGCTACTGTCCATGCCTCCCCAAGGGCAATCAAATGTGCAGAGGCTAAATAATTTGTAATTACTTTCAATACTGAAGCGGTTCCTAATTCACCTGTGTGTAATATTTTTCGCCCCATTACAGTTAAAGCAGGTAAAATCTTTTCAAATGCCTCCCTTTCTCCACCAACAAATATTGCTATATTTCCAGACGCTGCTCTATGGCATCCACCACTTACTGGACCATCTAAGGGTATTGCCTTTTTTTCAATTACTTTTTTCCCAATCCTTTTTACCTCTGCCTCATCAGTTGTACTCATTTCCAACCATATTTTATTTTCAGAAAGACCTTCTAGTATCCCGTTTTGACCTTCCATCACCTCTGCACAAATTTTAGGAGAAGGAAGACAAGTTATTATTAAATCAACTTCCTCAGCCAGCTCTTTAGCAGAGTTTGCAATTTTAGCCCCAGAATCTTTAAACTGTTTTGTTAAATTTTTATCTAAATCTCTAACTGTTAAATTAAATTTATTCCTCAATAAACTCTCAGCTAGTTTTCCTCCAACATTTCCCAAACCAATAAATCCTACATTCATTAATTTACCTCCTCTTTCTTTTTATATAATATCATTATGACACCAAATATTATTATTACTCCTCCAATAAATAATTCTGATGTTGGCTTTTCGCCTAATAAAAATATTGCTGCAAGCAATCCAGTGGGTGGTATACCCATGGTCACTATTGGCAATACTTTATATAATGGATTATTTTTTAGAACATAATAAAAACAACCATAAGTAATTGGCTGCATAATAAATCCTATGTAAAATGCTATTAACCAGTGATTTAATTTTGCAGTTGATAAATATGATATGGTATCACCTTCAATTACTGCAGAAATTAAAATTAAAGTAGGTCCAGAAAATAATGCAAGCCACGCAACTAAAGCTAATGGATTAATTTCTTTACTCAAAGGTTTTACAATTACTTGGCCAAGTGCCCATATTGCTGAACCTAAAATTGTAAGAGCGATACCAAATACTTTTCCATCTAAATTAGGTGAGCCAGTTAAAATATAAACTCCTACAAATGCAATTCCTATTCCAATCAAAGCTCTTAAAGTTGGTTTTTCTTTCAACATGAAAAAGGCAAATATTACCCCAAATGGAACTTCTGTTTGTACTAATAATACTGCTGCAGATGCATCAATAAAATTTAAACCAGTATAGGTGATACTATATTGCAAGGTGTTTGCTATAAACGAAGCGATAAAAATTTTTTTTAAGAAACCTTTGGGAATAGGAAACCACCAAATTAAAATTGATGCTGCAAATATAAATCTTAATCCCATCAAAAGTATTGGAGGAAAAGACTCAAAAGCAGGTTTGGCAATTACAAAACCAAAACCTAAAAAAATAGGAACAAGTGATGCAACTAGAGTGTCTTTAAAATTCATTCAATTAATTTAATATTAATGATTATTCAAGAACTTATGATATATTCACCTTTTTAAAATATGAATTCAACAAAAATAGAACCAAAATATATAAGTAAATCAAATCCACGAGTTGGCCTTATTGCTCTTGCAAGTGATTTTATGATTGAAAGAGATTTTATAAATGTAATTAAGGATAGAGAAATTGATTTTTTTGTTAATAGAATAGAGTGTTATAATCCTTTAACTAAAGAAAATCTGATTAAAATGTCAGATAAAGTAACTAGTGTAACAAAGGATATTTTACCAGATCAAGATATTGATTGTGTAGTCTACGGATGTACTTCAGGAACTATTGCAGCAGGCTATAACTCTATTAAGCAAAAGGTAAAAGCAGCAAAACCAATGGCCCAGGTTACAACGCCAAGTACAGCTGTAATAAAAGCATTAAAAAAGTTAAATATTAGAAAGCTTTCACTATTTACTCCCTACAGCAAAAAACTTAATGATGAGGTTATGGAATATTTTAAGTCAGAGGGATTTGAGATAACATCCAATTCATACTTTGATATAGAGGCAGATTATGACATTGGTAAAGTAGACCAAAATTATTTGTATGATGTCTTGTCTAAAATAGATTTAAATGGAGCAGATGCATTATTTGTATCTTGTACAGCTCTTCCTGTATTGCCAATAATTGATAAACTTGAAAAAAAACTCAACACGATTGTTTTATCAAGTAATCAGGCTTTAATTTGGGATACTCTTGTCCAAATAAATAAAAATAACCTTGTAGAAGGCTTTGGTAAATTATTCAGATAAAAATTTATGTCATTTACTAAAGACGAATATAAACAAAGATTAAAAAAAGTTCAGTTAATGATGCAGGATAAAGGTATTGAACTATTAATTTCTCACGACACAAATAACATGAATTATTTAACTGGTTATGATGCATGGTCTTTTTATTATGCTCAATGTGCAATTGTTCATGTTAACGCTGATGAACCTTTATGTTTCGTAAGAGCTCAAGACTCTGGTGGAGCATATATCAAAACTTATTTAAAGGATGAAAATATAATCGTATATGATGAAAATTATATTCACACTTGGCCAAAACATCCTTACGATTATTTAGTTCAGATTATCAAAGATAGAAATTGGGATAAGCTTTCAGTTGGGGTTGAAATGGATGCTCATTACTTCACTGCTTTTTGCTATGAAAAGATAAAACAAGGTTTGCCAAATGCAAAAATAAAAGACTCAGAACGATTAGTTAATTGGGCAAGATTTGCAAAATCTGATGCAGAGATTAACTATATGAAAACTGCTGCACTAATTTCAGAAAAAGGAATGAAAACTGCAATGGAAGTAATTAAACCAGGAGTAAGACAATGCGATGCAGTCGGAGAAATACAAAAAACTTTATTTTATGGGACACCTGAGTTTGGTGGAGAGTATTCTAGTATCGCTACACTTCTACCAACAGGAAAAGGAACATCTGCTTCTCATTTAACAGCAACTCAAGATAAGTTTGTTGAAGGTGAGGCGACTATCGTTGAGTTATCTGGAGTTTATAAAAGATATCATGCGCCAATGGCAAGAACAGTCTTACTTGGAAAACCTGATCAATTAAAAATAGACACAATGAACAAAACTATCGAAGCTCTTCAAGCTGGAATAGATGCCACTAAACCAGGAAGTACTGCAAATGATGTAGCGCAAGCTTTTTGGGGTATTTTAGATAAATATGGAATAGAGAAAAAATCAAGAACTGGTTATTCAATTGGAATAGGTTACCCGCCAGATTGGGGTGAGCATACTCTTAATATATATAAAGGAGAAATGACTGAACTAGTACCGAATGCTTGTTTTCATATGATAGCTGTAATGCAATTTGGTGATTGGGGAGTTGAAGCATCGGAGGCTATAAGAGTTACAGAAAAAGGATGTGAATTATTCTGCAATTTTTCAAAAGAGTTACACATTAAGAGCTAATTAACTATTGCAAACAACTTAACTAAGTGTTTTAAAAACTAATCTATGTCAAAAAAAGAAGATTTCGTAAAATTTGATAAAGTCGACAAAAGCTACGATGGAAAAGTGTTGGTAGTTAAAGATTTGAATTTAGATATCGAAGAAGGTGAGTTTGTAACAATGCTCGGACCCTCTGGTTCAGGAAAAACCACATGTTTAATGATGCTCGCAGGTTTTGAAACCCCAACTAATGGAGAAATCTATTTAGATAAAAATCCAATTTCAAATATCCCTCCACACAAAAGAGGTATTGGAATGGTTTTTCAAAATTACGCTCTGTTTCCTCATATGACGGTTTTTGAAAATTTGGCTTTTCCTTTAAGAGTAAGAAAAATTTCAAAAGATGATATAGATAAAAAAGTTGAAAAGGCATTATCTATGGTTTCATTGTCAGGATTTGGAAACCGTATGCCAGGACAGCTTTCAGGAGGTCAACAACAGAGAGTAGCCGTAGCAAGAGCATTAGTATTTGATCCATCTGTAGTTTTAATGGACGAACCTTTAGGTGCTTTAGATAAAAATTTAAGAGAGAGCATGCAGTATGAAATTAAACATATTCATGAGAGTATTGGTGTAACAGTTGTGTATGTCACTCACGATCAAGGTGAAGCATTAACAATGTCAAACAGAATAGCAGTATTTAATGATGGTAAAGTTCAGCAACTCTCAAGTCCAGATAAGTTATACGAAGAACCTGTAAATTCTTTTGTTGCAGAGTTTATTGGAGAGAATAATACTTTCGCTGGAGAAATTTCAGATATATCAAATGGATCCTGTAAAGTTAAACTAGATAAGGGTGAAATTATTGCAAATCCAATTTCAGTTAAGTCTGTTGGCGAAAAAACTACAGTTTCAATTAGACCTGAAAGAGCATTGATCAATCCTAAAAATAAAATGGACAATAATCAAAAGGGAAAAATTGAAGAAGTCATTTATCATGGTGACCACACAAGAGTAAGATTAAATTTACTAGGTAACTCTGAATTTATTTTAAAAGTTCCAAACAGTTCTCAAAATTTAGATATAAAACTTGGTAATGAGATAAATATTGGTTGGAATAGTCACGACGCTAGAGCTTTAGACCCAAAATAAGCTAAATTATTACAAAATTACTAAAATCCCCTGTTGACTCTCTTTTCCTATGTTGCTGTACTTCGTTTTTTATAAAAAAAAACGTTTAAACGGAGGATAAATGAAAAAATTAAGTAAATTATTACTTGCCGTAACTTTTGCTATCTCAGTATCTTCATCAGCATTTGCAGTAGTTGTTGCATCATGGGGTGGAGCTTACACAGAAAGTCAAAAGCTAGGATATGGTGATCCAACTGCAAAAGCATTGGGTATACCAATCGAATGGGTAGATTATTCTGGTGGATTATCAGAAATCAAAGCCCAAAAAGAAGCAGGAGCAATTACATGGGATATCATAGATGTATTTGCTTATGATACTATTAATGGTTGTGACGAAGGTATTTTTGTTGAATTTGATTTTGATAAAGACTTTCCACCAGCTCCAGATGGTACACCTGCAAGTGAAGACTTCTTTACAGACATGCCAAGTAAATGTGCTGTAGGAAATATTTTATATTCTTGGAACTATGCTTACAACAGCGATCTGTTAAAAAGTACTCCAAAAACTATAAAAGATTTCTTTAACACAAAAAGATTTCCAGGAAAAAGAGCTATCTACAAAAGCGCACTTACAAACCTAGAAATTGCTTTAGCAGCTGATGGTGTAAAAATGGGTAAAGGTGGAGAATTTATTTACAAAAAATTAGAGGATCCAGCTTACGTAACTAGAGCTATGAACAAAATTAAAGCACTTTGTGAAGATCCAAATGGCGGATGTGTATTTTGGTCAGCAGGTGCTCAACCACCAGAATTATTAATGAGTGGTGAAGTTGTAATGGCTACTGGTTGGAATGGAAGATTTTTTAATGCTGCGACTGGAGAAGGTGCTCCAATCGTTCAAGTTTGGGACGGACAAGGTCTTGACTATGAATATTTTGCATTAGTTAAAGGTGGACCAAACGAAGCTGATGCTAAAAAAGCTTTAGCAATGATGACAAGTACTGAGATGTTAGCAGGAAGTGCAAAATACATTGCATACGCTCCATGGAGAAAATCATCAATTGCAGTTATGGAAGCAGGAGAGCCTTGGTACAAAGATGGGAAAACTGATATGGTCCCTCATATGCCAACAGCACCAGCTAACCTTAAAAAATACTTCTTAGTGAATGCTGAGTACTGGGCTGATAATGGTACAGAGCTTGGCGAACAGTGGGAAGCTATGAAAGCTAGTATTAAATAATTAGAGTTTTAAACACTTTAATTTTATATTATATTAAGGGCGGTTACTACAACCGCCCTTTTTTTTATGAGCTCAGAACAAAAAATACTATCTACTGATGGAATTCCTTTAGAGGAAAGCCTTAAGCAAGCAGAAGAAAAAAATAAAGTAAAAGCTTTTCTTTTAGTCACTCCATTACTCTTATTTCTAATTATTACTTACATTATTCCTATCGCAGACATGTTCTCTAGAAGTATAGATGACAAAATGGTTACCAATATGCTACCTAAAACATATAAAGCAATGGAGCAGTGGGATGGAAAAGAACTTCCACCAGAAGAAGTGTTCGAAGCTTTTTATTTAGACTACAAAATTTTAGTAGAGAATAAGACAGCAGGAAAGTTACAAACCCAACTTAACTACGAGAAAAATGGTTTTAAGAGTGTATTAAAAAAATTAGCTAGAAAACAAAAGAAATTTGAGGAGGGTAACTACAAAGAGCAAATAATGAAAGTACATAAAAGGTGGAGAAATGTAGATTATTGGAGGGCAATTAAAAGAAGAGCTCCAGCCTACACTTACTCAAAATATTTGAAGGGCGTTGACATGTACTCTAATGAAGAAGGTAAAATTGTACAAGTATCCGAAGATAGAAGAATTCATAGAATTTTATGGTCACGAACGTTAGAGGTAGCTTTTTTTGTAACTCTTTTTTGTTTTTTAATGGCTTATCCAATTGCACATTTATTAGCAACTCTTCCAATGAAGTATAGTAATTTGCTCATGATTTGTGTGTTGCTTCCATTTTGGACCTCACTACTTGTGAGAACTGCCAGTTGGATGATTTTGTTACAACAACAAGGACTGGTAAATGACTTCTTTGTATGGATCGGCCTTGTTGCAGACGATAATAGGCCAGAGATGATGTATAACAAAACAGGGACTTATGTTGCGATGACACAAATACTTTTACCATTTATGGTATTACCTTTGTATAGTGTAATGAAAACAATCTCTCCAAGTTTAATGAGAGCTGGAAAATCTTTAGGCGCAACTCCTGGAGTAGCTTTTTTTAAGATTTATTTTCCACTCACAATACCTGGAATTGGAGCAGGCTGCCTATTAGTTTTTATACTTGCGATTGGTTATTACATAACCCCAGCTCTGGTAGGAGGAGCATCTGGAACACTTATAAGTAATCAGATAGCTTATCATATGAAAAGTACTTTAGATTGGAGTTTTGCTTCTGCAATGGGATTAATGTTGTTGACTGGAGTATTAGTTATTTATTGGATTTATAACAAACTTGTGGGAGTTGATAATATCAAACTGGGATAATTATGGCTTTACCAAAATATACTGAACCCCATTATAGAATCTGGCATTATTTTTATCTTTTTGTATGTGGATGTGTATTTTTCTTTTTAATTGCACCATTGTTTGTAATTTTTCCATTATCATTTAATGCAGAAGAATTTTTAGTTTTTACAGATGGAATGAAAAGACTTGATCCAGATGCATTTTCTACGAGATGGTACGAAGATATGGTCTATGGAACAAAAAACCCTTGGGGCTTAGCTGCAAAAAATAGTTTTATAATTGCAATATTTGCAACCATTGGTTCAATTATACTTGGTACATTAGCCGCCTTAGGTTTGAGCAGTAGACATATGCCCTATAAAGGTTTGATAATGGCGATTTTAATTTCTCCCATGATAGTTCCCTTAATTATTTCAGGTGTTGCAATTTTCTTTTTTATGGCAAAAGCAGGTTTAGCCGCAACACATTTAGGTATAATTTTAGCCCATATTATTTTAGGAACTCCATTTGTGGTAATTACAGTTACTGCAACTCTATCAGGGTTTGATCATAGCATAACTAGAGCTGCATCTAGTTTGGGCAGCAATCCTTTCAATACTTTTATGAAAATTACCTTACCATTAATATTACCTGGAGTTATTTCTGGTGGTTTATTTGCATTTGTTACATCTTTCGATGAGGTTGTGGTGGTATTATTCTTGGCTGGCTTAGATAACACTACAATACCAGTTCAAATGTGGACTGGTCTTAGAGAGCAACTTAGTCCTACAATTTTAGCTGTAGCAACATGTTTAATTGTTTTATCAATATTAATTTTACTGACAGCTGAGCTTTTAAGAAGAAGATCTGAAAGATTAAGAGGAATAAATAGATAGTTAGTTAACAGACTCGATTACTGTAGCAATTCCCATACCCAAACCAATGCATTGAGTAGATAAAGCATACTTTTTATTTTCTCTCTGAAGTAATTCAGCAGCTTTACCTGTAATTCTTGCACCTGTCGCTCCAAGAGGATGTCCAAGAGCAAGTGCTCCACCATCTAAATTAACTTTATCTTTGTCTATACCTAAATCTTTAATGCATGCTAAAGATTGCGAAGCGAAAGCCTCATTTAATTCAACAATATCAATTTTATCTGCTGACAAATTAGCTCTTTCTAAAGCTTTCCTTGATGCTCCAATTGGACCTAATCCCATATAGTCGGGGTCACAACCTTCTACTGCCGTAGAGACAATTCTTCCCAAGATATTTAAATTATTTTCCTTCGCATAACTTTCTTCACAAATTAATGTTGCAGCTGCACCATCGGTTAAAGGTGAAGAAGTTGCTGCTGTAACAGTGCCATTTTCATCAAATGCAAGTTTTAATCCATCTAACTTTTCCATTGTGCTTCCTGGTCTGATATTTCCATCAGTATCACAATCTCCAATAGATACTATTTCATTTTTAAAATTTCCTTTTGTTTGAGCTTCATGCGCTTTTTGATGACTTGAGATTGCAAATTCCTGCTGTTCACTTCTTGAGATATGATATTTTTTAGCAACATTTTCAGCAGTAGTTCCCATTGAAAAGTATACATGAGGATTATCATTTTTATTTTCAGGATAAGGTATTGGATCAAACCCTGTATTTACTCTGGTCATACTTTCAACACCTCCACATATAAATACTTTTCCTGCACCCAATGAAATTTTACCTGCAGCAATATGAATGGCTTCCATAGAAGAACCACACCATCTATCAACTGTCATTCCTGAAGTTTTGACATCCATATTAGTTAAAAATGTTGTTAGCTTTCCAATATTAAATGACTGTTCTCCAGTTTGGAAAGCGCAACCTACAACTATATCTTCAATATCATCTTTTTTAACATTAGATTTGGAAACTAAATTTTTAATCACCTCTGCTAATAAATTTACTGGCTTTATGTCTATGAGTGCACCTTTTCTCGCCATTGTAAAAGGTGATCTAGAGAAGCCGGCAATTACAGGTTTAAACATAATAATAAATATAAGGTTAATCTGGAAATGGTAAAGAAGTTATAATGCCTTTTCTATTTTTTCCATTGAAAGTATTTACAAAAACCTCATTTCCAATTTCCCAGTAATCTTTTAAAATCATAGAAAGGCCTATATTTTTTTTAAATCTTGGAGAATATATTCCAGAAGCAATTTGTCCAATTTTTGTATTATCTTTTGAATATACTGGTAAAGGCACACTGGTTGGCTTACATGGATCTCCATCAAACAAAATTCCTCTCATTCTCTGAACTATTCCATCAGATTGGATCTTTCTTAAAGCTTCTTTACCTATAAAATCGTGATCATCTTCTTGTTTGCAGTATTTTTCAAGATTACACTCCAAAGGATTATTTTCTCTTGTAAAATCATTTCCGTAAGACATTAACCCTGCCTCAATTCTATCAATTAAATTTGGGCATCCTGGAGAAATATTAAATTTTTGTCCATTCTCCCACACAGTATCCCAAAGTTTTTCTCCAAGCTCTACTTCATTAAAGTGCGTCTCAAATCCTTTAAAATATATTTCAAAACCATCTTGTTTACTATATCCTGATCTAGCAATAATTTGTTTAGTTCCTAAAAAATCAAATACTTTAAAATTAAAAAATTTTAACTTCTTTATATCCTCACCAAAAATTGAAATTAAAAGATCTTCAGATTTAGGACCTTGAATAGCTAATGGATAAACATCTGGTTCAATAATTTCTACATTTAATTTTGATCCTAATGCAATACCTTTTGCCCATAGCAAAATATCTGAATCAGCAATTGAAATCCAAAACATATCATCGTCTAACTTTAATAAAACTGGATCATTAATCATACCGGCTGTTTCATCAATTATTGGAATATAAAAACATTTACCGGTTTCCATTTTTTTTATGGATCGGGGTGTCATTTTTTGTACAAGTTTTTCAGCATCTGGACCTGTAATTTGTACTTGTCTTTGACAAGACACATCCCACACTTGAACCTGTTCTCTTAAATGCCAGTAATCTTCTTCAACGGTATTTTTAAAACCTTTTGGCAGTAGCATATGATTAACTACAGTAAAATCTGACACACCACATTCCTCTACTTTATTTGTAAATGGAGTTCGCCTGATACGTCTAGACATATTTAATTTTATATTTTTTTGAGGAATTAAATTTTCTTTACTCATTTTATTTAGACCACCAAACTGTATAGCTATTTTTAGAAATTATAATTGGGATATGATATTTTTTATTTTGATCTTCCATTTTAAATTTAATGTTAATTTCTGAAATTATTTTTTTTTCTGAAAAATAATTGCCAGTTTTACAAACCATTTCATAATCACACTTGCAGTCATCTTTACTTAATTCAAATTCTTGAAGTATTCGACCACCTTCATCAGATTTAGTTTCACAGAAAACTTTTTTTTCTCCACTTTCATGAACTTGATAAATAATTACATCAACGTTTGCAGCGTGCGAGCCATTTGTTGCGTCTAATAAATGAGAAGAGAAAGTTGCCACAATTATTCTATTGATGATTTTTCTCTTTTGCTTGCAACTGCAGATACTATTGGGCTTAATACAGGTTTTGCTTTAACATTTACGCATGCTGGTTTTCCACTTTCCATAGCTCTTTTAAGTGCTGGACCTAATTCTTCTCTTTTATTAACTAATTCTCCATGTCCTCCAAAACCCTCAAATATCTTATGAAATGGTATATCACGAAAATCAGTTCCTACACTTTTTCCACTTTTAAATAACCTTTCCTGTTGTTGGCCAATTGAAGCAAGACCCCCGTTATTATCGATTACAACAGTAATAGGTTTTTTCTGATAAAATACACTTTCAATAGACATACCTCCTGATAAAAACGCACCATCACCACTAATTAGAACTACATTTGAATCTGGATTATGATTTTTTGCAGATAGAGCGAATGAAACCCCAACACCTAACATGCTAAAAGTTCCAGGATGTAATATTCCTTTTAATTTTTTCCCTTTAGCACCTGCGATATTAATTGCAATTTCAGACCAAAAATGAGTATTTCCACCGTCGATAACAAGCCAATCATTTTCACCCATCGCATCTTGAACATCCAATGAAAGTTGTAGAGGGTGAATTTTTCCTCCATTTTTTTTTGTTGCTTCAGCTTCAATTTCTAAATCTTTTAATGATTTATCTACCCATTCTTTCTTCTTTTTTTTATTCTCTTCAAACCAATTTGTATCTAAAGACCATTTATTATTTTTTTTTAAGTTGGATAATGTATCTAAAAAAACACCAGGATCGCTTAATAAACTAAAATCTGCAGCTCTATTAAGTTCTAATTCTTCATGTGAACCATTCACACAAACTAATTTTGTTGTTTCAGGTATAAAAGGTGGATTTCCAAAATTCAATTGATTATCTAATCGTGCTCCAACGACAAGAACCAGATCTGAATTTTGTAATGCAAATTCTGAAGGAGGATATTGATGTATATCAGCTAAGCCCATATAAGCGTTAGCTTCTTCTCCTAATAATTTTTGATGATACGGGACATTAAAAATTGGTATATTTAAATTATTACCAGCTGCCTCAAGATTTTTTTCTGAATGTGACCACCAAACACCGTGTCCACCAATAATAACTGGTTTTTTTGAATTACAAGCAAGTTCTAAGACTTTAGAGAGTGAATTTGGATCTGGCCACGCTTTGGCTATAGGTTTTGCTTTTTGAGAATATGGTCTTTCTTCTAAACCAACTTCCTCTGCAAAAGATGAAAACATAATATCAACAGGAAGACTAAGATGTACAGCACCTGGATATCCATTAGTTGCAATATGATATGCTTTGTCTACAAATTCTCTTATTCTAGTTCCATCAGTAATGCTGGCACTATATTTGGTTAAAGGGGCTGCAATTGAAACATCATCAATTTCTTTAAAACCACCTGAGCCTTGTCTTTTAAGACTGCTAGATCCTGTAATGTAAATAATTGGACTTCTCTCACCCCAAGCCTCCATCATTGAAGGGACTGCATTTGTAAATCCTTCGGGTCCAACTAAGCATACTGATGGTTTACGAGTAATTCTTGTATTACCATCC
This sequence comes from uncultured Pelagibacteraceae bacterium, assembly GCA_902522365.1. Classification (GTDB taxonomy): domain Bacteria; phylum Pseudomonadota; class Alphaproteobacteria; order Pelagibacterales; family Pelagibacteraceae; genus Pelagibacter. Next base: position 27,410 of record CABYVH010000004.1, read on the forward strand.
GCTAAGTGACCTGCAATCTGCTCATGAGGAGTGTTTATAACTTCAATTTGGCATTCAGCAAAACCCTCAATTGCTGGATTACAAAAACCTCCCGAAAGAGTAAAAACTTTACTAATTCCTTTGTCTTTTAGAGCCCTCGCAAGTAAAGCCCCACCTCTAATTTTGTTTTCGCTCATTTAGTAATTTACCTTATTTACAGCATTATCTATTACTATATTAGAAGTTACATCATTAATATCGTTTAATCCCACTAACCCAAGTGTCGTGCTGGCTTCTTCTTTGATTATTTCCACAATTCTCCTTAATCCTTTTCTTCCATCAGCACCCATTGCATACATTACGGGCCTTCCAATCATTGCATAATCAGCACCAAATGCAAGTGCTCTTACAATATCACTTCCACTTCTTATTCCACTATCAAAAATTAAAGGGAAATCGCTTCCCACTGATTTTCTGATTAATGGAAGCATATTTATTGCTGCTGTAGCACTATCTAATTGTCTACCACCATGATTTGAAACTTGAATTGCATCTGCACCAGCTTCTTTTATTTGTTTTGCATCAGCAGGAGACATTACTCCTTTAATTATAAGTTTACCTTTCCATTTATCTCTTACTCTTTTAAGTGTATCCCAATCAGTAGAACCTCTGCTTTCTTTTCTTTTAAAAATACCATCTCCACTTTTAGATGTAACGTAATTCATTGGTTTAGGAATGCCACTTAGCAAAGTCGATAAAGACCAAGTAGGATGAGTTGCAAAATCAAAAAATTGTTTTGGACCTATTTTAAAAGGATAGGAGAAACCATTTTTATCATCTCTAGTTCGTCTGGATAGCACAGGAACATCTACAGTTAATATTGCAACTTCGTATCCTGTATTCTTAGCTCTATCTAAAAGTTCCATGACAAAATTTTCATCCTGAAATATATATAGCTGCATCCATGAGTGACCTTCTGAAAGTTCGTACATTTTTTCTAAAGTTGTTGTAGAAGCCATAGAAACACAAGTAGGTATATTATTTCTCGCACTTTCAGCTGCTAACATAGAGTCTGCGCCAGGCCATGATAAATTAGTCATACCCATCGGAGCAAAACCAAAAGGAAAATCAAAATCATAACCCAATACTTTTTTCTTAAGAGATCTTTTCTCAACATTTCTCAAAACTTTAGGTTCAAGTCTAATTTGATCTAATGCTCTGCTATTTATTTCAGCTAGTTTTTCATCTCCAGATGCTCCATCGATAAAATCAAAAACTAATTTAGGCAATCGTTTACGTGACAATTCTCTTGCATCTTTAATGCTAAAAATTTTTTGACTTGGTAAAATATTATCACTCATTATTAACTTTAATATATTCTTTTAAATTAAGTTGTTTATTTTGATCAACAAAATAAGCATTATGACTTTCTCTGGAAGAATAAACCTCAGTTGGTTTTCCGTCAATAAAAAGTACTGCAACTCCATCATCTATAGCTACACCACTAGGTATAGTTTTATTTTTTATATTTTCTCTGTATTTATCTGCTCTTTTTGCATTTGAGTAATGTGGGGTAAAACTTCCAGATATAAGCCCTATGCCACGTAATGGTTTGAAGCCAGGCCCATCTGAGTCTGTCAGAAAATAATCAAACCAACATGCAGCCCCTGCACTTACACCAGAAAGAATAATTCCTGTGTTATAAATTTCTTTAAAAATTTCAAATAAATTATTTTTTTTCCATAAATCGAGCATGAATTTAGTATTTCCTCCACCAACATAAATAGCATCTAAATTTGAAATCCAGTTTTCAAAACCCTTAATTTTTGAAATAAGATTGAAATGAGAAACTTTAAAGTTAGTATTTTTAAATCTTTTATAGAATAGATCAGTTTTTCTGGAATCATCATTACTAGCGGTTGGTAAAAATCCTATAGAGCATTTTTCTTTACTTATTTGATCTAAAAAAAACTGATCTAAATCGCTATCTTCATTATGAGTAAATCCACCACCTCCAACTGCTATTATTTGTTTTTTACCCTTCACTAAATAAATTTTTTAATTCGTGGTTTTAATACCAGCCCAAGGATTAGGCACTTTAGGAATATTTCTATTTAGACCTCTAACTATTTCTCCTTTTGCGTCATACATTGGCAATTTACAGATTTCTCCTTTATGTACTTTTCCATCAGTGCATTTAACATCGACAACATCTCCTGGTCCATTTTCATTATTATCGAGGTGCACAATGCCAACTCCACAAATTTGATATGGCGACCAAGTACTAGAAGTTATTTTACCAATATTTTTTTCATTTATTTTGATACTCTCACCTTTAATAGCAGTTCCCTCTGCAACTCTAATTCCCCATGTTTTACATTTTTTATCTGATGTCATGAGAGCTTCTTTTCCAATAAAATCTTCTTTATCAAAATTTATAAAACGCCCAAGACCAACCGAAAATGGATTTGTTTTTTTTGTAAAATCTTGTCCTGCAGATAGTAGACCTGCCTCAATTCTTCTACATCTAAAACCTGGAGTGGCAACTAAAATCATACCTAATTTTTTTCCTTCCTCAAGAATGTAATCTCCTATTTTTTCAGTTTCATTTTCAGGTCGAAAATAAATTTCCCAACCTAACTCATTTGTAAAACCACTTCGACTTACAATTACTTTTTGATCTAAGATTTGTAATTCTTTCCAATCAAAATACTTCCAATCATTCTCAGAAAATCCATCTGCTATATTTTCTAACAGTTTCATTGATAAAGGGCCTTGAATTTGACTTACCCATACGTCAGGATCTTTTATTTGAACATCCATATTTTTAGAGTGAGCTTTGTACCAAGAAAAAAGATCCCCATCTGCTTGAGCAAACCAATATTTATTTTCATCAATTTTTAATAGAATTCCATCTGTAATCATTCCTCCATCATGATAACAAGCAAACTGATAAGAACATCTCCCTTTTGAAATTTTTGAAATATCTCTTGGAAATATTTTTTGTAATAATTTAAGAGCATCTGGGCCTGAAATTTCAAAAGGATGCTCTCCTGTATGTCTAAAAATTATTTCTTGTCTTCCTTTCCAATACATTTCATCAGGACTGACGTTAGACAATCTCTCAAGCGTTAACCTTCCTGCATAATTTGAATATTCTGGATCGTATGGTAGTTCTTGATAAGTAAGAGGGTGAACTTGAATTGATCTTGCAAGCTCTACAGAACTTGAGTTTTCTAAGCTAACAGGCTTTACAGTAAACCTATATTTATCAATTAAACTTTTCATTAAATTATTTCTAGATAATCAAAATAAATCAATAAAACAAATAAAAAACAATCATTTTCACTGTTGCTATATAACTGTCTAATTGTTACCTTTCCTCTTTTTAAAGAGAGGAAATTATGAAAAACATTTTTAAATTGATATCAATTACATTGGTATCACTATTTGTAACATTTTCTTTTGCTAATGCATCTAGCGGTGTTTTTAAAATATCGCATGATCTAGGTTTTGGAAAAGATACAAATTTAGACGCAATTACTAAGGGACGTTTGTTTCAGGTTGTAATCATGACCCAAAACCGTCTTGTTAGAAAAGATCTTAAAGGAGTTACATCAGCTGAACTAGCAACAGACTGGTCAGCAAATGCGGATGCAACTGAGTGGACTTTTAACTTAAGAAAAGGTGTAAAATTCCATGATGGTTCTGATTTTGACGCCGAAGATGTAAAATATTCTTTAATGAGAGTTAAAGATCCAGAAATTGGATCGCCTGCAAAAAAAAGTATGAGTTCAGTAACAGACATTGAAGTTGTTGACTCACATACTGTTAAAATGAAGTTGAATACTTCTTTTGCAGATTTTCCACTTTTATTAACTGACTACAGATTAAGAATGATTCCTAATGGATCTGGAGATACTATTGGAAAAACTGGAATAGGAACTGGTCCTTTTAAAGTAGAAAAATTTGATGCTGAAGGAACAACAATTCTAAAAGCAAATGCAGATTATTGGGAAGGTGCACCAGAAATTTCAGAGGTTCACGTTATAGCAATACCTGATGGTCAAGCTAGAGTTCAAGCTCTTCTTACTGGTCAAATAGATATGAACAGATATGTACCATTTAATCAGAAAAAAATATTTGATGGTAATTCAAAGTTTAATGTATCTGTAATACCTACTGGAAACTGGAGAGGTATGGTAATGAGAACTGATACTGCACCTTTTGATGATGCTAGAGTAAGAAAAGCAGTTAGAATAGCTGTTGATAGACAAGAATTGGTAGATCTAGTTATGGGCGGAGCAGCAACAGTATCTTGTGATACACCAGTTGCACCTTCCGACCAATATAGAATGGATAAGAAGTGTCCACAACAATCAGCTACAGCTAAAAAATTACTTAAAGAAGCTGGATACCCAGATGGTATAGAAATGACTATTCACGTATCAACAAAAGAACCAACATGGCCAACTATTGCAGAAGTTCTGCAACAACAACTTGCTAAAGCAAATATTAAAGTTGACATTCAAATGACACCTTCAAAAAGTTATTGGAATGAAACTTGGATGAAAAAAGCTGTTGCAATGACACGTTGGAATGAAAGACCTGCTGATAGTGCTTTACATGAAATATATCACAGTGGTGCAAAATGGAACGAATCTTACTTCAAAAACCCTGCTTTTGATCAAAATCTTGCAGATGCTAGAGGTGAGTTAAATTTCAAAAAAAGAAAAGCTGCCTATATCAATGCTCAAAAAACATTGTTTGAGGAAGCTGGAACTTTAATTCCATATCACGTTTCTAAATTAGTTGTTACATCTTCTAAGGTAAAAAATCTTGATGAAGTTGAGGTTTTTTCAGTAAGATGGCACACAGTAAAAGTAAACTAATCAATCTTTTATTTACAGGCCTTTAATTAGGCCTGTAAAACCTCTTTCTTTTCTAAATATTTAATTTAAAATTTAGTTTATTCGTTATGTTATTTTTAATTATAAAAAGAATTTTACTAGGTTTAATTACCTTGTTCATTGTATCCCTTATTACATTTGTTGGTACAGAGATTTTACCAGGAGATGCTTGTACAACTTACCTTGAAAGGCAAGCGTTTGGTGAGCAATTAGAAGCTTGTTACAATAGGCTAGGCTTGAATGTTCCTGCATATGAGAGATATGTATCGTGGGCATTAAACGCTATTCAAGGTGACTTTGGCTATTCTTTAAGTGGAGAAATGCCAATTAAAGATGTTCTAGGACCAAAAATTAAAAACTCTCTAGTCTTGGCTTCTGCTGCTATACTCATTGGAATTCCAATAGCACTAATTTTAGGAATAGTTACTGCACTTTGGAGAGATAGACTTCCTGATGTTGCTATCTCAACAGTTACAATATTTGCTATGACTATTCCTGAGTTTATAAGTGCAACTTTATTAATTTTGATTGTTGCGATATGGCTGGAGTGGCTTCCAGGTATTGTAATTGTTCCAACTGATGTAACTTTTTTTGAGTTGTTACCAAATATAATTTTACCTGTAATTGCTATTGCAATGATAATGACAGCCCATATGGCAAGAATGGTTAGGTCTAGTGTTATTCAGGTTATGGCAAGTGATTACGTGCAAATGGCGATTCTTAAAGGAGTACCATATTGGAAAATGGTATTTAAACATGTCTTACCTAATGCGCTTTTACCTGCAATAAATGTTGTAGCTTTAACTATTGCTTGGTTATTAGGAGGAGTAGTTGTAACAGAGGTCGTATTTAATTACCCTGGACTTGGAAGACTAGTTATAGAGTCTATCTCCAATAGAGATTTGCCAGTAGTTCAAGCTTTAGCACTCATTCTTGCATCAATATATGTTAGTATAAATTTATTGGCAGATTTGATGACGTTGATGTTAAATCCAAGACTAAAAACTTTACAAATAAGAAAATAAAATGAAAACTAATAACATTACAGAGGAAGGAAAAAAAAGTTCCTTTTCAAAGGTTTTAGAAGTTTTGAAAACTATGGCTTCAAAACCATCTGGTTTTATTGGCTTAAGTATATTAGTTTTTCACATAACGTTAGCTCTAATTAGTCCATACATTGCCCCTTACGATTATAAAGCAATAGACCCAGCTATGATGCTTTCAGCACCATCCTCTGAGTTTTGGTTTGGAACAGATGATCTTGGAAGAGATGTTTTCACAAGAACAATTTTAGGTGGAAGAACTGCTCTAACCGTAACATTTTTTGGTTCACTAATAGCATTGCTTTGGGGAGGTCTATTAGGAATATTCTGTGGTTTAGTTGGAGGAAAAATTGATGATGTCGTAATGAGAGTTGTTGATGCATTTTTGTCTATTCCATGGATATTAGCAATGCTTTTAATAGTTTCTTTGCTTGGAACTACTACTGAAGTTTTAATACCAGCTCTTGGTTTTTTTTATGGAAAAGGAATTGTGAGAGTTGCAAGAGCAGCTACACACGATGTTATAGCTAAGGATTTTATAGTTTCTGCTCGAGCAAGAGGCCACAGTAATTTTTCAATCATGTGGAATGAAATAATTCCAAACGTGAGAGACGCCATCTTAGTTGAGGGAGCTATGAGATGGTCATGGATGTTACTTGGATTTAGTTCATTATCTTTTTTAGGTTTTGGAGTAAGTCCTCCAACACCAGATTGGGGGTTAATGATATCAAACGGTAGAGGGTTAATGTCCTTTGCATATTGGTCTGTCATAGCTCCAATTGTTGGTCTAAGTAGTTTAATAATTGGAATTAATCTAACCGCAGATGCTTTTGCAAAAGCCTTAGGTATTGATAGAGCAACTAAAGCACCGGTATAGTTTATGTTTGAAATAATTCAAAACGTCAAAAATTTATCTATTGGATTTAGAAGTAAAAAAGGAGAGGAGATTTTAATTCTAAAAAATATTAGTACAAATATTAAAAAAGGAGAAACAGTCGGAATAGTAGGAGAATCTGGATCAGGTAAAAGCACTCTTGCATTAGCCATGATGGGCTATGTGAAACATGGTCTTTATACAATTGGTGGAAAATGTGAATTTAACTCTTCAAATCTTCTTACAATGAATAGTAGAGAATTAGAAAAAATTAGAGGGAGAAAGATTGCAATGATCCCTCAGAACGCAGGTCAAGCATTAACACCAAATCTGAAGATAGGTTATCAAATAGATGAAGCATTACAGCTGCATTCAAATTTAAATAAACAGCAAAGAGACGAAAAAATCTCAGAATTATTAAATAAAGTAAGACTTCCTTCACCAGACACAATAGCACTAAGGTACCCGCATGAACTTTCTGGTGGACAACAACAAAGAGTGGCAGTTGCCATGGCACTTGCTGGAAAACCAGATTTATTACTTTTAGACGAACCTACCACAGGTTTGGATGTTACTACTCAAGCTCATGTCTTAGAACTATTGAAATTTATTGCAAAAGATACAGGCACCTCAATGGTTTATGTGAGCCATGATCTTGGAGCAATAGCTCAAGTAAGTGACAGAATTATTGTGATGTATTCTGGAGAAATTGTTTTGGAAGGTCCATCAAGAAGCATTCTCAAAAAACCTATACATCCCTACACATTTGGATTATTAAAATCTATTCCAAAATTATCTTTAGCAGGATTGCCAGAGTCTATGCCAGGAAGCCAACCTCAGCCAGGCTCAATATCAAGAGGATGCAGTTTTTATGATAGATGTAATTTTTCATCAGATAAATGTAAAAATAATTCGCCCGATTTAGAATATTTGGAAGATTTAAAAACTAGCATTAAATGTTTTAACTACAAAAATCTAATGAATGATAACGAAGTAAATCAAAATGTTAAAAAAATTAACACTAACTCGCAAGATAAGGAAATATTAACCTTATCTGAAGTTTCAATAAGTTATGCTAAACAAAAACTTTTGGATCAGGTGTTTAATAAAATTACTGATGATAATCCAACTGTCAAAGATATTAATATTAATATTAAAAAAGGAGAAACTATAGCTTTAGTAGGTGAGTCCGGAAGTGGAAAATCAACTATTCTCAAATCTATAGCAGGCTTACTTAGAACAAAGGATGGTATAATAACTTTTGATCAAAATAGGCAGTTACCTTCTGACTTGAAATTAAGAAATCCAAATGAATTAAGAATTATTCAATTAATCTTTCAAAACCCAGACGAGTCTTTAAATCCAAATCACACAGTCGAGGAAATTATTTCACAACCATTGAAATTATATTTTGGTCTTAAAGGTGAAGAGTTAAAAAAAAATATAATAGAACTTTTGGAAAAGGTAAGACTTGGTGAATTTTACATGTCCAGATATCCCAGACAATTGTCTGGTGGTGAAAAACAAAGAGTAGCCGTTGCAAGGGCGTTCGCTGCAAAACCTGACATAATTTTATGCGATGAGGTAACTTCAGCACTGGATGTTTCGGTTCAAGCAGCAGTGCTTAATTTGTTACAACAGCTTAAAGAAGATTTTGGAACTACATATATATTTGTCTCACATGATTTAGCTGTCGTTAGAGCCATAAGTGATAGGGTTGCTGTTCTTTATCAAGGAAGATTATGTGAAGTAGGACCATCTAAGGATGTTTATCAATTTCCTTCTCATCCTTATACAGAAGTATTATTGGGGGCTGTATTGGAACCAGATCCAGATATCAAACCAAAATTAGTTGCCGAAGATATTGTAGAGGAAAAACCACCAAAAAAAGGATGTAGTTTTCAGGGAAGGTGTTCAAGAATAGTTGGGGATATTTGTAAGAACGAGATACCACCTTGGCAATTAACTACTAGTGGAAACTCAATTAGATGCCATATACCTTTAAAAGAATTACAAAAAGCCCAGATTATTTAATATTTTATATTTATTATTTTATATTTTTATTCAACTATGTTTAAATAGATTTTAGGATGAAAAATAATTCTACATTAATCAAAAATTTATTATCAGATTTTAGAATAAATATTTATTTTCAGAATATTTCTTTGATGTTAATAGGTACGCTTATTCTAGCTTTCTCATCAAAAGTTCAAGTTCCATTTTGGCCAGTCCCAATGACGATGCAAACTTTCGTTGTTTTCATAATTGGAATGACATTTGGTTCTAAGTTGGCATTTTTTACCCTAGTGCTATATCTTTTTGAGGGTGCTATTGGCCTTCCAGTTTTTGCAAAAGGAAGTGGATTGCTTTATTTAACTGGCCCTACAGCTGGTTACCTTTATGGAATGACAATTGCTGCCGGAGTTGTGGGATATTTAGCAGAAAGAAATTTTAACGACTCTTATATCAAAAGTTTAATTTCACTTTTAATAGCAACTTCTATCATTTTTATTGTTGGGGTGGGGTATTTAGGCTCAGTTATAGGTTATGATAAAGCATTAGCTGGTGGCCTATATCCTTTTTTACCAAGTGAATTATTCAAAATTGCACTGGCAGTGGCAATAATTCCATCAATTACAAAAATAATTAAATAATAATAATAAATATTTAGTGGCTTTAAGTTGCTCTTGAAGAAGATATTTATTATAAGCACTTATTCTCATTATGAAAATTAACAAAGTAGTAGTCATAGGATCAGGCACAATGGGTAGCGGAATAGCTGCTCAATTATGTAATGCAAATGTTCCAGTAACATTATTAGACTTAACCACTGAAATTTCTGAAAAAGCTAGAGAGAGAATTTTAAAATCAAGGCCTCCCTTATTAATAGATAAATCAAAAATTAATAATATTAATGTTGGTAATATAAATGATAATTTCAACGAAGTAAGTGAAGCCGATTGGATTGTTGAAGCAGTTGTCGAGAGAATTGATATTAAACATAATATTTATGAAAAAATTTTTAAACAAAGAAAAAAAGGTTCAATAGTTTCTTCAAATACATCTTCTATCCCAATTAAAGTCCTTTCAGAAAAACTTTCAGATGATGAAAAGAAAGATTTTTGTATAACTCACTTTTTTAACCCAGTTAGGTATATGGATTTATTAGAAATTGTGAAAAATGAGAATAATGATTTAGATCAAATAAATTCACTTAAAAGTTTTTGTGAAAAAGATTTAGGTAAAGGAACATTAATTTGTAATGACACTCCAGGATTTTTAGGAAATAGAATAGGTGTCTACGCTATGCAAGTGGCCATGACGGAGGCTTTTAAAATGAAATTAACAATTGAAGAAGCAGATGCAGTTTTTGGAAGACCAATGGGAATACCAAAAACAGGTGTTTTTGGTCTTTATGATTTAATTGGAATTGATTTGATGGCCGATGTTTTAAAAAGTTTTATAAAAGAACTACCAGAAACAGATGACTTTCAAATAGTAGCAAAAGAAATACCATTAGTTAAACAACTTATAGAAACTGGGTACACTGGAAGAAAAGGAAAAGGTGGTTTCTATAGAATGAATAAGTCTGATAATAAAAAAATTCTAGAGGGAATAAACCTAGAAACAGGGGAATATTCACTATCTAAAAAGTTCAATTTAGGATCACATAAAATGGATATTGTTGGTCTTATAAACAGAAAAGATAAATACGGCGAATATGCATGGTCTGTAATCTCTAAAATTATTAAATATGCTTCATCTTTAGTTCCAGGCATTACAGATAAATTTAATGATATCGACGAAGCAATGAGACTAGGGTTTAACTGGTCTAAGGGACCTTTTGAAATGTTAAAAGAAATCGGTGTTAAGGATTTTTTTGAAAGAATAGATGCATTTGAAAACAATAAGTTTCTTGAAAGCTTATCACAAAGTAAAGACGAAAATTTTTATGGTGAAAGACAACAATACACTGATTTAGAAACTTTAGGAAAAATAAAACCTAAAGCAACTAAATTAGATAAAAATAACTCTGCTGAGATCTATAGATTTGATGATTTTAATATTGTTGAATTCACAACTAAGGCTAATGCTTTAGATTATGACTCAATGGATAGCTTAAAAAATGCAACAGACAAACCTTTAATAATAATAAATGAGGCAATGCAATTTTCAGCAGGTGTAAATTTGTCTTACACAATGAATTTTGCAGACAAAGGAGATTTTAAATCTATTGAAAAGTTTGTTAAATATTTTCAAGAGACCTGTAAACATTTAAAATATTCTAAATATCCAGTTGTATCAGCGCCATCAGGATTGGCATTGGGTGGTGGTTTTGAGGTTTTATGTCAAAGTAATTTCGTTGCATCCCATAACAATATTGTAGTTGGCTTAGTTGAGACTATGGTTGGATTAATTCCAGCAGGCGGAGGATGTAAAGAAATGCTTTGGAGATGGTCTCAAACTGAAGAAGCTAAAAATGATTCTGATTATGCTCCTTTAAAAGTTTTTGATATTATTGGATATGCTAAAACTGCAACATCACCAATTGAAGCTGAACCATTAAAATATTTAAGACCAGAGGATAAAAAAATAATGAGTAGAAATAGTTTATTACAGGTTTCTAAAGAGATAATTCAAAATAATAAATATTTTTCTCCTCCAGATGAATGTACATTTAAACTTTCTGGAAAAAGTGTTTATGACAAAATGGTAAAAATGTTAGAAAAATTATACAATGAAAAAATTATTCTTGATCATGGTATGGAAGTTGGAAAAGAGCTAGCAAAAGTTTTAAGTGGTGGAGATACTACTTTAGAAAAAACTTTATCAGAGGATGATTTGTATAAATTAGAGTTAGATGCATTTATGAAGCTAATTGAGACAGAAAAAACTCAAGAAAGAATTAAACATACATTGAAAACTGGTAAACCTCTGGTAAACTAATATTATGGCAAATAGACCAACAAAAAAACAAGTAGATAATGCAACAAAAATTCTAATATCTTGGAAGAAAAAAATGCCATTTTATTATGCTGCAGCTATTATAATTGCTTTAGTAATAATTCTAGTTTCTTCAAATTCAAATAAAGAGCTTTCCATGTATCAAAAAAATATCAATGATTTTAAAAAAGCAGCTGAATTTATTCATAAAAATAGCTCTAAAAATTGAAAGATAAAAATAAAAAACCAATCCAACCAGTAAGTGGAACAAAAGTACCAAGATATGCGGGACCATCAACTTTCGCTAGATTGCCTGAATTAAGAGATGTTGAAAGTTGTGATGTAGCAATTGTAGGAGTTCCTTTTGACTCTGGAACTAGTTACAGACCTGGAGCACGATTTGGACCTCAAAGTATAAGGCAAGCTTCAAGGCATTTGAGAACAAATTATCACCCAAGTTACGATGTTGAACCGTTTAAAGTGCAACAAGTTGCTGATGCAGGAGATATTGCCTGTAATCCATTTAATATTGATGAAGCTATAAAACAAATAGAAGTTGGTGCTACAGATCTTTTAAATAAAGTAGGAGGGATTATTAGTCTTGGTGGCGATCATACAATAGCTGTTCCATTGCTTAGAGCAATTAATAAAAAGAATAAAGGTCCAGTTTCATTAGTCCATTTTGATGCTCACCTAGATACTTGGGATACTTATTTTGGAGCACCTTACACACACGGTACACCATTTAGGAGAGCTAGAGAGGAAAATTTATTTTTAGATGATGCATCAATGCATGTTGGAATTAGAGGTCCACTCTATAGCAGGGAAGATATTAAAAATGATGAAAGTTTTGGTTTTAAAATAATTCATTGTGATGAATTTCAAACAGAAGGTATAGATAAAATAGTAGAGAGAATTAGAAACAGAGTAGGAGACAATGCCTTATATTTGTCGATAGACATTGATGTCTTAGATCCAGCTTTTGCTCCTGGAACTGGTACACCTGAGATAGCAGGTATGACAACTAGAGAAATAGTAAATGTAATAAGAGGATTGTCAGGCTTAAACTTAGTTTCAGCAGATGTAGTTGAGGTAGCACCTGCATACGATCATGCAGAAGTAACTTCTTTAGCAGCCGCAACAATTGTTTATGAATTGACAAATTTGTTTGCAAAAGCCTAAAGAACAGATAGCTTAATATATGTTAGAAAAAAGAAATTTTTATATAAATGGTAAATGGGTAGAACCAAAAAATTCTAAAGATATTCAAGTAATAAATCCAGCTACGGAGAAAAGTTGTGCGGTTATTTCACTGGGTGGAAAAGAAGACGTTGATGATGCAGTATCAGCTGCAAAAACTGCTTTTCAAACTTGGGGTTTTACAAAAAAAGAGGAGAGGATTAAACTATTAGAAAAGTTTTATGAGCTATATAAAAAAAGATGGAATGATACCACGGAGTCAATAATGATGGAAATGGGTGCTCCAAAAGATTTTGCATCCAAACTACAAACTGGTACAGGAGCCAGTCATACGAAATCATTTATAAAGTATCTTAAAGCTTTTGATTTTGAAAAACCTTTAGGAGATCACGCACAAGATCAGAGAATACTTTATGAACCTAAAGGAGTTTGTGTATTAATAACTCCCTGGAATTGGCCAATGAATCAAGTTTGTTTAAAAGTAATCCCAGCTTTAGCAGCAGGGTGTACTATGATTTTAAAACCTTCTGAATTAGCTCCTTTATCATCAATGATACTTGCAGAGCTTATTGATGAAGCAGGTTTTCCAAAAGGTGTATTTAATTTAGTTAATGGAGATGGAGAAACTACAGGTAATGCACTGACCAGTCACAAAGATGTAAATATGATATCTTTTACAGGTTCAACAAGAGCAGGAGCTTTAATTTCTCAAAACGCAGCAAAAGACTTTAAGAGAGTAAGTCTTGAATTAGGCGGAAAAGGAGCAAATATTATTTTTAAAGACGCAGATTCCGAGGCAATTGAAAGAGGAGCTGCAAGATGTTTTAGAAATTCAGGGCAGTCATGTAACGCACCTACAAGAATGCTGGTAGAAAAATCAATTTATGATGATGCAATTAATAGATTAAAAAAATTTGCTAATGAATATAAAGTTGATGTTCCTCAAAAAGAAGGGGACCATATAGGTCCAGTAATATCAGAAACTCAATATAATAAAATTCAAGGTTTAATTAAAAAGGGTATAGATGAAGGTGCTAATTTAATAGCAGGAGGACCTGGAAAACCTGATGGTTTTGAAGATGGTTATTATGTAAAGCCAACTGTTTTTGCTGATGTAAATAATAATATGGAAATTGCCAGAACTGAGATTTTTGGTCCAGTATTATCGGTAATTCCATTTGAAACAGAAGAAGAGGCAATAGAAATCGCAAATGATACTCCTTATGGTTTAACAAACTATATTCAAACTGAAGATCAAGAAAAAGTAAAAAGAGTTGCAAGAAAACTTAGATCAGGAATGATAGTTGCAAATACTGCCTCACTTGCTGTAGACGCTCCATTTGGAGGATTTAAACACTCTGGAATAGGAAGAGAAGGTGGAAAAGAAGGCTTATTAGAATTTTTAGAAGTAAAATCTATTGGTGGTTGGAATTAATTCAAAGATTTATTTTTTACACCATCTAAAAAACTAATACATTTTTTAATTTCAGATAGTTTTATAAACTCATCAATCTTATGAGCTTGCTTTATAGATCCTGGTCCACATACAACTGTACTTATCCCTATCTCTTGAAATAGTCCTGCTTCAGTTCCAAATGAAACCACTTCTCTAGAATTATCTCCAGTTATACTTGAAACAAATTCGCATGCCTCTGAATTAGAAATTCTATCAAAACCAGTTATTTCACCAATAATATATTTTTTAATTGAGGATTCTGAATAAATTTTTTTCATTTCAGGTAAAAGAATTTCTTTAGTAAATTTATCTATTTCATTATTTAAAAAAATTCCATCTTCTTTAATTACTGGTCTTGTTTCCCAGTTCACATGACATTTGTCTGCAATTACATTATGTGCTATGCCCCCAAAAATTCCACCAACCTGCAAAGTTGAGTATGGAGGATCAAAGATAGAGTCTTTAAGTTGCCTTTCTTTAAGTCTTTCTTTTAGTTCTAATAGTTTATTTACATATCTTGCTGCAAATTCAACTGCACTCACACCTTTATCTGGTTGAGAACTATGACCTGCAAGACCTTCAAAATAAGTGGTATATTCGTAGCACCCTTTGTGTGCATCTATGATTTTCATATTAGTCGGTTCACCTACAATGCAAATACAATCATGTATTTCTCTTTTTTTTAATTCTTTAATTAAAATAGGCGCACCTTTGCAAGCAGTTTCCTCATCAAAAGTAAATGAGAAGTGAATATCTCTATCCAAATTAGACGAAGAGAAAATAGGGGCATATGCCAATGCACATGCTATAAATCCTTTCATATCACATGAGCCTCTACCAAATAGTTTATCTTCTTTAATTGTTGCATCAAAAGGATCTGTTGCCCATCCTTTAGAAACAGGAACTACATCAGTATGACCAGATAAAATAATTGGTTTTTTTTTGCTCTCTTTTTTAGCTTTAATAGTTGAAAATAAATTTACTCTTTCTTCTTCTTCATCATATGTTCTAAAGGATACCGCACCCAATGAATTTAAAATATTATCACAATAGTCAATTAATTGAGTATTGTTTTCACCAGATATAGTTTTAAATGCAATTAAATCTTTCAGTATCTTAATAGAATTCCTATATATCTCTTCTAATTTATTTCCTGTACTCATTTATTTTTAATTATATATTAAATTTATGAAAGAACAAATAACCTACGACATCTATGACAAAGTAGATATCAGAGTAGGAACAGTAATATCGGTAAAAAAAAATGAAAAAGCAAGGAAACCATCTCTTGTTGTTGAGGTTGACTTTGGGAAAGATATAGGAATTAAGCAATCATCAGCACAAATAACTCATTATTATAATGAGGAAAATTTAGTTGGAAAACAAGTTGTTGGTATATGTAACTTTCCTGAAAAAAATATAGCAGGCATTGTATCACAGGTTTTAATACTTGGTTCTATAGATAAAGAAGGCAAAGTTGTTCTTGTTCATCCATCTCAAAAAGTTGATAATGGTTTGCCTGTAGCATAAATATGCATCCTGAATTACTGTCTCTTTGCTTGTTTATGTTTGTAACAAGTTGCTCCCCTGGACCAAATAATATTGTTGCCTCTCACTCAGGATTTAATCATGGTTTTAAAAAAACAATCCCTTTGATGCTGGGAGTAATTTTTGGTTTTACATTTATGTTAGCAGTAATTAACTTTGGATTAATAAATATATTTAAGCTTTATCCAATACTCCAAAAAGGTTTAATTTTAACAGGCACAATTTTTTTAATATATTTGTCCTACAAAATATCATTTTCAAAATCATCAAGTGAAAGTGATAATCTAAAACCTGTAAATTTTGTTGAAACATTTCTATATCAATTTTTAAATCCAAAAGGAGTAATAGTTGCTATAATTGCAGTTTCTACCTACGTAGAATCTGGTGATAACTTTATTTCCTATTCAATTTGGATACTAAGCATTGCTTTTTTATTTGCAGTTATTAGTATTATTTTTTGGACTATAATTGGAAAATTTATGAGGAAATTCGCGACAAATGAGAAATTTATTAAATGGTTTAATTATGTTATGTCGGCACTCTTATTAAGCTGTATTGCAACTTTTTATTACTAAATTATGAAACCAGGAAACCAAAATTCATTTAATTGTCTAAAGGAATTGTCAGTAAATGGAAAAAATTATTCTTTTTATTCATTAAAAGAAGCTGAAAAAAATGGTTTAGAAGGGATAAATAAATTACCAAAATCAATAAAAGTCTTACTTGAAAATCTTCTTAGATATGAAGACAATGTAACAGTAAATAAAGAGCAGATTTTGGCGATTAAAGAGTGGTTAAATTCAAAAAAATCTAAAACCGAAATTGCATATAGACCAGCAAGAGTGCTTCTGCAAGACTATACAGGAATTCCTGCTGTGGCTGATTTGGCTGCAATGAGAGATACGGTTAAGGAAAAGAATAAAGATCCAGATACCATCAATCCTCTTTCTTCAGTTGATCTTGTAATAGATCATTCTGTTCAAGTTGATAAGTTTGCAACTAAGAATTCATTAAAAGAAAATGTTGATATTGAGTTTGATAGAAACTTTGAGAGATATTCTTTTTTAAAATGGGGTCAGCAGGCTTTTAATAACTTTAGAATTGTTCCCCCAGGTACAGGAATTTGTCACCAAGTAAATTTAGAATATTTATCAAAGGTAGTGTGGAATGAAAAATTTGAAGATAAAGAGTATTTATTTCCAGATACTCTAGTTGGAACTGATAGTCATACTACAATGGTCAACGGTTTATCAGTACTAGGTTGGGGAGTAGGAGGAATTGAAGCAGAAGCAGGTATGCTGGGACAACCTATATCAATGTTGATACCAGAAGTAGTTGGTTTTGAAATGAAAAATAAGCTTCCAGAAGGCACAACTGCTACAGACTTAGTTTTAACAGTAGTCAAAATGTTAAGAGACAAAGGTGTAGTTGGTAAATTTGTAGAATTTTACGGAGAAGGTCTAAAAAATCTAACACTTGCTGATAGAGCAACTATTGCAAATATGGCGCCTGAGTATGGTGCTACTTGTGGTTTTTTTCCAATTGATGAAGAAACTTTAAAATATTTAGAATTTTCAGGAAGATCAAAAGAGAATATTCAAATTGTAGAAAAATATGCAAAAGCACAAAATTTATGGGCAAGCGATGATATTGTCTTTACTGATACTTTATCTTTAGACATGTCCTCGGTGGTTCCAACAATATCTGGACCAAAAAGACCTCAAGATAAAGTTCTTTTAACAGAAGCATCTAAAAATTTTATAAAAGTTTTTGAAGATGTGTGCAAAAAAACTGAACCAACAGTAGCAAAAGTTGCGGATTCAGATTTTGAGATTAAAGACGGAGATATATTAATAGCAGCTATTA
>CABYVH010000005.1 GCA_902522365.1 uncultured Pelagibacteraceae bacterium
TCAGGAATGGATGCAGGTAAAATTTATAATTCCTGGCCATTAATGGGCGACTCATTTTTTCCAAATGATAACAGTGTTATTAATTTATTTAAATTATCTGCTTTTAGCGACCCCTCTTTGGTTCAATTTATACATAGAAAATTAGCTTATTTAATAGGATTATTTTATCTTTATTTATTATTTTATATTTACAGGAATAAAAAAACTGATTTATATAAATCAGTTAACGTTTTAGGAATTTTTATAATTTTGCAGATTGTCTTAGGAATATTTACTTTATTATATGGTGCACAGATATTGATTGCATCTATGCACCAAATAAGTTCTATATTTTTAGTAGCTTCTTGTATCTATTTTTTATTTATAAATACAAGATCTAACTTACAGCTTTCAAGCTAGGTTTTCCAGAAGCTCCTAAAGCTTGATCTAGATCAGCTATAATATCGTCTGGATGTTCAATACCTATAGACAACCTTACATATCCAGGTGTTACACCTGCAGCTAAAAGTTCCTCTTCAGTTAATTGGCTGTGAGTGGTAGTTGCAGGATGAATAGCTAAACTTCTGGCATCACCAATATTTGCAACATGGTAAAACATTTTTAATGATTCTATAAATTTTTTACCTGCTTCAACACCACCTTTAACTTCGATACCTATAAGTGCTCCATTTCCACCCTTCATATATTTTTTGGATCTTTCACCAATTTCTCCTTTATGAAGAGTAGGGTAGATAACTCTCTCTACATTCTTATGTTTTTGTAAAAATGCAACAGCTTTCTCGGCATTAGAACAATGTTGTTTCATTCTTAAGGGAACAGTTTCTAAACCTTGAATTATTCCCCATGCATTATCAGGTGCTAATGGTGCTCCTAGATCTCTTAATAGTACAACACGTGCTCTTACTGCGTATGAAACATTTGCTCCTGTCAATTGTGGAACAACAACACCCCATTGCGCGCCACCATAACTAGCATCTGGCTCGTTAAATAAAGGCTGTCTTTTTGGATCCTTGGTCCAGTCAAAATTACCTCCATCAACAAGACATCCTCCTATTACCGTACCATGACCACCAATAAATTTAGTAAGTGAATGAACTACTACAGCAGCTCCATGTTCTAAAGGCTTACAAATTACTGGTGCTGCAGTATTATCCATAATTAATGGAATACTGTACTTTCTGCCTATGTCAGATACCTCTTTAATTGGAAATACTCTTAAATATGGATTAGGCAAAGTTTCTGCATAAAAACATCTTGTTCTATCATCAATTAATTTTTCAAAATTACTTGGATCTGATGGATCTGCATATCTACATTCAATACCTAATTTTTTAAGTGTGTGAGTGAATAGATTTACTGTTCCGCCATATAAATCAGTTGAACTAACAAAGTTATCTCCTGATTGACACACGTTCATTATAGCGAATGTTGATGCCGCTTGTCCTGAACCAACAGTTACAGCTGCAAGTCCACCCTCAAGCGCCGCAACTCTTTTTTCAAGTACGTCATTAGTTGGATTCATAATTCTTGTGTATATGTTTCCAAATTCTTTTAGTGCAAATAAATTTGCAGCATGATCTGTATCATTAAATTGATAAGATGTTGTTCTATAGAGTGGTACTGCTACTGCTGTTGTAGCTGGATCACTTCTGTAATCTCCACCATGTAAAGCAATTGTTTCTGGATGTTTATTTTTACTCATATTTCCCCTTCTGTTTAAAAGTGTATTAAACTAAAATGAAAAAACACAATCAAGCTTAAATTTAAGCTGATAATGGGGGGTAATTTGTTGTTATAAATTTTTTAAGTACAGTTAATACTCTATCTGCTTCTTCTAATAACATCATGTGACCACAGTTATAAATTATGTCAACTTGACTACCATCTATTAATGAGGCTAATTTTTTCCCCTCTTTGACAGGGCACATTTTATCATCAGTTGCTAAAATTGATAGAGTAGGACATTTAATTTTTTTAGCTGCCTCAAATCCATTTTTGTAATTATCACAAGCTCTAAAATCTACTCCTAATGTATTCTCTATTGTTCTAGATTTTGCAAGCATTGCTCCTGTGTTTATATGATAAAGACCAGGAACTGGATGACCACCGAAGTGACCTGCTGGACCGTGCGCCCAATCCATCATTAAATCTACTGCTTTAGGATCATTTTTTTCAGCTAATGATAGTAACTCTGGGTTCATTGGTATAGCGCCAGCTCCACCCATCAAACTCAAGGTTTTAATTTTATTAGGATATCTTGATGTACATTCTACTGTTACCAAGCATCCTTGTGAATGTCCTACCAAGGAAGCTTCTTTATGACCAACAGCATCAATTACATCACTTACCCAATCTGCCATTTCCTCAATTGATTTAAGACTTTTACCACTAGATAAGCCATGACCGGGCAGATCAACCGCTAAAGAGTTATATCCATGAAAAGCAAAGTACCTTGTTTGAAGTACCCAGGTCATATGGGTTAAACCACTTCCATGAACAAATATAATTAACGGTTTTTTTTTATCAAATGGTCTTCCACCGGTAGAGGCGAAAACCTCATGCCCGTTTACTTTGAATTTCATTGATTTGAAACAAGCCTTGGTTTTCTAGCTGCTCTAAAACCAATCTCGAAATCGTTTTTTATATCATCAATGTCTTCTATACCTACTGATAATCTAATCATGTCGTGGGACAAACCAGCAAACTTCAAAGTTGCCTCATCCATTTGTGAATGTGTTCCAGATGCAGGATGGATAACTAAAGTCCTTGTATCCCCTACATTTGCCAAATGTGATGCTAATTTTACGTTATTAATAAATGCAACACCAGCATCTTTTCCACCTTTAATACCAAATGCAATCATAGAACCTTTACCATTTGGAAGTAACTTATTGGCAAGCTCTGCATCTGGATGATTAGGTGCACTTGGATGTGATACCCAGGCAACACTTTCATGGTTTGATAAATATTTAACCATTTCTTCTGCATTTGAACAATGTTTTTTCATTCTTACTGACAAAGTTTCTATGCCTTGTAAAACATTCCATGCATTTTGAGGACTTAAACAAGGACCAAAATCTCTCATACCTTCAGCTCTAGCTTTCATTGTAAAAGCAGTTGGGCCAAATTCCTCTGCAAAAGATAATCCATGATATCCCTCATAAGGTTTTGTCATTGTTGGAAATTTATCATTTTGCATCCAATCAAATTTTCCACCTTCAACTAATATTCCTGCCATAGAAGATCCATGACCTGCCATCCATTTTGTTAGTGAATGAATTACTATATCAGCGCCATGCTCAAATGGTTTACATAAATAAGGAGTTTGATAAGTAGCATCAACCATCAATGGAATTCCAGCATCATGAGCGATTTTTGCAATTTCAGGCATATTCATTATTTCATTACCTGGATTTCCTACAAGCTCTCCAAAAATACCTTTTGTATTCTTTTGAATTGCTTTTTTAAATCCTTCAGTATCTCTCGGTTTAACAAATGTACATTTAATTCCAAATTTAGGTAAGGTTAATCTAAATAGGTTTACAGTGCCTCCATATAGTTGAGATGAAACAACTAAATGGTCACCTGCTTCACATAATGTCATTACTGTCAAAAAAATTGCACTCATTCCTGAAGATGTAGCTAATGCTGCCGTACCACCTTCAAGTGAAGCAACTCTCTCCTCTAATACACCAACGGTCGGGTTTGAAATTCTACTATAAATATGTCCACCTCTTTCTAAATTAAAAAGAGCAGCTGCATGATCGACATCATCAAAAAGGTATGATGTGGTTTGATAAATTGGCACTTGTCTTGAACCAGCATTTTTGTGTGGTTGATATCCAGCATGTAAACTTAGGGTATCAAATTTATACGTATTTGGTTTTAATTCTTTTTTTTTATCACTCATTAGGCTCCTTTAATTTATAATTTTGTGAGTTCGTTTTTATCACGTTATTATTACTAATAAATGGTCATAATTCAATCAACCATTCAGTCCAACCAAAATATAATAATTTGACAATATAAGTAATTATAAGTATTAATCCCGCATTCATGACAAAGTTTGTTAAAAAAGATGAGATAAACAGCGAGTGGTTTGAAATCGATGCCACAGGTGCCGTTGTAGGCAGACTAGCAACAGTTGTATCAAAAATTATAAGAGGAAAGAACAAAACAACATATACCCCTCACATGGACCATGGAGATTTTGTTGTAATCAAAAATGTAGACCAAATTAAATTTACGGGAAATAAATTTCAAAATAAAAAATATTACAGACACACTGGATACCCTGGTGGTATTAAAGAAATAACACCTGAAAAATTGAGTGAAAAAAAACCCGGTGAGGTATTAAAGTTAGCTGTTAAAAGAATGTTACCTTCAGGTGCTCTTGGGAAAAAACAATTAACTAAACTAAAGATTTATTCAGGAGAAGAACACCCTCACACTGCTCAAAATCCAAAAATAATTGAAATCGGTAAACTTAATCATAAAAATATTGTAAGAAATTAATATGGAAACTGCCCAAACATCTTCACCAAAAATAAAGTTAGATTTTAAAGATAGCAAATACGCAACTGGAAGAAGAAAAAAATCTGTTGCAAAAGTTTGGTTAAAAAAAGGATCCGGGAAATTTTATGTTAATGGAAAATCATTAAATGACTATTTTCCAAGAGCCAATCATGTAATGCAAATTTTAAGACCTTTTGAAATTATCAACCAACCAACTGATTATGATGTTAGATCAAAAGTTGTAGGTGGTGGACAAACAGGTCAAGCTGGTGCTTTAGTACATGGTATTTCAAGAGCTTTACTAAAATTTGATGAAACTTTAAAATCAACCTTACGTAAAGAAAAACTTACGACAAGAGATTCAAGATCTGTAGAGAGAAAAAAACCTGGTAGAGCAAAAGCTAGAAAAAGCTACCAGTTTTCTAAAAGATAATTTCTTTTTAAATTTCAACTGTTATATTAAATTATGGGTAAGAAAAATGTTCTTATATGTGGTGCTACTGGATATATAGGATTACAATTAACTAAACTTCTATGTACACATAAAAAAGTAAATATTAAATATTTATGTGGAAGTACTTCTGTCGGAAAAAAAATAGATTCCTTTGAACAAGAATTAAAAAAATATAAATTACCAAAAATTTCAAAATTTAAAAAAGAATATTTATCAGATGTGGATATAATATTTACAGCATTGCCAAATGGTGAAGCACAATCTATTTCAAAATTTTTAAATAAAAATAACTTACTAATAGATCTAGCAGCTGATTTTAGACTCAATAATAAAAAAGATTATGAAAAATGGTATAAAATTAAACACAAAGCATTAAATCAAATCAAAAAAAGTATCTATTCTATACCTGAAATTAGTGGTCAATTAATTAAAAGATTCTCAATAGTATCTTGTCCTGGATGCTATCCTACATCTCTATTAATTCCATTAATCCCATTAATAAAAAAAAACTTGATTAATAATCAAACAATTATTATTGACTCGAAATCTGGTTATTCAGGAGCAGGTAGAGGAGTACATAAAAAATATAAAGATAAAAATTTATATGAATCTTTGAGTGCTTATGGATTAGCAAATCATAGACATAATTCTGAAATTCAACAAGAGCTTGATCTTAAAACTGGCAAAAAAAATAAATTTCATTTTACACCTCATCTTACACCGATGTTTAGAGGAATTTTAAGCACTATTTATGTTGATTTAAAAAAGGGCATTAACATAAACAAAATAATTAATGTTCTAAATGTCCAATATAAGAATCATAAATTTATAAAAATTTGTAAAATAAATTCTTTCTTAAGTACTAATGATGTTATCAACACTAATAATTGCTTTATTTCTGTATGTAAAAGCAAATATAAAGATAAAATAATAATATTGTCTGCAATTGATAATTTGATTAAAGGTGGTGGAGGTCAAGCTGTACAAAATATGAATAATTATTATGGCTTTAATCAGAGCGAAGGTCTAAATGTTTAAATATATCTTTATAATTTTATTAATATTTTCATTATCACATTGTTCACTAAATCATCCTGTTTCTATGTGGAATATTGAGAAAGACAGTACTGACAAAGATATTTCGAAATTAAACTTTGAAAATGAAACATCTTTTGAAGAATTTAAAAAAAATGTTATTAAATATGGTAAGATCAGCGATTTTCCTAAATTAGATTAATTTAATGAATAAAAATATAAATATTGCTGTTATTGGACTTGGTCAAATTGGATCTTATGTTTTAAATGAGTTAAATACAAAAAAGAAAGATATTGAAACTAAAACTGGAAAGAGAATTAAGGTTATAGCTATATCGGCTAAAAATAAAAATAAGAAAAGAAAATTTAAAATTAATAAGAAAATTTTTTATTCAAATCCTCTAGATATTTTGAAGATTAAAAACTTAGATATAATAATCGAAGCTATAGGTTTATCAGATGGTATATCAAAAAAAATTATTGAGACAGCTCTTAAAAATAAAATTCATGTTATAACTCCAAATAAAGCATTAATTTCAAAACATGGTGATAAACTGGGAGAATTAGCTGAAAAAAATAAAGTTAATTTAGAATTTGAGGCATCTGTTGCAGGTGGTATTCCTATTGTAAGAACAATCAAGGAAGGTTTAGCTACAAATAAAATCACAAAAGTTTATGGCATACTTAACGGTACTTGTAACTACATCATGTCAGAAATGGAGAGAACTAAAGATAGTTTCAAAAATGTTCTGAAGATGGCACAGAAACTTGGTTATGCTGAACCTGGAAATCCAAAATTAGATCTTAACGGTTACGATGCGTTAGCTAAAATAAAAATTTTGACATCATTAGCTTTCAATAAGAAAATTTCAAAATCTGAATGTTTAATGGAAGGTATAGAAAACATAGATTATTCAGATATTAAAATTGCTGATCAGTTAGATTTTAGAATAAAATTATTAGGTATAACTGAGGTTATAAATAATAGTATTTTTGAAAGAGTTCATCCATGTTTAGTTAAAAAAGATTCTTATATAGGAAATGTAGATGGTGTAATGAATGCTGTTATATTAAATGGTTCACCTATTGGAGAATCTGTATTGCAAGGGGAAGGGGCTGGTCCAGGACCAACGTCCTCTGCTTTGATGTCTGATTTATTATCTATATTGAGAGGAAATATAAAATATCCTTTTGGTATATCTAAAAATAAAAGATTAAAACCTATAATATTTAATAAAGACCAATCATCAAATTCTCTATATTTAAGATTAGAAGTTAAAGATAAACCAGGCGTTTTATCTTCTATAACAAAGATTCTGGCGAAGTATAAAATTTCTATTCAAAGACTAATACAAATACCTGATCATAAAAGTAAGACAGCCTCGATTGTTCTCATCACTCATAATGCAAATGAATTAAACGCTCAAAGATGTATTAAATCATTTAAATCAAATAAAAATATTATTAAAAATCCTGTTCTTATTCGATTATTTTAATGGAACTTTATATAAAATTATTTGAAGTTCTTTTTCCAGTTTTTTTTATAGTTGGTATTGGATATTTTTTAGGTAAAAAAAATCCAAATTTCGATACATCATTTATAACCACTTATTCTGCCAATTTTGGAACACCATCTATAGTAATATTCTCTATATCTGCAAGTGGTGTAACTTTTGCAATGTTTTCTGAGTATTTTATATATGCAGTAATCCTATTATCCTCCTTTTTAATAGTTGGTCTGATTTTTTTAATTTTAATGAAAAAAGATTATTTAAGAGAATTACCAACATTTTTTTTACCAAATACAGGCAACATGGGCATTCCAATATGTTTGTTTGCATATGGTAAATTGGGCATGGGTATTGCGGCAGCTATATCTTCTTTGGTAGTACTTCTTCATTTTACACTTAATATTTTCTTAGCTAAACGCGAGTTCGACTTAAAAGTAATAATTAAAAGTCCATCATTTTATGCAATAATTGTAACGATTATTTTTCTTTATTACGAAATACCTTTGCCAACTTTTGTTTTAAATACTGTCATGCTCCTAGCTTATGGAATGATTGTAATGATTTTAATGTCTTTAGGTGTTTCATTGACACAAATGAGAGTTTTTTCTTTTAAGGATGCTTTGATCACATCTACTGGAAGAGTAATTATAGGACCATTAATTGGATTTGCCCTGATCTCTTTTTTTAATCTATCTGGGTTTGCTGCTGGTGTTCTTTTAATTCAGTCATCTATGCCAAGTGCAATACTTTGTTATCTTGTTGCTTCAATGTATTCGCCTAAGGAAATTGTTGATAACATATCTAGCACAATAGTTGTTTCAACTTTAATGTCTCTTATAACTGTACCTTTAACAGTATTCTTTGCTTTAAAATACTTTAATTAAGAGATAAGATTTTCATATGAAGGCTGTTATTCTCAATGCATCAGCTTGGATGATTGTTCCATTTATGGATGCTTTGGCAAAATATTTAAGTTCATCTATGGATGTTTTGCAAATTACTTGGGCTAGATATTTTTTTACAATTGTTTTTGCACTCTCAATAATGCTTTTTTTTGATAGAAAATCCATGGTTTGGAGTAAAAAACCTATGCTTCAATTGATAAGAGGATTAATTTTTGTATTTTCAACATATTTATTTTTTTTTGCAATATCTGAGATTTCTTTACCTAAGGCCTTAACACTAGCATTTGTAGCCCCAATTTGTGTAACCGCAATGTCCCCACTTTTTTTAAACGAAAAAGTAGGCTTAAGAAGGTGGACAGCTGTATCCATGGGATTTATTGGTACCTTAATTGTTATTAGACCTGGATTTATAGAGATTAATTTAGCTACATTAGCAGCCTTGGGTAATGGTATTTGCTATGGTTTTTATTTAATTATTACAAGAAAATTAAGTACCTCTGATAATTCTCTATTAACTTTATTATTTGCTGGTACAGTAGGGACTATTGTCATGTCTTTCTTTATGCCCGGTGTTTGGATACAGCCATCAAATACTCAGTGGATTATGATGGCTTTAATTGGCTTTATAGCAGCTATTGCCCACCTTTTTATCATTTTGTCTCTTAAATACGCTGATGCTTCTAAATTAGCTCCCCTTGGCTATACTGAAATTATTACTAATATTTTGTTGAGTTATTATATATTTAATGAATTGCCAGATAATTGGACCTACTTTGGTCTTTCTATAATAGTTCTTTGTGGTATTTATATTTCTAGAAGAGAGTTTTACTTATCAAGACTTTATTTAGGTAAGTAATATTTACTAATATATTAATGTAATACTTCATTTTTATATTATATATAATTGTAATTTAATGCTTTTATAAAATTAACACAATTATAGAATATTTTTTCATTTTTTTTCTTTATAGTTAATACCATAAAAAAAGTCTTATTTTTAATGAATTAATTCATAATTTTTTTCCAAATTAGACAAGATCTGATGAGAATAGAGTGGGGAATTAATACCAGTTTATAAATAAAATTAGAATTACTAAAACTAAGAGATAAATAACTTAAAAAACAAGCAAATATGCTAATATTTTGATAATTATATGTTTCAAAGAAATTTTATTAAAGTTTTTTTAAATAATCATAATTAAATTTTTAGGGGAAAAAAGCAGATTTTGAAATAGCTCTGCAATATTCGAATATACCGTTTAAAAGCCCAAAATTGGGTCTATTTTAAGAATTTGTAATTTTACGGTGCAACTTATAGGTGATATTATAAAATCAATACTAAATATTGTATATTTATAAAAAAACATTGGTATATAACATTTTTAGAGCAAAATACCTTCTAATTTTAGCAATTTTCTCTTGGTATTTATCCCGCCATTACCTGAATAACCACCTAAAGAGCCATCTGACCTTATTACCCGGTGACAAGGTATTTTTGGAGCATAAGGATTTTTTCCTATGGCATTTGCTACAGCTCTTACAGCTTTTGGTTTTTTGATTGCTATTGCTACTTGAGAATAAGTTCTTAATTCACCTTTAGGTATAGATTTAAGGTATTTCCACACTTTTAATTGAAATTTTGTACCTTTAAGGATCATAGAAGAAAAAACCCTGTTTCCTTGCACCTTTTCAGGTACAAAGAACAGTAGTTTTTGGCACGTCGTTGTATGCGCTACCGCCATGCCCTCCACCTTACAATTTTAGCGCTACTCTGTAAGGCTTTCTGCCCTCTGGGCTTGAACCTCTCGGTTTTTCCCCAGATGGTCAGTTAAGAGTTGCCTCTTAATTCATTTTTGAAAATATCAGAGAGAGTAGGTTGTATGTATCACTTTATCGTTGAATATACTTAGTTTTTCACAGGGTTGAATAATGGGGATAACTTAATCTAAAGCTTTAACTAAACCATCTAAAACCCTCATACATAGCAATTCCATAAATTGAGTGTCTGATTAGAAACATAATTGATGTTTTAATGGGTATTCCAGTCTTATTTGCAAACACTCCCTGTCCTGTAAATGGTAAAAATATCAGTAATGGAGCTAGTGTTGTGAGAGCTCCAAATATAAAGCCTGAAAAATATGTCATTTTTAAACCTACCATTAAAAAACAAAAATAATAGATTACAGCCCAACAAATCGATACATAATAGTGAAAAATCCAACCAAGTAAAACTTCATACCTAAAATTAGGCATTTGGGCAATATTTGGGTTATAAAAAGTAGCATTTTTAAGCATATAATAAGTCCATCTTCCAACAATTCCCCACGATGGTTCAGGAATGCCCATCAATTTGAGTAAATAACCCAGAATATCAAGAATAATGCACGAAAATACTCCAGCAACTAAAATACTAATTATATCTATCAAATAACCTCAAAACATTAATAAAAATAGTAAAACAAATATGCTTATAAAAAAAATGCCGAAAATAACCATTAATACTCTATTTTTTGTTTGTTCTTTTAATTTTGGCCAATAATTCATGATAAGGAATGTTCCAATAACAACAACTAGTCCAATTAAGACATATTTAGGCATAAATATTCTTTTACATTAAATGCTTGACTTGTTAAATGAGTTATATTATTACTAGTGATAATTAATTGTTATCAATAGTAATTATATGAGTGAACTAACAACTGACCTAAAATCGCTTCATGAGGCAACTTTAAATAACCTTAAAAGCTCAAAAGCGAATAATACTTTAAGAGCTTATAAATCTGACTTTAAAGATTTCGGGGCTTTTTGTGCAAAACATGGATTAAATCCTTTACCGACAGAGCCAAAAATAGTTTCCCTATATCTAACCCATCTATCTAAAACCTCAAAAATAAGTACTTTAAGACGAAGATTAGTATCAATTAGCATGGTTCATAGACTTAAAGGGCATTATCTAGATACAAAGCATCCAATCGTCGTTGAAAATTTAATGGGAATAAGAAGAATTAAAGGAAGTATTCAGAAAGGTAAAAAACCTATATTAATCAATCATTTAAAATCAATTATTAATGTAATAAATAAACAAAAAACTGAGGAAATAAAAAAACTTAGAGATAAATCAATAATCTTAATTGGCTTTGGAGGAGGCTTTAGAAGAACTGAGCTCATTTCAATTGATCATGAGGATTTAGAATTTGTTCCTGAGGGTCTAAAAATCAGTATTAAAAGATCAAAAACTGACCAATTCGGAGAAGGAATGACTAAAGGACTACCCTACTTCGATAATGAAATTTACTGTCCTGTTACAAACTTAAAAAAATGGTTAGAAATTTCTAAAATTAAGTCTGGACCTATTTTTAGAAGATTTTCAAAAGGTTTATCATTAACAGACAAAAGATTAACTGACCAATCTGTAGTTTTATTAATGAAAGAGTATTTGAAGCTAGCAGGTATCGAAAGCAAAAATTTTGCAGGTCATAGTTTAAGGGCAGGTTTTGCAACAGTTGCTGCTGATTCAGGTGCTGATGAGCGAAGCATAATGGCTATGACAGGTCATAAAACAACACAAATGGTTAGAAGATATATTAGAGAGGCAAATATATTTAAAAATAATGCATTAAATAAAATCAAATTTTAAATTCTTTTCCATTCTTTTGGATAAAAATTATTATTGCCTGATGGATTTAAATTATTTGGACATAAACATATTTTATTTGGATTTTCATTTAACCAAGCTCCCCACCAGTGAAAAGTTGAAGCACCAACAATAAAATGTTTAGCATATGAAAATAAATTAAAATCATTAATTAGATTGTTGCCTTTAATATAATTAAATTTGCTTTCATTAAAATGATCTTGCAAATTAGAAAAATCGTTAGACCAAATAAAAAATTCTGGATTATCAATATTTGATTCAAAATATATTATTGATTTTTTAATATAATCAATCAAATCTTTTGTAAAATACATAGATCTTTGCTTGTGAATTTCATTTAGTTTATGAATATTCTGATCTGTAAATCTATTTTGTCTTATATGTATCGAGACTGAATTACAATTTTTTAATTTTTGAATAATATCGCTATTATTTTTTAAATGTTTCGATAATGGTTTATACATTTTAATAATATCACTTCTCAGATGTTTGAAATAATTATGGTCTTCAAAGTGTCCTTGAATATATAAATTTTTTGACAAAAATTCTTTATCAGGTGTTTTAGTATTTAAAGCTATTTTTTTACCATCAATCTTGATGTATTTTTCAATAATAAATTTTTTTTTTACATAAAACTTATCAAGAAATAATTCAAATTTTTTCTTAAGCCTTTTAAAGCTATTATCATAAGAATCTTGAGGATTTGCATATGCTTGATTAATATTAAAAAAGTCTAGAATGTATTTTTGATGTTTCCTAAGGGTATTTTTTTTTTTTGAATATCCACTGTTTCTGTCAATATATAATTCATAATTGATTTGTTTAGATAATGAAAATGCATAAGCATACATGAATAATTGGTTGCCCAGCCCTTCAGCAATTTCTACAACTAACTTGCTTTTCATTAATGGTTTTCCCAAAAAGAATTAATTTTCAATCCCAGGGTCTTATTAATAATATAATTTGCTACAGCTTCAGAATTAAAATACTTATGGTATTTAAAATGTCCTTTTTTTGAGATAGCTCGCCTCAATTTATCATCTAATGAATATTTTTTAATTTTATCTGAAAGATCATCAATATTTTTATAAAATATCATTTCGTCATTATTAAAAAAGTCTGAATATTCAGTTTTTTCATCAATAAAAGTTAATAAGCCATTACCTAAAAGTTGTGCTATCCTATCACTGCTATAATATTTAACAGGCTTCCCTCGACTTAAATTTATAGACATCTTGCTATTAGAAATTTTATTTAAAAAATCATTTCCCCATACTGGCTGACGACCAAACATACCATATGTATCAAAGTTAACACCTAAGCATTTTTTTTTTAATTTATTAATGAATATCTCACGTTCATCTAATTTCCCAGGTCTTAATGTTCCACTATGAACACCATGACTTATTGCGTAAAAAACATCATAAATATGAGATTTCTGATAATTTTTAAGATAATCTATTGATTTATCACAAGGGTTTGGCATGTAATGACAGTTTTTGATTTTAAAATCTAAAGCTTTTGGAAATGTTGTTATAAATGAACTATCACAAACATTGCTCTTATTAAGTATTCTATTTTTGTTTTTGATATAATCAGGACCTTTTCTCGACAAGGGATCCAAGAACCATTGAGATATTAAAAGGTTTTTAAAATTATTTTTTAGATTTTTAAGATTGTCAGAATCAACTTTGTCAGCGTGCCCTAATATTAAAAGATCTGGTTTAAAATTTTCAACAGTTTTGCTAATCAAATTATTTAAATAGTTACTTCCAGATAAATCTCTTAGAGATTTTGAAAAACTTATCAAATCTCTATCAGAAAGACTTAAAACATTATGGCCTAATCTGATAAGCCCATTATTTAATCTAATGCCAGTATTAAATTGCAGTCTACCGTAATATCTAAAATTAAAGTTTGTTATATGGACTATTTTTAATTTAGAATTTTTATTAAGATTAAATTTATTTATTTGCTTTGATATAATTTTTTTTCTTACCTTGTCTATAATTTTTGAAACATACTGGTGTGTTAAATAAAACGAATTGTAGTTTTTTTTTTGAATTTTGACTCTGTATTTTTCATCAATAATTAATTTTTCAATTAACTTATATAAATCCAAACTATTAAGATTTTTCAAAATAATTGGATATTTAGTTGTTTCTAGAAGACCTCCTTTATTAGTAACTATGGTTGCGCAACCCATACTGCAGGCCTCTAAACTTGTTCTGCCAAAAGGTTCATCCCATCTTGAACAAGCAACAGAAATGCTAGATTGTTTTAATAAATTTAGAACAAAATCGTTTTCTTTAAAGTTATAAATGGTTAAATTTTTATGTTTGTAGTAAAGTTTTTCTCTCGGTTCATCTCCAACAACTATAGATTTCCAATTGGGGTATTTATCAAGAATTTGTAAAACAGACTTTCCAAAAATATCATACCCTTTTGCTGAGTTTAGTTTTCCTACAAAGGTTATTATTTTTTTTTTTTTATTTAAACTTACTTTTACCTTTTTTGTAGATTGGTAGCATATACTAGATTTATTTAAATAGTTAGTATAGTCAATTTCTTTAAAAAATTGGTTCATTGTCCATTTACTATTAAAAAAAATATGTTCACAATCATTTAATAATAATTCTCTTTCATTTTTAGACTTTGATCCAGAAATATCTAATGGATTGTTATGAAAGTATAAAATAATTTTAGTGTTTAGATTTTTTTTAATTGTACTCACATATGTAGGTCTATTATGTATTTCAGTAATATCTGGAACGTCTTTATTATTAAGATCTATAAATTTAGATAAATATTTTTTATTATTGCTAGATAATATATTTGAATTAATTTTAATATTTATAAAATTTTTTGTTAGAAATTTTTTTCTCTTAGTATTACCATAAACAAATGTTTGTTTGTTAAATAAAGAATGTTTTAATAAGTTTGATACATGTATAGAAACAGCACCTGAGTACTTTGATGTATAGTCCTCTTTAAAAGGAAGTAATACTGCAATTTTCATTTTTAAGATATTTTTGTTTTAGAGAGTTTCGAAGTTTAAAATTCTTTTTTAATTTATATTCAGCTTTCATTGCAAGTTGTTTCGTTAAATATTTTTTTTTATATATCACTTTCCAATAATTACCTCTCGTAAATTTAGCTCCTTTAGATTTATTGTGTAAAATAAGTCTTTTTTTAATATCTTTTGTATATCCAACATAAGTAATATATCTTTTATTTCTTTTTGTTAAAATTAAATAAACATTAAAATTCATGAAATTTCTTCAATTATATAAATAAATAATTATAAACTATTCAATAAATTATTAAATATTATATCAATGTTTCCAAGAAAACTTAATAAGCAAAATAAAATAAAACGACTTCTTCTTAAACTGTTAAACGTTTATGCATATAGTAAAGAAACACTAAATATTGAAAATCCTAATTATAAAAACCAAAATGGCAATCTTGTAAAATTCAATGATAAATCTTTTAAATTCACAAAAGGTTATTTAGATCTTACAAGAAAAATAAATAATTTAGATATTTTTTTCAGATATGCTCCTAGTGTGAACCTATGGAATTCAACTAAAAGGTGGAAAAGAATCATACCAAATATTGATAAAGAAACTCTTATATCTGTATGTTTAAATAGTTTAAAAAACTCAATTTTAAAATTTCTTGAAAAAAATAAATTAGAAATTTGTTTACATTTAATATCAGATAATTCAAATTCTGAATTTGATAATAAAATCTTAAAATTATTAAATAATAACAAATTTAATATAAAACAATATAAATCAAAATTAGAAGGTAATAGAGGATCTTACTTAGAATGCTGTGATAATGCAGAAATATCAAATGATCTAATATTTTTTATAGAAGATGATTATTTATTTGAAAAGAATTGCATTGAAGAGATGATTTTAACATATTCAAGAATTTCTACTCTTATAAAAGATGATATTGTACTATGTCCTACTGATTACCCCTTTTTTTATGATTCTTTATACGATACGAATTTATTTATTGGAAATGATTTCAAATGGAGAACTGTCGGTGAGACACTTTTAACATATATGTTTTCAAAAAAAATTTTAAGAAACTACAAAAAGAATATTAGATTGGTGGGTGAAATAAATAACGAACCTTTCGAAAAACCCTTGCACCAAATTTATAAAGAAATTAAGTGTTTGGCGCCAATCAACTCTTTATCTTATCACATATCAAGGTCTGTTCCAGATGACACAAATAATTGGACGAGTCTATGGAATATAAATTACAAGGAATACAAAAAATTTATTAACCGGCTATAACCGCTAGCAATAATAAAGCTACAATATTCGTAATTTTAATCATTGGGTTTACAGCTGGTCCAGCAGTATCTTTATACGGATCACCTACCGTGTCACCAGTTACGGCAGCTTTATGAGCCTCTGAGCCTTTACCACCAAATTTTCCATCCTCAATATATTTTTTTGCATTATCCCAAGCTCCGCCACCTGCGGTCATTGAGACTGCTACAAATAAGCCTGTAATTATTACTCCCAATAACATTGCACCTAGAGCTGATAACGCTGCAACCTGACCACCTATAAAATAAATAATTATGTACAAAACAATTGGAGATAAAATTGGTAATAATGATGGAATTATCATTTCTTTGATAGCTGCTTTTGTAAGTAAATCAACAAGTTTACCATAATCAGGCTTTGCTTTTCTTTTCATTATACCAGGTATTTTTTTAAACTGTCTTCTTACTTCAATTACAACTTCACCACCTGCTCTACCAACAGCTTGCATACCCATTGAGCCAAATAAATAAGGAAGCATTCCACCTATAAGTAAACCTACAACTACATAAGGATTTGATAGATCAAAAGTTACAGCTATTCCCTCTAAATTTGAACCAGCAACTTTTGAAAAATGTTTTATATCCTCTGTATATGCTGCAAAAAGAACTAATGCACCAAGACCAGCAGAACCTATTGCATAACCTTTTGTTACTGCTTTTGTAGTATTACCAACTGCATCAAGAGCATCTGTAGTTTTACGAACATTCTTTGGTAGATTTGACATTTCAGCTATACCACCAGCATTATCTGTAACAGGGCCATATGCATCTAAAGCAACAACCATACCAGCTAACGCAAGCATTGTAGTTACAGCTATAGCAATCCCATAAAGACCAGCAATATGATTAGTCCATAAAATTCCACCAACAATTATTAACGCCGGAACAGCAGTTGCTTCCATAGAAACTGCCAAACCTTGAATTACGTTTGTGCCATGTCCTGTAGTTGATGATTTGGCTACACTTTTTACAGGTCTGTAATCAGTACCTGTATAATATTCTGTTATCCAAATTATTAGACCTGTAATTATTAAACCTATAATTCCACAAAAATAAAGATTTAAACCATTAAATGACTTTCCATTTGCTACATATTCCGTGGTAAAACCTATAACATGTTTTGTAATTGGAAATAATATAATTAAAGAACTAATTGCCGTTATTACAAAACCTTTATACATCGCTTTCATAATATTTTTATCACTACCAAGAGTAACAAAGAAAGTTCCAAGAATAGATGTTAATATGCAAGCTCCACCAATAGCCAATGGATAGATCATCATATTTAAATCATTTACAAAAAAAATAGATGAAAGCACCATTGTAGCAACAATAGTGACAGCATAAGTCTCAAAAAGATCAGCAGCCATACCTGCACAATCTCCTACGTTATCACCAACATTATCTGCAATAACAGCAGGATTTCTTGGGTCGTCCTCTGGAATACCAGCTTCAACTTTTCCAACTAAATCAGCTCCTACATCAGCACCTTTTGTAAAAATACCACCGCCTAGTCTTGCAAAAATAGAAATAAGCGATGCACCAAAACCTAAGGCAACTAATGCATTAACAATTTCTCTTTCTTCAATTCCAGCTTTTACTAAAAAATAATAATATACTGCGATTGAAAGCAATGCCAAACCAGCGACCAACATTCCAGTTACAGCACCAGATTTAAATGCTATTGACAAACCACTTGCTAAATTCTTTCTTGATGCCTCTGCAGTTCTAACGTTAGCTTGTACTGACACAAGCATACCAACATAACCTGCAATTCCAGACAAAGTAGCACCGATTAGGTAACCTAAACCAACTAAAGGACTAAATAAAATTGTTATAATTATTAGAACTACAGCACCAACTATTGCAATTGTTTTATACTGTCTGTTTAAATATGCTCTAGCTCCTTCTTGAATTGCAGATGCAATTTCTAACATTTTAGCATTACCTGAGCTTGCATTTAAAATATTTCTACCTGTTATAAAACCATAAAGGATGGATAATATTCCAGCCGCTATAATATAATACATTATTGTTTCAGTTGATGGGTTCATTGAATTCCTTATTAATTAAAGTTATGAAAAATATGTAATACAAAATATGATATAAAACGCAATATTTAACTTTTTTAAAAATTGTGGTGATATCCCTCATTATTCGCATGTTTTAATCGCTTATCACCGTCGAAAATCTCATTATTTTTTGCATCTTTAGTTAAATTGCCAATTAGTGTTACTTTTTGATTCATCTTTTTGAAAAATTTTCGAATATAATTTCTCTTTGACTTTTGGGATGTAAATATAATTTGATAATCATCGCCCTTTGAAATGAAATTGATCTTCTTTTTTTTAGATTTATACAGATATTTTCTCAAATTTATTGAAATTGGAACTTTATTTAGATCGACTTTGTAAAATAATTTACTTTTATTGATTAGTTTGCTCAAATCTCCAAATAAGCCATCTGAAATATCAATTGAAGAATTTGCAAATTTTAATAGGTTTGAGCTGATTTTAATAGGTAAGTCAGGTAAATAGTATTTATTAACAAAATAGTTATGTTCCATTTTACTTAATAAAACTTTTTTTTTTAAGATTTGTAACCCTAAATAACTATCACCTACGTTTCCAGTTACATATATATCATCACCATTTTTACACTTATTTCTTTGTACTATTCTTTTTGAATAACCTAAAGACATTATTGTAAAAATTGTTTTGTTTGATTTTGTTGTGTCACCACCTGATAAATTAATACCATATTTTTTTTGCTCCTCTTTAAGACTTTTAGAAATAATATTAAGATTTTTTATTGAAAAAGAATTATTGTTACCACTAGCACCTATAAAAATAAATTTTGGTTTTACACCCTTGCAATACAAATCTGAAATTGAAGATCTTACTATTTTTTTTATTACTAAATCAGGATTTCTAAAACTAAGAAAATGAACACCTTCTATATATGTATCTGTTGAAATAACAACATTATTTTTTTTGTCAAAAAAAACATCATCATTTAAATTTAATGCTGATGGGTTATTATATGTTAATTTTTTGAAGTACTTTTCAATTAGAGTAAACTCATCCATTGCTTATTCTAATTTTTTTTGAAATCTTATCTAATAATGCATTTAAATATTTAGTTTGTGAGTCATCTATAAAAAAATTTGATGCTTTTAAATACTCATTTATAATAATTTTGATTGAAGTATTCGGTTTATATAGAAATTCAAAAATTGCACTTTTTATAATAATTTGAAAAACTTTATCCATATTTTTAATTTTCAGATCCTGGTCTAAATGATTATTAATCTCTGTATTTATTAAATCTTCTCTTTCGATAGTTCCATTAACAATATCTTTAATAAATTTTTTAAACCTATGTTTTGGAAATGTAATATTTTCTTCATTGTTAAAGAGTTTTCCATAAAGTTTTTGTATAATTATTACTCTAGGATTTCTTTGTGGTGAAAATTGAACTGTCATAATTTATTGAGATAGAACAGACAAAACTGCTTCCGCAGCCTCAGAACCCTTCCTGCCACGTGCAATTGCTTGTTTTTTGTTTAAGCATGTGATTACACCGTTTCCTATCGGTTTCCTAGATGTTATTGATAATGTCATCAATGCGTCAGTAGTTGCTTTTGATATAAATTCAAAATGAGGAGTTTCACCTTTAATCACACATCCTAAAGCAATGAATCCACTAAATTTATTTAAATTTTTTGATATTGTTACAGGTATCTCAAATGCACCAGGTACGTTAATAACCTTAATACTATACTTATTTTTAATTTTATTTTTTGCACTGATTAATAAAGACCTAGCAATGTTTTCGTAATAATTCGCAACAATAATTAAAATTTTTTTTTTCACTTTATAATTTCCTGTTTTTTTATTTTTATTCCGTAACCTTCTAAACCTATCACTTTTTTTTTAGATCTAGTAACAAGTATCATGTTTTTAATATTTAAAGATTTAATAATTTGAGCCCCTATACCATAGTTTCTAATCAATTTGTCATGACCTTTTTTATAAAAAGTTTTACTTTTATACTGTTTAAGTGTTTGAGTTACTGATTTTAAATTAGGATCTCTTATAAATACAAGAACACAATTATTATATTTTTTAAAATATGAGATTGTTTTATCAAATGAATTTGGCAGTTTTTGATTAATTAGATAATTTTGGACTACGTTAGATGATATAACTCTTAATCTAGGGACAACTCCTTTCTTTAAGTTTCCTTTTATCAGTGCAAAGTTCTCTGATCCATCAAGAACATTTTCATATACTTTTATTTTAAATTTTTGTTTTTGAACAATTATTGAAGAAGTTTTCTTTAATTTAACAAGTTTCTCTCTCTTTAACCTGTAAGCAATTAAATCTTCGATCTTGCCTATTTTAAGCTTATGTTTTTTAGCAAAATTGAACAACGTTTTACCAGTTGCCATCTTTCCGTCATCCGCCATAATTTCACAAATAACTGCTGAATTGTTTTTTTTGGATAGTTTTGATATATCAACAGAAGCTTCAGTATGCCCAGCTCTAACAAGTACACCTCCATCCCTGGCTATAACTGGAAAAACATGTCCTGGAGATACAATATCATTTTTTTTTGCATTTTTATTTGATGCGGTTTTAATTGTTCTAGCACGATCATAGGCAGATATACCTGTTGTAACACCTTTTTTAGCTTCTATAGAGTAAGTAAAGGCAGTTTTACTTCTGGATTGATTTATTGGTGAGGCCAAAGTTAATCCAATTTTTTTTGATTGTGCATTATCCATTGCTAAACAAATTAATCCTCTTGCATGTTTGGCCATGAAATTAATATGACTAGGATTAACAGCTGATGTAGAAATTACTAAATCACCTTCGTTTTCCATTTCTTCATGTTTGCTCTCATCATCAACAAGAATATACATCCCATTTTTTTTAACTGTCTTGATTATGCTTTCAATTGAGCTAAAATTACTTTTTTTCATTGATAAATTTCTTTACATATTTTGACATAATGTCAATTTCAACATTGACCAAATCATTTTTTTTAAGATTGATTAAGTTTGTTAATTTTAATGTGTGAGGTATAATCCATATCTCAAAAGAATTCTCTTTTATTTTTGATATTGTTAGTGATACTCCATTTATTAATATAGAAGCTTTTTCTACTAATTGCCTCTTAAGAGATTTTGTTATTTTAAATTCAAAAATATTTGATTTATCGACTTTCTTAATACTTTTTACAGAACAAACTGTATCAACATGGCCCTGGCAGACGTGTCCTGAAATATTGTCACCAAATTTTAAGGGTTTTTCTAAATTAATTTCATCTCCAATTTTAATATTTCTGAATTTTGATTTAGCTAACGTTTCACTTGATAGATAGAATTCTAAAGTCTTATTCTTATAAGAAATTAAAGTAAGACAAACTCCATCACAAGAAATTGAAATCCCAAGACTTTTATTCGAAACCTTCAATGAAGATTTTATAAATAAATTAACTCCTTTTGCCCTTTTTTTGATTCCGTTAATTATTCCTTTATTAAATATAATTCCATTAAACATTTTAATAGTAGTGAGTAAGTATATCTTTATCTAAATATGTGTTAATTTTTTTTTTATTTTTATAGTTTTTATTAATCATTTTTACTAATGAAGATATATTAATTTTATCTCTATTAGAGATTATTTTGTCGCTTTTAAAGAAATAGAATTCATTTAACAAATTTTCATTAAGAAAATTAGTCATTAAATCTTTGCCTGTCTCCACTAATAACCTATGTAGACCTAATGTATAAAGTTTTTGAGTAATTTTTCTAAGATTGAAATTCTGGTTATTATTTACATTTTGATAAATCAGCTTAACACCTCTATTTTTTAAATATTTAACCTTTGAGATATTTTTAGAACAGTGAAATATAATTAGTTTACTATTTGTTGAATTTTTAATCACGTAAGAGTTAGTTTTTATTTTTAAATTCTTATCTATTACAACTACAGTAGGTGAAAATTTCTCTAATCCACTTAATCTACAATTAAGTTTAGGGTTGTCTGTATTTATTGTTTTATAAGAAGTTAATATTGCATGATTTTGAAATCTTAAAATATGTGAAACTCTTCTGGAATGCTCATTTGTTATAAAAGAATTGTTTCTTAAAATATTTAAATTTGATGAACTTGCAATTTTGCCAATTATATAAGGGGCTTTATTAGATCTTATATAATTATATTCTTTATAAAGTTTTTTAACGTTTCGCTTTTGAAGTCCTGATAATACAACTATTTTTTTTGACCTTAAAATTTTTTTAGTTTTATTAAAGGTTCGTAAATCTTTATCCTCAATTGAGTAATAAACTCTCTTAACTTTATTTTTTATTATTACATTTGTGCAAGGAGGTGTTACCCCGTGATGAGAACAAGGTTCAAGTGTCGAGTAAAGAGATGTTCTTTTATTATATCTATTTTTATTTAAGGCAATACTTTCTGCATGTGGTCTTCCACCATTATTAGTTGTTGCAAAAGATAAAATTTTATTATTTTTTACAATTACACATCCAACTGATGGATTTGTACCAGTTAAATACTTATTATTCTCTGCTAAATTTATAGCAAAGTTCATAATTTTTTTGTCTGATGATTTATAATTATCTTTTTTTAAAGACATCAATTCTATCCACAAATTGAACAAAGTCTTTTTCTTCTCTGAAGTTTCTATAGACTGATGCAAATCGTACATAAGCCACAGGATCAAGCTCTTTTAGTCCTTCCATAACCATTGTGCCGATTGTATTTGATAATATTTCATTTTGACCTAATTCTTCAAGTGATCTGCTTATTTTTGAAATAAATTTTTCAGTTGTTTCTGTAT
Organism: uncultured Pelagibacteraceae bacterium; assembly: GCA_902522365.1. Taxonomy (GTDB): domain Bacteria; phylum Pseudomonadota; class Alphaproteobacteria; order Pelagibacterales; family Pelagibacteraceae; genus Pelagibacter. Next base: position 23,300 of record CABYVH010000005.1, read on the forward strand.
CAATAGGTCTTTTCTTTAAAGCAACATATATAGATTTTGAAAGTTTTTCTCTATCAAAAGTTGACTTTCTACCGTTCTTTTTGATTACAGTTAATTCTCTAAATTGTACTCTTTCAAAAGTAGTAAATCTTTGTCCACACGTGCAAAGTCTTCTTCTTCTAATTGTTGTACCATCTTCTGTTGGTCTTGAATCGACAACGGACGTGTCGCCTTTTTTACAAATAGGACATATCATAAGTTTAAGCTAACCTAGGTGCTTATATATAGGAAAATTTGAACATAGGCTAACAACTTCTTTTCTAACTTCATCTTCAGTTTTAGAGTTATCCTCAGGGTTTTCAGCTAACCCTTTTATAGTTTTTGTTATTAAATCACCTACTATTTGAAATTCTTTTAACCCAAATCCTCTTGTTGTGGCAGCTTGCGATCCAAGTCTTATTCCGGAGGTTATCATTGGGCTTTCGCTGTCAAAAGGAATACCATTTTTATTACATGTAATATTTGCTCTAGAAAGACTTTCTGCAGCGACGTTACCTTTTACATTAAAAGGTCTTAAGTCAACTAACATCAGATGAGTATCTGTTCCACCTGAATAAATTTTAAAACCATTGTTTTTTAACGTTTCAGCTAAAATTTTTGCATTTGCTAAAACAGTTTTTATATAATCTTTAAATTCAGGTTTTAATGCTTCTTTAAATCCAACAGCTTTAGCAGCTATAATATGCATTAATGGTCCTCCTTGGTATCCAGGGAAAACTGCCGTATTAAATTTTTTAGATAAGTCTTCGTGATTAGTTAATATAATTCCACCTCTCGCACTTCTGAAAACTTTATGAGTAGTTGATGTAACCACATGAGCATAGTCACATGGATTTGGATATCCCTTACCAGCAACTAAGCCAGAAAAATGAGCCATATCTACCATTAAGTATGCTCCGACTTTATCAGCAATTTCTCTAAATCTTTTAAAATCAATCACTCTTGAATAAGCGCTTCCGCCAGCAATTATAAGTTTAGGTTTATGTTCAAGTGCAAGTTTTTCAACATTGTCATAATCAATAAGCTCAGATTCTTTATCAACCTCATATCCAATTGCATTAAACCATTTACCTGACATAGAAATTTTTAAACCATGAGTAATGTGTCCTCCTGAATTCAAACTCATTCCCATAAATGTATCACCGGGTTTTAGCAAAGCTAAAAACACGGCACCATTTGCCTGTGCTCCTGAGTGAGGTTGAGCGTTGGCAAATTTACAATTAAATAATTCTTTAAGTCTATCTATAGCTAATTGTTCAGCAACATCTACATGTTCACAACCATTATAGTATCTTTTACCAGGATAACCTTCGGCATATTTATTTGTTAATACTGATCCTTGTGCTTCAAGAACTGCTTGGGATACAATATTTTCAGATGCAATTAATTCTATGTGATTTTGTTGCCTTACTAACTCATCATTAATAGCTTTATATATTTCTGGATCGCTATCTAACAAGCTTTTTTCAAAAAAGTCTTTGTACTCACTGTTTAAATATTTAGTTTCACTTGACATAATTTTTATATTTTTTTAATTCTTTTTAAATGTCTTCCACCCTCAAACTTAGTATTTAAGAATGCATTTATACATTTAAAAGCTAAATTTTTACTAATCAACCTTTCTCCTAATGTAATAACATTTGCATCATTATGCAATCTAGATAATTTAACGTTTTTCACCGAATAACATAATGCCGCCCTTATATTTTTATGCTTATTAGCAGTCATTGCCATACCCATGCCCGAACCACATACTAAAATACCAACATTCTCTTTTTTTATCTTTTTTGATAATTTATGGGCATAATCTGGATAGTTTACTGATTTTTTTGAATTCTTTGGACCTAAATCTAAAACTTCAAATTTTGAGGAAAATTTATTTTTAATACTCTCTTTTAACTTAAATCCAGCGTGATCAGATGCGATAAAGATTTTTTTCAAATTAATTAAATTTATAATCTAAAACACATGCAACAAGGTGTATTCTATTTTCTTCACCACCATTAAATGCATTATGATATTTTGTATTGTTAGTGACCCAAACTGACCCATCTGCTGGCATATGTTTAGCAACATTATCAATAACCATTAAACATCCAGGATTTGTTATAATAGGTATATGCAATCTTGGTTCAGGGTCTCTATGCCAACTTAATGTTGATCTTGGTTCCTTTAATAAAATCCTAATTCTACCCAATTTATACCTTGATGAAAGAACATCATAGACTTCTTTAAAATACGTATTTTCATAATCCCTTATGAATTCGCTATATTTAGACTCATCAATATCCACATCTCTTGAAACTTCTTTTCCAGACTTATCTGGTTTAGTCCAATAAACACCTCTAGCTTTGCTACCTTGTATTGAATCTGGGTCTCCTGGAATTTGCGTTAAAGAAATTGCACCAAAGTTAGTTACTCCTCCTCCATCATCAAATTTTTTAATTTGTATGATTTGGTTATAAGCATCTTGAAGCTTATCTATATCAAAATGTATAGTCTGTTTTTGGAAATCACTAAAGTCTAAAACTCTATCAGTTTGATTGTGTAAGTTTAAATTTACGATTTTATCTTTATTGTCAATCATGAAGATTGTTTTCTACTCAATTATATATATATTTGTATAATAGATTTTGTCGCATAATAAAATACAATATGATTACAGGTAAATACCCAAATTTAAGGCTTAGAAGATCAAGAAAATATGCTTGGTCTAGAAAATTAGTCCAAGAAAATACATTATCTTACAGTGATTTGATCCTACCAATTTTCTTGATTGAAGGAAAAAATAAAAAAGAATCAATTAAATCTATGCCAAATGTATTTAGGTATAGTGTAGACAAACTTCATATTGTTGTAGGAAAAGCAATTAAAAAAGGAATACCTATGGTTGCTTTATTTCCATACACAAGCAAAAAAAAAAAAGATGAAAATGGTTCTGAAGCTTTAAATCCAGACAATTTAGTTTGCAGAGGAATAAAGTTCATTAAAAAGAAATTTAAGAATAAAATTGGCATTATGTGTGATGTGGCTCTAGATCCTTATACTTCCCATGGTCATGATGGATTATTAAAGAAAAAAAATATCCTAAATGATAAAACTGTTGAGATACTTGCCAAGCAAGCAGTGCTGCAAGCCAAAATGGGATGCGATGTAATCGCGCCATCAGATATGATGGATGGTAGAATTGGTAAGATTCGATCAGCTTTAGATAAAAATAATTTAAAAGACATACAAATATTATCATATGCAGTTAAATTTTCATCTAGCTTTTATGGACCATTTAGAGACGCTGTTGGATCAAAAAGATTATTAAAAGGTGATAAAAAAACATATCAAATGGATTTTAGAAATTCAGATGAAACTTTGAGAGAAGTTTCATTAGATATAAAAGAAGGGGCAGATATGGTTATGGTTAAACCTGGTATGCCCTATCTTGATATAATAAAAAAAGTAAAAGATAATTTCAAAATACCAGTGTTTGCATATCAAGTATCTGGTGAATACAGTTTAATAATGAATGGAATTAATAAAAAATTAATAGATAAAGATTCAATAAAAGAGACTCTTATTTCGTTTAAAAGAGCTGGAGCAAACAGCATTGTAACATATTTTGCCGATCAAATTAATCTTTAATTATTTTAACAAATTAACAAAATCATTCCTTGAAGAAGGGTAGTTCTTGTTATTAGGTTTGATAATTGTTTTATCCAAAAAATCTCCAACTATTGAAAAGCCGCTATATATATCTTTTAAATTTTCAGGAATAATTTTTTTATCTATTAGAAAATTAGGTATAATTTTTTGACTTGAGTCTACAATATATTTGGTTTGGCCATTTATATTTTTATCAACTACGTAATCTTTAAAGTTAATATCATATCCAATAGACTTAAGTATATTCAGCTCTAAATACAAAAATTCAACAAGCCAATTATCAAGTTCAATTATTTTAAATAATTTGTCTAAAAGATTAAATATTTCAATATTATTCTCATTTTCAGCAGTGAGAATTTTTATTAAATTCATACAGTAGATAATACAAAATAATTTTTTTTTATTCTCTAAATAAACAGGTGTTTTAATTTCATCAATCTCAACTTTTAGATATCCAAGCCTTCCATCTTCTCTCAATTTTGAATTGATATGAAATTTATTACCAATTAATAAATAGCTCTTTATTTTTTTTGATGTAGAGCCAAAAATAACACCAACTATTTTTCCATTATTTTTAGTGTAGAATTCAGCTATTGATGAATTTTCATTATATTTATTTAAAGATAATAAATATCCTTTATCTTGCCAATTCATTTTTGATTAATTTTTTTTAGGAGTTCTGAAGCCGCAGATTGCTCTGCATTTTTTTTTGAAGATCCAATTGCGTAAACATATGTGCTATTTTTAAGTTTAACACCAACTTTAAAATTTGGCTTATGTCTTGGACCTGTATTAGAGATTAGTTTATAGATAGGTAATATTTTATAATTTTTCAAAGAGTATTCTTGAAGTTGTGTTTTAGCATCAATAAAGGTTGTTTCTGATTCGTTAATTAAATTTTTCCATAGTTTGAGGATAAAACTTTTAGAAACATCAAAACCTTTATCTAAATAAATAGCTCCAATTAATGCTTCACAACAATCAGAGATAATCTTATTTTCAACTATATTCTTTCTTGTTTTTGAATTACCTGTAATTACAAATTCTTTAAGTTTTAATGAATTTCCAATTTCTAGACATTTATTTTTATTTACTAAAGAGGCTAATTTTTTATCTAATGACCCTACTTTTTCGTCCGGATAAAGCTCATACAATTTTTTTGAAACAACAAGTCCTAGTACTCTATCACCCAAAAATTCAAGATTTTCATAATTGTTATTTGGATCATAACTTTTGTGAGTGATGGCTTGTAACAGGATATTTTCATTTTTGAAATTTATTTTAATCTTTTTTTGAAGGTTTTTAAGAGTACTCATAATTAATCAATTGATTTGAAAAATCTATTTAACCTTAATATTTCATTCCAATTCCAAAATTTCACAATACTTCCTACAAATGGATCTGATGAAAAAAACAATATTTGCGCTTTACCCACAAGATTATTTTTATGGACATATCCAACTTCAGATAAAAATCTACTATCTTTGGAGCAATCCCTATTATCTCCTAAGAAAAATAAATGGTCTTTTGGAACCAGATATTTATCTGAGTTAGCAAAGGTAATATCTGTTCTGTAAGACGCCAAATAAACTTTACCATTTGGAAGTTTTTCTTCAAATGTGTTAACTTTTATTTTTGATTTGCCACAATAATTAGGGATATTTTTTGATTTAATTGTTTTTAATATTTGATTTCCATTAAGGTAAAGATCGCCATTAATAAACTGAATTGTATCACCTGGTAGACCAATAACACGCTTTATATAGTCGGTTCTATTATCAGCTGGTGTTTTAAATACAGCAACGTCACCTCTTTTAGGATTATTGGTAAAAATACGGTTTTCAAAAATAGGTGGACTAAATGGAAAAGAATGTTTGCTATAACCATATGTAAATTTAGTTACAAAAAGTCTATCTCCAACTAATAAATTTGGCTCCATTGACGATGAAGGGATATAAAAAGGCTGCAACAAGATAGATCTGATTAAAACAGCAATGATTAGAGCATAAATTATAGTTTTAAGATTTTCAATTATTATTTTTTTCATATTTTTTTATCTATAACAACAAACGCTATTGAATAATCTTTCTCATCAGAAAGTGATAAAAAGACTTTATATTTTTGTATTTTGAATTTTTTTTGCAAAAAATTTTTTAATTTTTTTGATAGTGAAATATACGGCTTTCCATTCTTATAATTCTTAATTTCAATATCTATAAAATTTATATCTGACCTAAAGCCAGTTCCAATTGCTTTAACAAATGCCTCTTTTGCAGCAAATCTTTTTGCATAAAAATTAATTTTATTTTTTAATTTTGTTCCTTGTTGAATTTCTTTTTCTGTAAAAATTCTATTTAAAAAACCCTTAGTTTTTAATGAATTATTTATTCTACTATTTTTAATAATATCAACACCATTCCCTATTATATGCATTATCTTAATATTTTAATAAATTGTTTAACTACTTTTGAAATGCTGTGTGAAACAGATTCTCCAATTATAAAATGGCCTATATTAAATTCCTCAATTTGTTTTATCTTATTTAGTATTTTTGTTGTCTTGTAATCCATGCCATGTCCAGCATGAACCTCTAAACCTATTTTATTTCCATAAAAGGCACATTTTTTAATTTTATTTAGCTCTTTAGTATAATTTTTTTTTTGTTTTATTTGGTTAGAAATCTTACCTGTATGTATTTCTATACATTTACTTCCTAAAACTTTTGATAATTTTATATCTTGTAGTGATGGATTTATAAATAAGCTTGTTCTAATATTATTTCTATTAAAAATTTCTAATATTTTTTTGATTTTATTTTTATTCTTTTTCAAATTTAATCCTCCTTCAGTAGTAACTTCATTTCTTTTTTCGGGAACAAGACAAATAAAAGAAGGTTTATTTTTTAATGCAATATTGATCATTTTTGAATCTGAAGCTATTTCCAAATTAATAGGGATTGATTTATTTGATGAGAGAATTTTTAAATCCATATCATTAATGTGTCGTCTATCCTCTCTTAAATGAACTGTAATAGAGTCTGCGCCAGCCTTTAAAACATCTAAAGCTATAGTATAAGGATCAGGATGTTTTTCACCTCTAGCATTTCTCAACGTTGCAACATGGTCAATATTAACCCCGAGTCTCTTTTTCATTTTAAAAATCTACTTCCAGGTTTGGTAATTGGAATTTTTTTTAGACTTTCTGGAATATTTTTATTTTTAAAAGTTGGAATTTTTAATTTTACTTGTGAAATTATATTCTTTCTTTTTATTTTTAAAGTTTGCTTATTAGATCTGTCAATTAAACAGGCAAATCCTAATAAAATTGCGCCGGATTTTTTTATTAATTTAGCACACTCTAAACTTGATTTTCCTGTAGTTATAACATCTTCAATAATTAAAACTCTTGATTTTTTTTTAATATAAAAACCTCTTCTTAACTTAAAATTTCCCTCAACACGTTCACAAAAAATTGTTTCTTTTTTTAAAACTCTCCCGATTTCATAACCAATTACAATTCCACCCATTGCTGGTGAAAGAATTAAATCAATATTTTTAAATGTTTTTTTTATTTTACTTGCTAATGATTTTGTAAATTTTTCAGATTTGTTTGGAAAGCTTAATAATTTTGCACATTGCACATAAGAAGGTGAATGTAATCCAGATGACAATACAAAATGTCCATCTAACAAAGCATTAGTTTTTCTTAAAACTGCTAAAGAGTTTTTTAAAGAAAGCATATTTTTTATTTTTATGTCTAATAATTTTAAATTTATATTCTTTTTGTTTTAGTTCACTTATCAATTTTGTAAAGTTCTTAAGGTCATGTATGATTAAATTAAATTTGAAATTAATCCTTCCATTGAGTTTTTCTACCATTTCTACACTTGAAATATTAACAAAGTTTTCACCAATCATGGTTGTTACATCGCCCATTTTTCCAGGTTCATCAGGCAGAGAAATCCAAAGTGTAGTATTATATCTTTTTTCCTTAATCGGTTTTTTGTTTTCACGGTACTGCCAATAACGTCTAATTGCAGCACGAGCTTTCCCTGTTTTGGTACTCGTTAACCAATGTAATGAGGGGGAGGCTTTTTTAGAGGTGATAATCTTAACTACATCTCCGTTTCTTAATATAGATTGCAAAGCGCTTTCATTTCCATTTATTTCACAACCAACAGCAGCATCTCCAATTTGAGTATGAACCGCATAAGCAAAATCTATTGGTGTAGCATTTTTAGGTAGTTTTATAATTGATCCTTTTGGTGTGAAACAAAAGGCGTTTTCTTGAAACATTTGAAGTTTTGTATATTCATAAGAGTCATCTGGATTCTCATTTTTATCAATAATTTCAACTAAATCTGCTAACCAATCATACTCCTTCCAAGTTAAAGAATTAAATTTTTCTGATGATTTATATTTCCAGTGAGAAGCAATACCTCTTTCTGCAAATTCATGCATTTGCCTTGTTCTTAACTGGATTTCAATTGGTCTTTTATTTGGTCCAATAATAGCTGTGTGTAATGATTGATATTTATTGATTTTTGGAGATGAAATATAATCTTTAAATTTACCTGGTATACAATTCCATTTACTATGGAAAATTCCTAAAGCTTTATAACAATCCTCAATATTATCTAAAATAATTCTAAACCCAATAATGTCTGTTATTTGTTCAAGAGAAGTTCTTTTTTTTTGGATTTTTCTCCAAATTGAAAAAGGAGTTTTCTCTCTTCCAACTATTTTTGGTTCTATATTTTTGTTTTTAAGTATTTCAGAAAACTCATCAGAAATATTATTAAAGTTAATTAGATTATTTTCTTTAATTTTATCTAATCTGTCTTTTATCAATTTTCTTGCATCTTCATTTAAAACTTCAAAAGAAAGATCTTCTAATTCATCTCTTATACGATGCATGCCCATTCTATCTGCAAGTGGCGCATAAATTTCCATTGTTTCTTTTGCTTTTCTAATTTGCTTTTCTTTATCAACAACTTTAATGGTACGCATATTGTGTAATCTATCAGCGATTTTCACAAGTAAAACTCGGATGTCTTTTGATGTTGCTAATATTAATTTTCTAAAATTTTCTGCTTTAGAGTTTGATATTGCTTGATTTTCAAACTCAGAAATTTTGGTAACACCATCAACTAAATCAGCAACCTCTTTTCCAAATTCTGCTACTATTGTATTATAAGTTGCATGAGTATCTTCTATCGTATCATGAAGTAACCCAGTAGCTATAGTTGCACTGTCTAGTTTTAACTCAGTTAAAATATTTGCAACTGCTATCGGGTGAATAATATAAGGTGAGCCCTCATCTCTTTTTTGTTTTTCATGGGCCTTTAAAGCAAAATCATAGGCTTTGGATAAAGTTTCTGGATTAAGAAACTTGTTATAATTTTTTACCTTATTAATTAATTCTTCAGATTTAAGCATTACTATTTATATCATTTTATTAAGCAATTTTAATACCCAATAACTGATCTGAGGCTAAATTTGACATTAAAATGACTATATTTTTATTAAGTTTAGGGTGAACCCAATCTTTATCTAATTCATATAAAGGAAACAGAACAAAATTTCTATTATGCATTCTTTTATGAGGAATATTGAGTTTATGATTTCCAAGTTTTCTATGGATTATTTCACCATTATAATCAATTATATCAATATCACATATTCTTGGATGATTTCTTTTTGACTTTATTCTGCCCAATTTTTTTTCAATTTTTTTAATTTTTAAAAATAATTCGGTTATATTTAATTTTGTCTCAATCAATATGATAGAATTAATAAAATTTGGAAAATTTTCATTTGGCCAAGATTTTGTGCTATAAAACTTCGATCTTTTCTTTATAAAAATTCCCTCTTTTTGGATTAAATCTATACTTTTATTTAGATTATTTTTCTTGTCTCCAAGATTAGAACCTAATGCCAAGTATACAAAATTAACTTGATTTTCTAATATATCTTGCTTTTTCACGGTTCCAGTCTCTTGTTTTCTTTGTCAGTCTTTTATCAAATTGTTTTTTACCTTTGGCTACTGCAATCTCTAATTTTGCCTTACCTTTTTTGAAATACATTTTTGTTGGTACAATCGTCAAACCATCTTCATGAATTCTACCAATAATTTTATTAATTTCTTTTTTATTTAATAAAAGTTTTCTTTCAGAGTAAGGGTTATGATTTGAATAACTAGCTTGTTTATAAATCGGTATATGAGAATTAATCAAAAAAATTTCTCCATCTTTATCAACAGCATAAGAGTCTGCTATATTAATTTTACCTGATCTTACTGATTTTATTTCAGAGCCCTTTAAAACTATACCTGCTTCAAATATTTCGTTAAAAAAATAATTAAAAGATGCTTTTCTATTAATTGTAATAATTTTTAAACCAGGAGTGGTTTTTTTATTCATTAATTAATTCGGCAGATATAAGAGCTTTTTTAACCTCAGCTTTTGTTTCATCTAAAACAGTTACCAAAGGTAATCTCACATTATCATCACATAAACCTATTAATTTAGCTGCATATTTAACTGGTGATGGATTGCTCTCAATAAACAAAGATTTATGAACAGGTTGAAGTTTTTTATCTATCTCTTCAGCCTTTTTTTGCTCATCGCTATTCTGTGATTTTGAGAATTTTTGCATATCAGAACACATTTTAGGAGCTATGTTGGCTGTAACAGAAATACAGCCTACGCCACCTCTTTTATTATATTCATAAGCAAGACCATCCTCACCTGTTAGTTGGATAAATTCATTACCAATTTTTTTAAAAGTCTCATCTACTCTATTCAAATCGCCAGTTGCATCTTTAACACCAACAATGTTCTTAAGTTCAAATAATCTTGCCATAGTATCTACAGTCATATCAATAACTGATCTGCCAGGAATATTGTAAATTATGATTGGTATGCCACATTTATCATTTATAGCCTTGTAGTGCTGATATAAGCCCTCCTGAGTGGGTTTGTTATAATAAGGTGTCACTATCAAGGCACCGTCTGCACCAGCCTTTTCAGCGTGCTCTGTGAGAGATATGGCTTCTGTAGTAGAATTTGATCCTGTGCCTGCGATCACTGGAATTTTTCCTTTAGCTTCTTGAATACATAACTCTATAACTTTTTCATGTTCTCTATGCGAAAGAGTTGGTGACTCACCCGTTGTACCAGCTGGCACAAGTCCATTTGTTCCATTTTCTAAATGAAAATTAATAATTTTTATATAAGTTTCCACATCAAGGCTATTGCCTTTAAATGGTGTTACTAAAGCTACATTTGAACCTTTAAACATAAATATTTATATCATAAGTTATTAAAAATGATTTTTAGAAAATCTATATTACTACTAACAACTATATTTTTTTTTAGCTTTTTTCAATCATCATATTCAAATGAAATAATAATACCTAAGAAAAAACCTGCGTTTAAAAGTCAGATAGTAATTCCTCCGTTGAAACCTGGAACATTTAATGAAAAACAAAGTTTAAAGGATGATAAAGATTTACCTAAAGAAATCTCTGGGATTCTGTTGCCCCCAAAAAAACCGCTTATTGTAAAAAAACAAACATTAAGAACTGTTAAAAAAACAAGATATTACAGTGAAAGAGATTTTGAATTTGCAAAACAAGCAATTAGATTTATGGAAAAATCTAATTGGAAAGATGCAAAAAATACTGCAAAAAAAGCAAGGGCTCAATCAATATATGATTTTATAGAGTGGAGGCATCTTATTACATCAGGAAATAAAGCAACTTTTTCTGAATACAAAAGGTTTATCGAAAGAGTTAAAGATTATCCAAGATTTGATAGAATTAAATATCTTGCTGAACACAAAATAAACTTACAAAACCAGTCTCCTACAGAAATAATTAATTGGTTTCAAAGTAATAAGCCATTAAGTGGATATGGTAAAATGATGTTAGGAGAGAGTTTAATTAAGACTGGAAAGTCTGGTGATGGAATAACATTAATAAAAGAAGGATTTATAAATGCAGATCTAAATACAAATAATTTAAAATATTTCAGAAAAAAATTTAAAAAAATTCTAGATACCTCTGATTATATAAATAGAGCTGATTATTATGCTTGGGAGGGTAAACACTGGGATCTTAAAAGAGTTATTAGATACCTTCCTAGTGAGTATCAATTACTTTATACAGCAAGACAAATATTAATAAGCAGAGGGTATGGGGTTGATGAAGCAATAAAAAAAGTACCAAAAAAATTTAAGAATGATGCTGGTTTAAATTATGATAGATTAAAATGGAGAAGAAAAAAAGGACGCGTAGATAGCTCGCTAGAAATTCTTAATAAAGTAAAAAACACAGAAGAATATTTAGTAAGACCAGATAAATGGTGGAAAGAAAGGTCAATAATTGGAAGATCCTTAATTTATAAAAAAAAATATAAAACTGCATATAAAATTGTTTCAAATCACGCAATGACAGAGGGTGCAGACTATGCGGAAGCTGAGTGGATGAGTGGCTGGATAGCACTCAGTTTTTTAAAAAATGCGCAACAAGCAGAAAATCATTTTTTAAATTTTTACAAGAATGTTAGCTATCCAATCAGCTTATCTAGAGGTTCGTATTGGTTGGGAAAAACATATGAAAAAATTGGGGATATAGAAACCTCAAATAAATGGTTCTTGGAGGGATCAAAATATTTAACAACCTACTATGGTCAACTCTCACATATGAAAGTAAAACCACAAGAGAAATTTGAACTAGATAAATTAATGTTTGTAGATGATGATTATGAACAAAAGTTTTACTCAAAAAAACTTGTCGCAATTGTTGATTTACTTGATTATTTAAATAAAGATAAATATACAAAACATATCTTAAGGTTTTTAGCAAATGATAATGTAGAAAAAGGCAGTGAGGCTTTAGCTGCTAAATTAGCTTCTGATATATCACGTTTTGATTTTGCTATACAAGTCTCTAAAATTGCCTCATATCAAAAAAGATTTCATAACCAATTTAATTATCCAGTAATGAGTGTACCAAAATTTGTTGGTGGAAGAAAAATTCCTGATCCAGCATTAATTTTATCTATTATCAGACAAGAAAGTGAATTTGATACCTCTGCTAGGAGTAGAGTTGGGGCTCAAGGATTAATGCAACTTATGCCTTATACGGCTAAGACTGTATCGAAACAAGCTAAGTTAGGATACTCGAAGGCTAAATTAACAACTGACCCCGAATATAATATTAATTTAGGATCTCATTATATTGCTGGTTTAATCAATCAGTATAAAGGATCCTACCCTTTTGCTACAGCCGCTTACAATGCTGGTCCTAAGAGAGTAAAGTATTGGAAAAAAATTAATAAGGATCCTCAAAAAAAACAGATTGACTATGTTGATTGGGTTGAGCTTATTAAATTTAAAGAAACAAGAAATTATGTACAAAGAGTTTTAGAAAATTACAATGTTTACAGGTACATTTTGTCTCAAAAGCCAATATACCTAAAAGATTTCTTTAAAAATCAGAGCATGTATTAATGGCGGAAGAGAAGGGATTCGAACCCTTGGAAGGATTGCTCCTTCGGCAATTTAGCAAACTGCTGGTTTAAGCCAACTCACCCACTCTTCCGTTGATACATGTGTAACTTGAAATCATTGAATATTCAATATTAATCAAGTAATTTCTTGCAAATATGAAAAACAAATATTCAATTTTTTCACTGATAAAAAATGCTTTTTCGCAGCATGAAAACTGGAAACAAGCCTGGGGCAATCCTGAGCCTAAAAAAGAATATGAAGCAGTAATTGTTGGAGGTGGTGGGCATGGATTAGCAACAGCTTACTATCTTGCAAAAAAACATAACATGAAAAATATTGCGGTTTTAGAAAAAGGTTGGATTGGTGGAGGTAATACCGGGAGAAATACAACAATAATAAGATCAAATTATTTATGGGATGCTAGCGCTGGATTGTATGACCATGCTTTAAAAATTTGGGAAAATTTATCTCAAGAGTTAAATTATAATATAATGTTTAGTCAACGTGGAGTTATGAACTTAGCTCATAACCTTCAAGACGTTAGAGATTTAAAAAGAAGAACTCATGCAAATAGATTAAATGATATTGATGCTGTTTGGTTAGACACAAAACAAGTTAAGGAATTTTGTCCAATAATAAATATTTCTCAAGATATTAGATATCCTGTACTTGGTGGAACTTTACAAAGAAGAGCTGGAACTGCAAGACATGATGCTGTTGCATGGGGTTATGCAAGAGGTGCAGATGCAATGGGTGTAGATATAATTCAAAATTGTGAAGTTACAGGAATAAAAAGAAATGGAGACCAAGTTGAAGGACTTGATACTACAAAAGGATTTATCAAAACAAAAAAAATTGGTGTAGTAGCCGCAGGTCATTCAAGTGTAATTGCTAATATGGCAGGCTTAAAATTACCACTTGAAAGTAAACCATTACAGGCATTAGTCTCAGAACCAGTCAAACCAATAATAGATACAGTTGTAATGTCTAATGCTGTCCATGCATATGTTAGTCAATCTGATAAAGGTGAATTAGTAATTGGTGCTGGAACAGATGCTTACATATCTTATACACAAAGAGGAAGTCATGATGTAGTAGAAGGTACCTTAAAGGCTATATTAGAGCTGTACCCTATTTTTAGTAGAATGAAGATGTTAAGACAATGGGGTGGCATTGTTGATATTTGCCCGGATGCAAGTCCGATCATTAGCAAAACAAATATAAAAGGTCTTTATTTTAACTGTGGATGGGGAACAGGAGGTTTTAAAGCAACGCCTGGATCTGGTGATTTATTTGCTCACACAATTGCTAATGATGAGCCACATAAATTAAATGCAGCATTTAATCTTAACAGATTTGTAAGTGGAGATCTTGTTGATGAACATGGTGCAGCTGCTGTAGCACACTAATGTTTGTAATAAATTGCCCGTATTGTGGAGAAAGAGACCAAAGTGAGTTTTCATGTGGTGGTGAAGCTCACATTGTAAGACCAAAACAACCTACAGAGCTAAGTGATGATGAATGGGCAGAATATTTATTTATGAGAAAGAATATTAAAGGTGTTCAGTTTGAAAGATGGAACCATGCTCATGGATGTAGAAAATGGTTTAATATGGTTAGGGATACATCAAATGACAAAATACATGCAGTTTACAAAATGGGTGAAAAACCTCCTGTAATTTAAATGACCAAATATAGAATTAATAAAACAAGATTTGTTGATCAAACAAAAACTGTTTCATTTACTTTTGATGGTAAAAAATATCATGGTTTTGAGGGTGATACTTTAGCCTCAGCACTTCTTTCAAATGGCATTCATTTAATTGGCAGAAGTTTTAAGTATCATCGTCCAAGAGGTATAATGTCATGCGGATCTGAAGAGCCAAACGCAATATGCCAAATAAATGATAATACTGATTTAACAGAGCCTAATGTAAGAGCTACAGAAATAGAACTTTATGAAGGATTGAAAGCATCTAGTCAAAATTGTTGGCCAAGTCTTAACTTTGATATAGGTGGAATTAATAACTTAATATCACCATTTATACCAGCAGGTTTTTATTATAAGACTTTTATGTGGCCTAAAAGTTTTTGGAAAAAAATTTATGAACCATTAATAAGATTGTCCGCAGGCCTTGGCAAATCACCCACACAACCAGATCCAGACATTTATGATCATAAACATGAACATTGCCATGTATTAGTTATTGGAGGTGGGATTTCAGGTATCATATCAGCTAAAATAGCAGCAAAAAATAATTTAAAGACAATATTAATCGAAGATAAAAATATACTTGGTGGATCCACAATTTATCAAAATAATAAAAATTTTATAATAGACAATCAAAAATCAAATGAATGGTTAATGAATGAAATATCAGAATTAGAAAAATTAGATAATTTAATAATAAAAACTAGAACAAGTTTGGCAGCTTTTCATAGTTATAACTACCTTTTAGCCAAAGAAAATATATCAGATCATTTACCATTAGATAAAAAAAATGGCAGTATAAGACAGAGATTATGGAAAATAAGAGCAGATAAAGTAATTGTTGCTGCAGGTGCAATAGAAAGACCTCTTATATTCAACAATAACGATAGACCAGGAATTATACTTGCTAACTCTGTCAAAAAATATTTAGATTTTTATGGTGTATCCACTGGATTAAATAATATTATTTTTACTAACAACGATAGTGCTTATGAAACTGCAGTGTCGTTATTTGAAAAGGGAATATCAGTAAAGATTGTTGATATTAGAAAAAAATCTTCATCAAATATTGTTAAAAATGCTGAAGACCAAGGAATTAAAATATATTGGAACTCTACAGTGGTTAATACTTTTGGCTACAAAAAGATAAAATCAATAGAAATTATGAATTTATCAGAAGATGGGTCGAATGTTACTGGAAATAAACATAAAATTCAGTGTGATTGTTTATCAATAAGTGGAGGTTGGACACCTATGGTACATATGCATACTCAATCAGGAGGAAAATTAGATTTTAGAGAATTAGATCAAGTATTTGTTCCAACTGAAAAAAGTGAAAATCATATAAATGTTGGATCATGTAACGGTGATTTAGAACTAGAAGAAATAGTTAAAAATACAAATAATAAAGTTAAAAAATTTTTAAACATTAATGAAGGCGGTTTTGATAAAATTTCAGTTTTATGTTCAAAAGAGTCAGAGAAGAAAAACATATGGCTGTTACCAAATACTATTTCAGAGAGTAAGACTAAATCTTTTATAGATTTTCAAAATGACTCGACTGCGAAAGATATAAAGTTAGCACTTAGAGAAGGTTTTAAATCGATAGAACATGTAAAGAGATATACAACAACTGGAATGGCTACAGATCAAGGTAAATTATCGAATATGCATGCTTTGGGTATTATTGCTGACACAGCTGGAGTAAAAATGGGTACTTTAGGTACAACTACTTTTAGACCACCATTTACACCATTAACTTTTGGGGCAATTGTAGGAAGAAGTGTTGGAAAATTTTTTGATATTGTTAGAAAAACCTCAATTCATGAATGGCACGTTCAAAATAATGCAAAATTTGAAAATGTTGGGCAATGGAAAAGGCCTTGGTACTACCCTATTAATAATGAAAATTTTCATGAAGCAGTTCAAAGAGAAAGTAAAGCCGCAAGAGATAGTGCTGGAATTTTGGATGCCTCTACATTAGGAAAAATAGATATACAGGGATCTGATGCTTCTGAATTTTTAAACAGAGTTTATACAAATGCTTGGTCAAAATTAGGAATTGGGAAATGCCGATATGGTTTAATGTTAAATGAAGATGGTATGGTTTATGATGATGGTGTAACCACAAGATTGGGTGAAAATCATTATTTAATGACCACAACAACTGGTGGCGCAGCAAATGTGCTTTCTAAACTTGAAGACTATTTACAAACAGAATGGCCAGAATTAGATGTTTACTTAACCTCTGTTACCGATCACTATTCTACAGCAAGTATTTGTGGTCCAAATTCAAAAAAAATATTGAAAAAATTATTTCCTAATAAAGATTTTAGTGATGAAGCGTTTCCTCATATGTCATACCAAGATGCAATGATTGACAAAATTGAATGTAGAATAATGAGAATAAGTTTCACAGGAGAGCTTAGTTATGAAATTAATGTAGAGTCAAAATATGGTAAATCATTATGGGAAAACTGCATTGCAGCTGGAGTAGAATACAAAATTACTCCTTATGGAACAGAAACAATGCATTTATTAAGAGCTGAAAAGGGATTTATTATTGTTGGCCAGGATACAGATGGAACTATGACACCTATTGATCTTCAGATGGATTGGATAGTTAGTAAAAAAAAATATGACTTTATAGGTAAAAGATCACTTTATAGAAGTGATACAATGAGAGAGGACAGAAAACAGCTTGTTGGATTGCTTACGGATGACCCTAATGAAATATTAGAAGAAGGTGCTCAGATAGTCTCTGAATTAGATAAGAAACCTGTTGAAATGATTGGACATGTAACATCAAGCTATTTTAGCCCTAATTTAAATAAATCGATTGCATTAGCAGTTGTTAAAGGTGGAAAAAAAATGAAAGGTCAAAAACTTTTTGTACCTATGGAAAATAAAAATATCAATGTAACAGTTTCAGATTTTATTTTTTTAGATAAAGAAAACAAGAGGATCAATGCTTAATTTAGAATATCCTAACTTTGAAAAAAAATCATTAGATGAACTAGAATTAAAGTTATCTGAACCAATTAAAAAAATAAATATTCGAGGGAAAAAAAAGGAGTTTTTTACAAAAGCAGGAAAGATTTTATCAATCATCTTACCAATTGAACCAAATACGGGTTCGTCAAATCAACAATTTAATGCTCTATGGCTAAGTCCAGATGAATGGTTAGTATATTTTAATGAAGATAACAATAATGTTTACAATAATCTTTTTAACGAAATTTCTAAATTAAATTTTGGCTCAATAGTTGATGTTTCTAATCAATGGATATGTATTAATATAAAGGGTAAAAAGACTTTTGATCTACTTTCATCGGGATCTCCTTTTAACTTCAATAATTTTAAAAATACTAAAAATTCTGTAACACAAACATTGCTCAATCATACAGATGTAATTATTCATCATACTGAAATAAATGAAATAAATCTTTTTGTGAGAAGATCATTCTCAGAAGATTTATGGTTGTGGATTAAGGATAGCGCTAGGTTTATCTAATTTTTTTTTTATATAATAACTCACATAACTAAATAATAGTATCGAAAGTGACCATTGAAAAATAAACCACAACCAGAAAAAACTATCAAAATCTGCAGATAGATATTTGGCTAAGTAAAAAACACATATAGGAACAAGAACATTTCGCAACATATTATTTATCATTGCATAATTAGATTTTTTTAAACCCATAAAAAAACCGTTTGATAAAAAGAAAATTGGATATGCAGGTAAAATAAATGCTGCAATTTTTAAGTATCTACGTCCATATTCTAAAACAGTTTCATCATTAGAGAAAAGTCTTGGTATTATATCTGCTGTGAAATAAACAAATATTCCAGAGAAAAACATTAATAAAAAGCCATATTTGACAGATATAAAATAAGTCTCTTTCACTCTATCAAAATGATTTGCACCATAATTTTGAGCTATAATTGAGATAATTGCTGTATTTATTCCTAATATAGGAAGTAAAACAACTTGCTCAATTCTCGTAGCTGCACCATAACCAGCTACAGCCAATTCACTAGTTTGACCAACATAAGTAAATATAAATGTAGCAGCAACTGCATATCCACATATAGCAATTGATATTGGCATTGATTGAAAAAATATATTTTTTAAAAATGTTAATTTAATTTTAAAAAATTCCTTGGTAATTTTTTTCACCCTTGGATTTTGCAAGACCTTATATAAAATAATCGCAAAAGCTATAAATTGAGCTATAATTGTTGATAGACCTATACCCATCATACCTAAAGCAGGTATGAATAGAAAACCAAATATTAGAATAGGATTTAAAATTATATTTAGTAGAAAACTTAAAACTAAAACATTTCTGTATGTTTTTGTATCTCCTTCTGCATGTAATAAAGAGTTAAGTGATACAACAAGGAAAAAAAGAAATGATCCATAAAACATAATATTTGTATATTGAAGTCCTAAATTTGTAATTTCTTCATTTGAACCCATTATATTAAAAACTTTTTCAGCAAAATATAAACCTATGCATGTAATAAAAACTGATATGATGAGTCCATAAATAATAATATGGGTAAAATAATAAGAGACATTTTTTTCATTTTTTTCTCCAATACTATTCCCTATCAAGGAAGTTCCCGCAACTGTTACACCAATTGAGGTTGCTACAATAATAAAATATATTGGAAATGACTTACTGAGTGCAGAAAGTGCTTCAGGTGAGATTAATCCTGAATAAAAGGTATCAACAATATTGTATAAGGTTTGAAAAAGTGTACCAACACTTGCTGGTATTGCAAGTTTTCTAACAAGTAAAGGTATATTTTCTCTAAGCAAATCCATAAAAATTATAATTTAATTAATATTCTTTTTTAAAGATATGTCTCTTGCTAGTTTTTTTTGCAAGTATTATTTGCTTTTGTCTCATTGCAAATCTTGATTTTTGATCATCTGTTAAATAATCGTGACATTTTGGACAATGAATGCCTTCTAAATATTTAGAAGATTTTTTTTCTTTGATAGAAAGAGGTTTTCTGCAACCACTACAAATTGAATAACTACCCTGCTTCAGGCCATGTTTTATTGAAACTCTATTATCGAAAACAAAACATTCACCGTTCCATTGACTATTTTTTTTATCAATATTATTCAGATAATTAATAATTCCACCTTTTAAAACATATACATTTTTAAATCCTTTTTTTTTCAAATAAATATTTGCTTTTTCACATCTAATGCCACCTGTACAAAACATTGCTATATTTTCACTATTTTTAAATTGATTTAAATATTTAGGAAATTGACGAAAGTTTTCTATATTTGGATTTAAAGATTTTTTAAAAGTACCCACATCATACTCAAAAGATTTCCGTGCATCTATCAAAACTGTATCCTTTTTTTTAATTATTTTATTCCATTCCCTTGGATTGAGGTTGTTGCTGGGATAGTTGTAGTTTCTAACTTTAAAACCCATTGGAACAACTTCTTTTTTAATTTTTACTTTAGGTTTATGAAATGGATTAAATTTACTATTTGAGTTATTTTCTGAATTAAATTTTTTTATAGATAATATTTTTTTTAAAAGTTTATTGAAATTTAAAAGGTCATCTTTTTTAGCTGAAATCGTTCCATTTACACCCTCTGATGAAATTATTATTGTTCCACAAATTTCATATTCTTTAAGATTATTCTCTAAAGTTTTTTTTAATTTTTTTAAATTACTAAGTTTTTTAAATTTATAAAAACCAAAAATATTAAACATTACAAAACTCTACAAACAGTCATTCCATCTCCTAATGGGATAATTA
>CABYVH010000006.1 GCA_902522365.1 uncultured Pelagibacteraceae bacterium
TTTTTGGCCTTGAATGATAGTGCCTGTAACTTTTTTTGCTGGTCCTAAAAGATTTACTAAAGCAGTAATATAATATGGTCCCATATCGATAACAGGACCTCCCTCTTTTTTTGTAAACCAAGGTTCAGGATTAGGATGGTAGGATTGAATACCAGGAAATGCAAAAACTGCATTTCCTAATTTTACATTTCCTATAATATTTTTTTCAACTAATTCTTTAGATTTTTGAATTCCACCTCCTAAAAAAGTATCAGGAGCGTTTCCTAAATATAATTTTTTCTTTTTTGAAATTTTTAATAATTTTTTTCCATCATTTAAATTTATTGCTAATGGTTTTTCTGAATAAATATGTTTTCCATTTATTAAAGCTTTTTTAGATATTTGATAATGTGCTTTTGGAATTGTAAGGTTTAAAATAATTTCTATTTCATTATCTTTAAGAAGCTCATTAACAGTTACAGATTTTATTCCAAAATTTAAAGCACAACGCTCAGAAGCTTTCTCATTAATATCAGCACATTTAATAATTTTTATATTATTAAAATATTTTTCAGCTCTAAAATATGTTTCAGCAATATGTCCACAACCTATTAATCCAATTTTAAAAACTTTATTCATATAAAGTTTTTAAACACCTTGTCTCTGTTTTGATTTTCCTTCTTTGTGGAGTTTTAATGCTTCCTCATTTTCTTTTGATGTTGGTATTTCAAGCGTAGGGCTTTCCCAATAAGCAGATCCTTCAAGCCATTCGTAACTATGTGTTTTAATTGATATAACATAAGTTACATCTGATTGTTTAGCTCTTTTAAATGCTTCTTCTAATTCTGAAATACTAGAAACATGTTCTGATTTTGCTCCCATGCTTGCTGCATGTTGAGCGAAATTTACTTCTTTGGAGTTTTGAATATTTGAGGAATTAAACAAACAATTAAATTCTTTTCCACCCTTGAACAATTGAAGTCTATTTATAACAGCATGACCTCCATTATCACATACAATGATTATTAATTTATTATTAGTAATTACTGAAGAATATATATCTGAATTATTAAGTAGGTATGATCCATCGCCAACAAAAGCAATTACGTCTTTATCAGGATTGGCCATTTTTATACCAAGAGCACCAGAAATTTCATAACTCATGCAACTAAATCCCCACTCCGTTTCATGAGTATTTAACTCTTTTGGACGCCAAACTTGAACAACTTCTCCGACCAAACCTCCAGCTGCTGTAACAGCTATATCAGTTGGATCTGAATTTCTATAAATTGCTCCAACAGCATGAGCATAACTTGGTAATTCTTGATTTGTAGGACCACTCTCTTTATCCACATATTCATTCCAAGATTTTAACTCGATTTGTGATTTTTTATGCCAGCTATCAGATGATTTCCAATCTCCAATAGCGTTAGATAATTCTGTTAAGGTAACTTTTGCATCACCTATAACTGCTTCTGCTAAATGTTTGTTGGCATCATGTCTTGCTATATTAATTGAAACTAATTTAAATTCAGGATTTTCAAAATTAGCCCACGAGCCGGTTGTAAAATCTGCAAGCTTAGTTCCTATGCAAATTGCTAAATCAGTTTCTTTTGCCAAGTTATTTGCTGCCTTGCCACCAAGGCCACCTATTGGTCCTACAAAATGAGAATGATCTTTTTTCATTGTTGAGTATCCCATAACTGTTTGGGTTACTGGTATATTATGTTTAATTGCAAAATTGCCTAACTCATCCATGGCATCAGAATAAAATACTCCACCTCCAGAAATTATAATAGGTTTTTTCGAATTTTTAATTTTTTCAACTGCTTGTTTGATTTGAAAATCGTCAGGTCTAGGTCTTCTAATATTATGAATTCTTTCTTTAAAAAATTCCTCAGGATAATCAAAAGTTTCACCTTGTACATCTTGGCACAAAGATAAACATGCAGGTCCACACTCTGCTGGATCTAACATGGTTTGAATTGCTTGAGGGAGTGACTGTAATATTTGCTCTGGTCTTGTAATTCTATCAAAATATTTTGTAACTGGTTTAAATGAGTCGTTAGCTGTCATTCCCGGATTTGAAAAGTGTTCAACCTGTTGCAAAACTGGATCTGGCATTCTATTTGCGTAAGTGTCTCCAGGTAAAAATAAAATTGGCAATCTATTACTCATTGCTACAGCTGATGCTGTAACTAGGTTTGTAGATCCTGGTCCAACCGAACTTGTTGCAATAAAAATTTGCTTTCTTCTTTTAGCTCTTGCATAAGCAACACCTGTTAAAGCCATATTTTGTTCGTGATGACCCCTGTATGTTGGAAGTTGATCTTTATTTTCCTCTAATGCTTGTCCTAGACAGGCGACATTTCCATGTCCAAATATACCGAATACACCAGGAAACAAAGGCTTAACTTGACCATCAATATATACTTTCTGAGCGATTAAATGTTTAACCAATGCATGCGCGCAAGTAAGCTTTATTTTTCTCATTTTTCTAGTTATATTCTCCTCAAATATTCAACTAATAAACCACAAAATAAAAATTATGTATAGCAAATTTGGACAATTCATTGATGGCAAATGGCAAGCATCACAAAATAATGAAACTTATGATGTTTTAAATCCTGCAACTGAGGAAGTTTTAGGTAAGGCATCTAAAGCAGGTGAAGAAGATGTAAACAAAGCACTTAAGTCTGCAGAAAAAGGTCTTGAGGTTTGGAGAAATACTCCACCTTGGCAAAGATCAAAAATTATTAGAAAAATTGCCGACCTAATGAGAGAGAGAACTGATGTATTAGCTAAGTGGTTAACATTAGAAGTTGGAAAGCCACTATCAGAAGCAAAAGGTGAAGTTGGAGGAGCTGCAGATATTTTTGAATGGAACTCTGAAGAGACAAAAAGAATTTATGGTCAAATAGTTGAAAGTAGATTTGAACATACAAGAATGTATGTAAAATATGAGCCAGTTGGAGTAGTTGCTGGATTAATACCATGGAATTTTCCAATAGTTTTATCTTCAAGAAAAATTTCCACTGCTTTAGCTGCAGGATGTTCGGTAATTTGTAAGCCTGATGTGATTACTCCAGGTAGTGTAATGGAGCTTATGAATATTATAAATGATGCGGGTGTTCCTCCAGGAGTAGTAAATTTATTATCTGGTGATCCAGCTAAAATTTCATCTCAATTAATATCATCTGACATAGTAAAAAAAGTTTCTATAACTGGTTCTACAAGAGTTGGAAAACTAATTTTAAAACAAGCTGCTGAAAAAGTGCAAAGAGTTACAATGGAGTTAAGTGGTCATTCACCTTTTATTGTTTTTGACGATGTAGATATTAATAAGGTTACTGACATGGCAATCACTGCTAAATTTAGAAATAATGGTCAAGTTTGTATATCACCTGCAAGATTTTATATTCATGAAAGTAAAAAAGATGAATTTGCTAAAACATTAGTTGAAAAGGTTACTAAGCTTAAAGTTGGTAACGGAATGGATGAAGATACAATTCTAGGACCTTTAACAACAGAAAAAAGATTAAATGAAATAGAGGCGTTAGTAGAAAAAACTAAAAATGAGGGCGCAACAGTTTTATGTGGTGGAAAAAGACCGGCTGGTTTTAATAAAGGGTATTTTTACGAACCAACAATTTTTGATAATGTTAAAGATAATTTTACAATTGCTAAAGAAGAGCCATTTGGACCTTTAGTTCCATTGCTTACTTTTAAAGACACAGATGAAGTTGTTAAGCGAGCTAATGATAATGACCTTGGTTTAGCAAGCTATATCTACACAAACTCCTTAGAAAAAGCGCACAAAGTCTCAGAAAAAATGGAAACTGGAACATGCGCTGTAAACCATCCAACAATTGCTTTTGCTGAAGTGCCTTTTGGAGGAATAAAACAAACAGGCTATGGAAGAGAAGGTGGTTCTATGGCTATCAAAGATTATTTGAACGTAAAGTACACTCACTTCGGTCTCAATTATTAATGAGAAAAAATAAAGTCAAACAAATGATGGCTGAAGGTAAGCCTGTTGTTAATGGTTGGTTACAAATACCAAGCACTGTATCAGCAGAAGTTATGGCACATCAAGGTTGGGATTCTCTAACTGTAGATATGCAGCATGGACTTGTTGATTACACAAATGCACTTCCAATGCTTCAAACTATTTCATCAACTGATGTAACTCCTCTTGCAAGAGTAAATTGGAATGAGCCAGGCCAAATAATGAAAATTTTAGACGCTGGTTGTTATGGAATTATATGTCCTATGGTTAGCAATAAAGAAGAGGCAGAAAGATTTGTACAAGCATGCATGTATCCTCCAAGAGGATATAGAAGTTTTGGTCCTGTTAGAGGATTGATTTATGGTGGAGCTGATTATGCCGACCATGCAAATGATGAAATTTTAAAATTAGCTATGATTGAAACAAAAGAGTCATTAGATAAATTAGATGAGATTATGTCTACAGATGGTGTAGACGGAATTTATATTGGCCCAGCTGACTTAAGTTTAGCAATTGGAGAAAAGCCTGGATTTGATAGACCAGAAGATACAAAGGCATATTCTGAAATTCTTAGAATTTTAGAGCATGCCAAAAAAAATAATATTTTTGCAGGAATTCATAATGGAACACCTGAGTATGCACAAAAAATGATCGACAAAGGATTTAACTTTGTAACTATTGGAGCTGATCAAAGGGCAATGAGTGCTGGTGCTAAGGCAGTTGTAGAAAAAATGAAAGGCTCAATAAGCAAAAAAGAGTCTGAAACTTACTAAATTAATTTTTCGCAGCTAATTCTTTGTAAATATTATTTACTCTGTGAACTTCTTGTGCGGTATTAAAATATCCTTCGTATTCTATCTCGTCTGGTGTCACATCAAAATGATAATGTCCTGCATCATTTTTATGCTCGTATGAATGAAAATGTGTATGCTCTCCAGACTCTCTTAGATTTAATTCTCCACCCATTGGATCTCCTGTCCATAAAACGGTATAACATTGTAATTTTGGCCCTACTGGCTCATAAAATTGAAGAAAATCTTTTGTACATTTCATTAATTTTGGATCGTAGTATTCATGTTTTATATCCTTATAATCTGGTTGAACATGTGATCTTATTTTTCCATTTAAAACTCTAAATACACCAGCTAAAGCGATATGATCGTTGTTAAATATTTTTAAATTTTCTGAAAGTGCTGCTCTGATTGCTTGAGGCAATGAACCTTGTTTTCCAACTCTTTTCTTTATCTTTAAATAAATAACTTTACCCTTAACACCATCTGAATAATAAACATTGCCAAGTCCGCCATGTTTACTGTCATTATAGTCCTCTACAATACATTTTTTATCTGTACCTACCCTTGCTATTAAAGATCTATACTCCTTTGTTGTTAAGTTTTCGTTTATAACCAATTCACCGCAGTGCCCATCAAGACAAGACATTGCTCCAGATCCTGCGCCAAGTGCGTATGATTTCTCTGACCCAATCAATTTTGATATTTCTGCATAATCGAATTCAGCACCAATATATTTAGGATCGTGCATATACGGTTCTCCTCCAACATCAATTATTCTTTGGTTGCCACTCATTCCTTCTGATGGACAATTCCAATCTCTTAGATTTGGACAATCAACTATCTTTGCTGTGACACTTTCAAAATTTTTTGACAATCCAACTTGCAAAGCACTTGTTATTTCTTCTAACTCAAATTTCTTAAAAATTCCTTTTTCTATTTTTAATTCCATATATAAATTAGTTACATAATATATTGCATAATTTCTATACATTAATATATTTCGTTTCTTAAAAATGAATAATAAAGATTTGAAAGTTGCAGTTCTTGGTGCGGGAGCAATGGGTTGTCTATTTGGAGGTCTGCTTGCTGAAAAAGGTCTAAATGTAATGCTCATTGATGTTTGGAAAGAGCACGTTGATGAAATTAATAAAAATGGTCTAAAAATGGATGGTCATGGTGGTGATAGATTTATAAAGGTACCAGCAACATCAGATCCGTCTTCAATGGGAAAAGTTGATGCTGTGATAGTCATGTGTAAAGCAACGGCTCTGGAACCTGCTTTAAAAAGTATAAAAAACATTATTAACGATAAAACAGTTTTTATGTCTTTTCAAAATGGAATTGGACATGAAGCTATAATTAAAAATATTGTTGGCGATGAAAAAGTAATTGGGGGAACTACAACTCAAGCATCAAATATCTTAGGCCCTGGTCATATTATGAATCATGCAGCTCTACCCTCTTGGATAGGAGAATATGATGGTGGGATAACAGATAGAATAACTGAAATTGCAGACACATTTACTGCTCATAATCTAGAAATGATTGCAGCTGAAGATGTAAAAAAAAGAAAATGGATGAAACTTTTTGCTTTAACCGCAATAGGTCCACTTTCGGCTATTTTTGATCTACATCATACTGATCTTTACATAAATAATAATGCCAACGATGTTTCTAGAAGTTTAGGTAGAGAGATAATTTTAGAAACAAGAAATGTTGCTTTAGCAGATGGTGTTGATGTTTCTGAAGATGAATGTTTATTTATGTTCAATAAAATTGTTGATTCAAAACAAACAAATAAATCTTCAATGGCTTTTGATGTACTTTATAAAAGAAAAACTGAAATTGATTTCATAAGTGGCGCTGTATCTAAAATAGGAAAAAAACATGGAATAGCCACGCCATTAAATGACCTTATGTACAAAATGATTAGAGTAAAAGAGGGTATGTACAGCTAAATGCTGAAAATTAGCAAACTTAAGAAAATTAAATCAAATTTCCCAGTCATTGTTGGAGAACAAATAATCAGTAAAAAAGTCTGCAATTCTATAATTAAAGAAATAAGTAATTCAAAAAGTTTTGATGATATGATTATGGGTGGTAGAAGTAGAATTAATAAAGGATCAAAAAATTTCAATAAGTATATCTCAAGTTCTAAAATCTCAAAAAAAATTTTTACTACTTTCAATACACAAACATTTTATAATAAAATTGATAAGAAATTTAAAATAGAGTTTAAGACAAATACTTGGGAAAGTTTATTTAAACCAAAAATATTTAATAAAAAAAAATATACACTAAAAAGAAAAGTAAATTCCAAAGAGCTTAAAAAACTACTAGGTAATAATTATAAAAACCCAAATTTAAATTTAGATATTGATTTCTCAGTATCTAAAGGAGGATATAGATTGAGACCGCATAGAGATGATGTGAATAGGTTATATAATTTTTTGATCTATTTAACTGATATACCAAAAAAAAATGGAGGATCTCTTACATTATACAAGAAAAAAGCTATTAAAAACCTTAGAAAAAGTTTTAGAAGATTTCCTAAAATTAATGAACTTTATAAATTAAAGGAATTTACGCCAAAACAAGGAAGTATAATTTTCTTTAAATCTACTCCTAATTCTTATCACGGAGTAAATAGATTTAAGGAAAAAAACTGTCCAAAAAGATTTTTTATTTATGGAAGTTATGCCCTTAATAAACCAGTAATATGGAAATATAAAAATTCTGAATATCATCCACATATTGTTGCGACGAAAAAAAGAATGCTTACATCTTTTCATGATTCAAATTATTTGCTAAAATATTAATAAATATGCAGATTAAGACAAAATTAAAGAGTATTTTAGATAGAGATGGCTTCTTGAAAGTAAGAAATGTTCTTAACTTCAATAAAGATTTAAAACCAATTTTAAATGATATGGAGTATGTTATAGATAATTTAGTTCATAAATTTGCTCCAGATCATATGAAAGAAAAAGTTTCCAAATATAACTTTAGAAAAAAGTATACGTTTATTTCAAAGCTTAATATTTATGATCTTGATCAGTATTTTAATACTAGACTTCCTAGAGATCATGTAAAAAAGGACAGTGATTACTTCGCCTCTCAATCTTTGTGGAACTTAATAAATCACAAAAAAATCTTGGATGTAGTTGAAAAATTATTAGGGCCAGAAATTTTGTCAAATCCAGTGCAAAATACAAGAATTAAACAACCAGAAAGCAAATTACCAAAACATTCTATCCATGATGGTCTATCAGGTAGAACTCCATGGCATCAAGATGCAGCTGTATTATCATCTTTGGGACAAAGATTAACTGATATGGTTACTGTTTGGATTCCATTTACTAAAACTACTAAAAAAAATGGATGTATGATTACGGTAAAAGAAATTAATAAATTGGGATTATTAAACCATATATCTGGATATAGAGGTCAGGTTGAAATAAAAGATAGTAAACTACTTGATAATTACAAACCAGTTTTTCTGGAGGCTAATGTTGGTGATATTATTATTTTGCACAAACATTCAATTCATTGCTCATTACCTAACAGAACTAATGATTTTAGAATTAGTGCTGATTTAAGATATAATAGAGCTGGAACCCCTTCTGGTAGAAAACCTTTGCCAAATTTTTATGTAAGAAGTAGAAACAAAAAAAATATTACCATCCACAACTATAAGCAATGGATTGCTTTGTGGGAAAAAGCAAAAAATAAATGTATTCCAAGAAAGTATGCATTTAAATATCCACTTCCGACATTTAAAAATAGCAAAAGAGATCTTGCTAGACTAATATAATTTTTTTTTTAAAATTATGAAAAAAATTCTCATTGTCCAACCTATTCATGAAAAAGGTATGGAGTTATTAAAAAGTAATAGTAACTATAATTATGAAGTAGTTGAAGATTTAAGCGTTGAAAACGTGAAACAAAAAATTGTAGATGCAGATGCAGTTTCTTTAAGAACATCCATATTGCCTGCAGAGGCAATTGAAAATGCGAAAAACCTTAAAATAATTTCAAGACATGGAGTTGGTTACGATAATATTGATTTAAATAGCTGTAAAAAGGGAAATATAGATGTAGCAATAACTGCAACAGCAAATGCTGTAGCAGTTGCAGAACATGTTCTTTTCATGCTTTTAAGTATCTCAAAAAGA
Source organism: uncultured Pelagibacteraceae bacterium (assembly GCA_902522365.1). Taxonomy (GTDB): domain Bacteria; phylum Pseudomonadota; class Alphaproteobacteria; order Pelagibacterales; family Pelagibacteraceae; genus Pelagibacter. The sequence continues at coordinate 8,958 of CABYVH010000006.1, forward strand.
AAAAGTATGTATGACCATTTGGTCAAAAGTGGAAAATTTACTGAAAGAAACAAATTACCAAAAACTATAGAGATTTGGGACAAAAACATTCTTATAGCTGGATTTGGAAGAATAGGTAAAGCATTGATTAAAAGATGTTTAGGATTTGAAATGAACGTTTTTGTTTATGATCCGTTTGTAGATGCAGAAACAATAAGCAAAATGGGTGGGAAAAAAGTTGAAGATTTAGCAGAGGCTATTAAAGATATGGATGCTGTCTCACTCCATATACCTTTAACTGATCAAACTAAAAATATTATAAATTATGAACTTCTTAAAACGATGAAAAAGAACTGTATAATCATTAACGCTGCAAGGGGCGGTATTATTAATGAGAAAGACTTAGATAAAGCCTTAAATGAGAATTTGATTTTTGGAGCAGGAATTGATGTATTTGAGGTAGAACCTCCAGAAGCTGATAATCCTTTATTAAAAAATGACAAAGTTTTCCTAAGTCCTCATGCTGCTGCATTCACTGAGGAATGCATGACAAGAATGGCAAAAGAAACTATTCAAAATATTTTTGATTTTTTCGATGGTAAACTTGAAGATAGTAAAAAAGTAAAATTATAGATTATTAATCTCTAAATTTGATTTCTTTAAAGTATCTGTAATATATTTGTAACCCTTAATAGCATATTCAAGTGGATTAGCTTTTTTAGGATCTTGTTCAGCCTCCACAACAAGCCAACCCTGATAATTATTTTTTTTTAAAATATCAAACAAAGGTTTATAGTCGATACACCCATCACCAGGTACGGTAAAGGCACCTTCTAAAAAGGCATCCCTAAAACTTAAATCTTCAGAAAGAGCTTTTTTTAATACTTCTTCTCTAATATCTTTGCAGTGAATATGGATTACTCTTTCCTTGAATTTATTAATTAAATTAATTGAATTTCCCTGAGCAAATAACATATGACCAGTATCTAAAGTTAATTTTACACTATCATCTGTATTTTCTAGCAATCTAATTGTTTCTTCTTCTGTTTCAATAACTGTTCCCATATGATGGTGATAAGCTAAAGGCATACCCTCATCTTCAAGATATTTTGCAAGTTCAGATATTTTTTCGCAATAATCTTTCCATTCTTGATCCATCATCTTAGGTCTACTGGAAAGTTTTTTTGTTGGATCACCCTGTATTGATCCAAAAACTTCAGCAAAAACGATACATGGAGCTTCACAATCTTTAAATAATTTAAGTTGGTCTTGAATTAAATTTTTTTCTTGTTCAACAGAATTTTTTCTAAGATTTCCGCTATACCAACCAGAACATAATTTTAAGTTATACTTATCTAATTTTGGTAATAATTCTTTGGATGTTTTTGGGAATTTACCACCTGACTCAATCCCAACAAATCCAGCCTGACTTGCCTCTGACAAACATTTTTCTAGAGGAGTATCTCCGCCTAGCTCAGGCATGTCATCATTACTCCAAGCAATTGGTGCTATACCTAATTTTACTGACATAAATTTTTTATTTGTTAAGATATATTTAATCATGAGATTAATTAAAGGAAAAAAAATTCAGCTTGGCGTAGTTGGAGGTGGTCCAAAATCTTGGATTGGTCATGTTCATAGAATTTCATCAAGATTTGATAATCAATATGAGATAGTTGCTGGTGTTTTTTCGAGAAATTCAAAACTATCTAAAAGCTTTGGTCAAAGCCTAGGTATTTTAAAAGAGAGATGCTATTCAAATTTTAGAGAAATGGCTGAAATAGAAGCGGTAAGAAAAGATGGTATTAATGTCGTGGCAATAATGACACCTCCTTCAAGTCACCAAATTATTGCAGAAAAATTTATTGATAAAAATATACATGTGATTTGTGATAAACCATTTGCTGGAAATCTGACTCAAGCTAAGAAATTATTTAAAAAAATAAAATCAAATAAAAAAATTAAGTACGCTTTGACACATAATTATTCTGCCTATCCTATGGTTAGAGAGGCAAAAGTATTAATTGAAAAAGGTAAAATTGGAAAAGTTGAATACATAAACGTTGAATATGTTCAAGATTGGTCAGGTGGAGAAAATATTTCACAAAAAAATGCAAAGAAAAAGTTTAAATGGAAAATAGATAAAAATATTGTTGGAGCTTCAGCAGTATTAAACGAAATTGGCTCTCATGCATATCATATGGCAACTTACATATCAGGTTTAAAAGGTGAAACTATTTTTGCAGATATTAAACAAGTTTCAAATAAAATTAAAATGGACAACAATGCTCAAGTAATGATTAATTTTAATAATGGTGCTAAAGGAATGTTTTGGACAAGTGTGATGGCTAGAGGTGGAGTTTATGGATTACGAATAAGAATATTTGGAACAAAAGGAAGTTTGGAATGGGTTCAAAACGATCCAAACTATTTAAAACTTAATCCATCTACTGGTGCGGTAAAATTTATTGAAAGAGGTTTTTTTAATGCTGAATTGTCTAAAAAATTTTCTAGATTAAAATTTGGACATCCTGAAGGATATTTGGATGCATTTGCAAATATTTATCTTGAATTTGCAGATTCTTTGAAAAATAATTCAAAAAAAAGGTATTTTTATCCAAATGAGGATGAGGGACTTGAAACTGCAAAATTTATCGAGGCATGCAAAGTTTCAAACAGAAAAAAAAGATGGGTAAAAATAAAATAAAAACTGCTCTGTTTGGCCTTGGTAGAATTGGCCAGATGCATGCTAACAATTTAAGAAAAAATAGTGAATTCGATTTAAAATATGTTTTTGATTTAAATAAAAATTTATCGAACAAAATTTCAAAAAGATTTAATGCTATTTCAATAAATAATCCAGATATTGCTTTTAAAGATAACGAAATTAAATGTATTTTTATAGCCTCCTCTACTTCTACGCATTTAAAGTTTATTGAAAAGGGTGCAAAATATAAAAAAGTTGTCTTTTGTGAAAAACCTCTAGATTTAAATTTAAAAAAAATTAATTCATCTCTAAAGAAAATTAAAAAGCTTAATCCTAAAGTACAAATAGGTTTTAATAGAAGATATGACCCAGGGCATAATTTACTTAAAAAGAATTTATTAAAGAATAAAATAGGTAAACTAGAAAAAATTATTATAACTAGTCGGGACCCTGCTCCTCCTTCATTGTCTTACTTAAAAAGTTCTGGAGGAATTTTTAAAGATATGATGATTCATGATTTTGATTTAGCAAGATACTACTTGGGTTCAGATGAATTTACATCAGTATTTGCTACTGGCAGCAATATATCAGATCAAAGATTTAATAAGATAAAAGACTATGAACTTGCAACCACAGTGCTTAAGTCGAAAAAAGGGGTACAATGTGTTATAACTAATTCAAGACATTGTAGTTTTGGTTATGACCAAAGAGTTGAGCTTTTTGGCGCAAAAGGAATGATGATATCTGATAATAAAAGAGATACAGAAACCAATCTCTTTTTAAAAAATTCTACAAATAATAAATCCCCTCTCCTCCATTTTTTTATAGAGAGATATGCAGAAGCTTTTAGGTTACAATTATCTGACCTTGCAAACTTTTGTAAAAAAAATATTAAACCTAGAGCTGTTTTTGAAGATGGAAGAAAGTCTATAATGTTAGCAGAAGCTTCACAAAAATCAGTTAAGTCAAAAAAATTTGAGAAATTAAAAATAAATTAGAAATTTTTTATATATTTTGTATTTTTTTATCTCCTGCTTTTTTTACAAAGTAAATTCCTAAGACGACAGCACATAGAGCAATTAAAATTTTAGGTGTCACTAATTCGTTTAAGAAAATATATCCTAAAATTACACCAAATATCGGTATTAAATAAGCGACCTGACTTTGAAAAACTAAGCCATTTTTCTTTAAAATCATAAATCTTAATAGCCATGCTATTCCAGTTGGAAAAATACCAAGATAAATCAAAGATAATGTGGACTCTAATGACGGATTTAAATTCCAAGGTTGCTCAAATATTAGTGATATTGGACAAGCAATTATAGCACCCCAAATAAGAATTGATGCAGTTACATTTTCATTTTTTTTATTACTAATTTTTAATGTTAAAATTCCTCCAATAACATAAAAAGTAGATCCTAAAAGTATCATAAGTGCAGAGAATAGATTTTCGTTATTTATGAGTAAATTTTCTGAGAACATATAAACAATTCCTGAAAAACCTAAAACTATTCCAAATATTTTTATTAAATTGATCCTCTCTCCCTTAGCAAAAAAATGTGCAAGTATCGTTGCACTTATGGGTGTAGTCGACATTAAAATTGCTGCTAGGTTACTTTGAACTTTTTGCACTCCGTATGCTATTAGAAAAAAAGGTATAACTAAATTGATGATACCAATTGCTGCAAACCATTTCCAATCTTTAGAAAACGCTTCAATTTTAATTTTTTTGAAATAACAAAGTAATAATAATGGTATCATTCCAAAAAAAATTCTTAAAAAAGCTATAGTTATTGGTCCATAAGAATATGTTGCAATTTTAATATTAAAAAAAGCTGAAGCCCAAAGTAAGGCCAAAAAAGTAAGAATAAAATAATCAGTAGCGTTTGGAGATTTCATTCAATTATATCTTCTATTGATCCATTAGTAATTTTTTTAAGATCTTCAAAATTTATTTTAAAAATACAGTTTGGGTGTCCAGCAGCAGCAAACAAATCTTCAAATCTATTCAGAGAACTATCAACTAATATCTGCAAGTTATTTGTGTGTCCTATCGGAGAGACTCCTCCAATTGTATATCCAGTTTGTTCTTTTACGTCATTTGGAGATGCCATGCTCAAATCTTTACTATTAAAAAACTTTTTTAGTTTGTTTAATGAACACCTTTTGTCACCAGAGACCAAACATAAAAAATAATTTTCACCATTTTTAAAAAGTAGACTTTTTACGATCGCTCCTACTTCACAGTTTAATGATTTTGCTGCATCTACGGCTGTTCTTGCTGTATTTTCTAATTCTGTGACTGATAAAGTCTCATCAAATTCTTTTAATGCTTTTTCAGCTCTTTTAACTGGTTCTTTATTTAATAAACTCATTATTGCAACTTAGGATTGATTGAAAATTCTAATTTTTTAAGGTTAATATACATGTAAAAAAAGCATAAGTGATATCTATTTAATAGGCATTATTTATCTTTTCTTAACTGATAATAGAATTAAAAAATTATAGGAGATAATATGAGCGCTAAGGACGTACTAAAATTAATGAAGTCTAAGAATATTGAATTCGTAGATCTTAGATTTACAGACCCAAGAGGCAAACTTCAGCATTTAACAATGGACACAACGATTGTTGATGAAGAAATGTTAAACGATGGAGTATTTTTTGACGGATCATCAATTGCAGGATGGAAAGCAATTAATGAGTCTGACATGATATTAAAACCTGATTTAAGAAGAAAAGTAATAGATCCTTACACATCTCATAATACATTAATTTTGTTTTGTGATATTTTGGATGCTGTTAAAAGAGATCCATATGAAAGAGATCCAAGAGGTATTGCAAAAAAAGCTGAAGCGTATTTAAAGAAAACAGGGATTGGTGATACGGCTTACTTTGGTCCAGAGCCTGAGTTTTTTGTTTTTGATGACGTCAGAATTAAAAACGATATGAATGAAACAAGTTTTTCAATTGATAGTTCAGAAGGTCCATATAATTCAGGAAAATCATACGATAATGGAAACATGGGTCATAGACCTGGAGTAAAAGGAGGATATTTTCCTGTACCTCCAGTAGATAGTGCACAAGATATGAGAGGTGAATATCTAAAAGGACTAAGAGATGTTGGAATTACAGTAGAAAAACACCACCATGAAGTTGCTCCAAGCCAACATGAACTTGGAATGTTATTTGGAACTTTAGTTGATCAAGCAGATAACGTTCAACTATACAAATATGTAGTTCAAATGGTTTCTCACTCTTTTGGTAAAACTGCAACTTTTATGCCCAAGCCAGTTAAAGGAGATAATGGTTCAGGAATGCATACTCACCAATCAATTTGGAAAGGGAAAACTCCAGTTTTTTCTGGAAACAAATATGCAGGATTATCTCAAACAGCTCTTTATTATATTGGTGGAGTATTAAAGCATGCAAAAGCAATTAATGCATTTGCTAATGCTACTACAAATAGTTACAAAAGATTAATACCAGGATTTGAGGCTCCTGTTTTACTTGCATACTCTGCAAGAAATAGATCGGCTTCATGTAGAATTCCAATCACGTTAAGTAAAAAAGGTGCAAGATGTGAAATCAGGTTCCCAGATGCATCTGGAAATCCATATTTAACATTTGCTTCCATGCTTATGGCTGGAATTGATGGAATTAAAAATAAAATTGATCCAGGTAAATCGTTTGACAAAGACCTTTATGCTTTATCAGAAAAGCAAGTTAAGAAAGTGCCAACTGTTTGCGGTTCTTTGAGAGAAGCAATGGAAGCTTTGGATAAAGATAGAAGTTTCTTAACTCAAGGTAATGTATTTACTGATGATCAAATAGATGCGTACATTGAGCTAAAATATGAAGAAATTCATAATTTTGAACACACGCCGCACCCTATTGAATTCGACATGTATTATAGCTGTTAAAAAGCTTATTTTTATGGGATTACCTGCAGTAATAGCAGGTATTCCCATATTAGAATTCTAATTTCATTTATTTTTGCTATGAAAAGGTATGACTAAGTTCATATCAAGAATTAAGAATATTATTGGTTATAATAGGCCTGAAATTAGAAAACCTAAGCGTAGAAAAAATAAAACTTACTCTATGAATAAAAGAGGCCAATATTGGTTTATTTCTTACTACCAATAATTAAATTTTAAAAGACTCTCCGCAGCCACATCTTTCAGTTTCATTTGGATTATTAAATACAAATTGAGAAGAAAATTGCTCTTTTTTATAATCCATTTCAGTTCCAAAAAGATACATTACTGCTGCTGGATCAATGAATACTTTTACTCCCTTATCTTCAATAACTTCGTCATTAGGATTAATCTCTTTTGTGTATTCCATAATATAAGACATTCCTGCGCATCCACCTGATTTTACTCCAACTCTAACACCAATAGAGTCATTTTCAGCAGAAGACATAATTTCTTTTATCCTCACTGCTGCTTGATCGCTTAATGATATAACTTGTTTCGTCATAAATTTAATTCCAATTTTGCTGCCTCTGACATCATAGATTTATCCCATGGTGGCTCCCAAACTAAATCTAAATCTACTTTATCAACTTCTTCTAATTGCATAATACTATCTTTGACTTCTTTAGGCAAACTTTCAGCTACTGGGCAATTTGGAGTGGTAAGTGTCATTTTTACACTTATATTTTTTTTATCTACAGCAATATCGTATATTAATCCAAGTTCATAAATATTAACTGGTATTTCAGGATCATAAATTTTTTTTATTTCCTCAATTACTTTTTCTTTTAATTCCATAAAGTTACGACTCGGTATTAGTGGTTTCTTTTGAGTTGTCTAACGCAGATACAAAGGTATGCCATGATAGTGTTGCACACTTAACTCTCATTGGATATTGTTTAACACCAGATAGGCACATTAATTTAGTTTTTTCATCTTCTTTCAAGTATTCTGATTTTAACTCTGGATTTTCTTTTATCATTCCTAAAAAATCTTCAACTATCTCTTTAGCCTCATGTTCATTTTTACCTTTAATTAAATCAGTCATGATAGAAGCTGATGCCATTGAAATAGCACATCCACTTCCCTCAAATGAAATATCTTCGACTATTTTTTGTCCGTTTAATTTAAGATAAACATGAACATTGTCTCCACATAATGGATTATGACCTTTAGCATCTTTATTAAACTCATCTGTTTTACCAAGATTCCTTGGATTTTTTCCATGTTCTAAAATAATTTCTTGATAAAGTTCTTTTAAGTTCATTTTAAATTAAATATTTTTTTACAGTTATTAATTGAGTCGTTTAACTTGTCTAAATCATCTTTAGTATTATAAATTCCAACTGACGCTCTTGCACTAGCAGTTATATTTAGTTTATCATGTAATATTTGGCAACAATGGTGGCCTGCTCTTATTGCAACGCCATCTTCATCAAGTATTGTTGCAATATCATGAGGGTGAACACCTTCTAATGTGAACGATAAAACTCCACCTTTGTTTTTTGGACTACCAATCAATTTAACAGAATTATTTTTTTGTAATAGCTCTTGACCATACTCAACTAAATCAGCTTCATGTTTCATAATATTCTCTATACCAACACTCTCCATAAACTTAATTGACTGATCAAATGCAATAACTTGAGCTGTAGCCATTGTCCCTGCCTCATATTTATTTGGCAAATCACCATAAGATATTTTATCTTTTTTAACTTCTCTAATCATTCCACCTCCACCTTGATAGGGTGGCAGTTCTTCTAACCACTTCTTTTTACCGTACAAAACACCTAGTCCAGTAGGCCCATACATTTTATGGCATGATATTGCATAAAAATCACAATCTAAGTCTTGCATATCTAATTTAAGATGAGGAGCTCCCTGACAACCATCAATGACAACTATTATTCCCTTAGAGTGAGCAAGATCTGTTATTTCTTTAACAGGCAATATTGCTCCAGTAACGTTAGATAGATGAGTAATTGCAATTACTTTGGTCTTAGAAGTTATTTTTTTTTCAATATCTTCCAGAGAAATATCTCCATCTTCATTTACCTCTGCAAAGTTAATTTTTATATTCTTTGATTTTCTTAAAAAATGCCAAGGCACATAATTTGAATGATGCTCAAGCTCTGTAATTAAAATTTCGTCACCCTCATTTAGATATTTTTGCCCTAGAGTATTGGCCACCAGATTCAATGCCTCGGTTGCTCCTTTGGTGAAAACTATTTCATTTTTATCTTTAGCATTAATATATTTTTGAACAGAAGACCTTGTATTTTCATATAAGTTTGTTGCTGCAACTGCTAAATAATGAACACTTCTTCCAACATTTGAAAATTGCTTAGTATAAAACTCATTTATTTTATCAGCTACTACTTTTGGTTTTTGAGATGAGTTAGCACTATCTAAATAGACTAAATCATTATTTTGAATTTTTTCATCAAATATAGGAAATTCAGTTTTTATATTTTCTATTTTCATTCCTTTATTCCAATCATATTTTTAATTAAATTTTTTACTTCGGGGTCTGTAATTTTTTCAACAACATCTAACAGAAAACCGTTTATTAAAAGTTCTCTTGATTGTTGATAATTTAAACCTCTAGACATCAAATAAAATATTGAGTCCTCATTAAGACTACCTGATGCAGAACCATGTGAACATTTTACATCATCAGCATAAATTTCTAACTCTGGCTTAGCATTAAACTCGGAATCTTTATTTAATAATATTGCTTTACTCAGTTGATAACCGTCAGTTTTTTGTGCTTTAGAGTTAACAAATATTTTTCCTTGGTATACTGCTCTTGAACTATCTTCTAAAACGCTTTTAATAAGTTGATAGCTTTTTGTATTTTCAGTTAAGTGATTTATTATTGTTCTAATTTCATGATGTCTTTTATTATTTATAGAAAAAATACCATTTACAAAAGCTGATGAATATTCTCCATTTAAGTTACAATTAATTTCATTCTTACAAAAATTTGATCCTGAGGATAAAATAAATGTTTCTGAAACACTATTTTTATCTTGCTCAATATTATTGAAGGAGTACTTAATATTTTTATTTTCAAACCTATCTACCTTGTAATTTTTTAAAATAGAGTTTTCTTTTAAATCAAAGTTGTAAAAAATATTTAGGAAATTTTTTTCTGAAGTATCCCTAAATAAATCAATTAGTCTTAAGGAACTATTTTTATATAATTCAAAATTCAATCTTAAATTAATATTTTTAGACCAGATTTTAGAGTTGGTTGTATGATAGATAATAAGAGGTTTTGTTAACTGATATCCCTCTTTAACCACTATTTTAAAAGACTTGTTGGTAAAGGCGCTATTTAAGTCAGATAAAGAACTATTATTGTTAAATTGATTGATAGTTTCCGACTGATCAATTATTTCTATTTGGTCTTTTTTTTCATAATCAAAATCAATTTTTTCTATTCTTCCATTAATAAATACTATTTTGTTATGTTCTAGACCATCTACGAATACAGAAGTATCAACTTTATTTGTGGATGTATAATCATTATAAAAACTTAGCTCACCAATATTTTTTTTTATTATTTGGTTGAGATCAGAAAATTTCCAGTCTTCTTCTTTTCTGTTTGGAAAGCCTTTATTAATAAAATTATCTAAATAAAATTTTTTTATTTCAATATCTTTTTGAGATAAAGTTAAATTTCCAATTGTATTATCAAAATCTTTTTGTAATTGCTCTTTCATCTAATGAAAACTTTCATACCCCTTTTTTTCTAGTTCCAAAGCTAACTCTGCCCCACCAGATTTAATAATTTTTCCATCCATTAAAACATGGACAAAATCAGGTTTAATATAATCAAGCAATCTTTGATAATGTGTAATTATTAAAAATGATTTTTTATTATCCCTTAATGCATTAACTCCATCAGCTACAATTCTTAATGCATCAATATCTAAACCTGAATCTGTTTCATCTAATATTGATAATTTTGGAGCCAATAATGACATTTGCAAAATTTCATTTTTCTTTTTCTCTCCACCTGAAAAACCAACATTTAGTTGTCTATTTAATTTTTCCTCATCAAATTTAAGTTCTAGAGATTTTTCCTTTACTAATTTTAAAAACTCTATAGCATCAAGCTCTTTTTCACCTCTTGCTTTCCTTACGGCATTTAATGAGGTCTTTAGAAATATATTTGTATTAACACCTGGAATTTCTAATGGATATTGAAAGGCAAGAAAAATACCTTTATGGGCTCTTTCCTCAGTTTCTAGTTCAAACAAATCTTTTTCCTCAAAAAGTACCTCTCCTGAAACTTCATAACCTTTTTTGCCCGATAAAATATTTGATAATGTGCTTTTACCAGATCCATTCGGGCCCATAATAGCGTGAACCTCTCCAGGATTTATATTTAAAGAAAACTCTTTTAAAATTTCTTTGCTATCAATTTTTGCATTTAATTTATTTATTTTTAACATTAACCCACACTACCTTCTAAACTAATTCCAACTAATTTTTGTGCCTCCACAGCAAATTCCATTGGTAATTGTTGTAATACTTCTTTACAAAATCCATTAACAATTAATCCTACTGCCTCTTCAGCACTCAAGCCTCTCTGCTGACAGTAATGTAATTGCTCTTCACTAATTTTTGATGTTGTTGCTTCATGAGCAATGTTAGATTCTGAGTTTTTATTTTTAATATATGGAACTGTATGTGCCCCACATTTGTTACCCATTAATAATGAGTCACATTGAGTATAATTATTGGAATTTATAGCTTTTGAGGAGATATCAACCAAACCTCTATAAGTCATATCTGAGAAACCAGCACTAATACCTTTTGAAATTATTTTACTTTTAGTATTTTTTCCTAAATGTATCATTTTAGTTCCGGTATCTGCCTTTTGATGATTATTAGTAATAGCTATTGAATAAAATTCTCCAACAGAGTTATCACCTTTTAAAATACAACTTGGATATTTCCAAGTAATGGCAGAACCAGTTTCGACTTGTGTCCAAGAGATTTTTGAATTCTTCCCTTTACACAATCCACGCTTTGTAACAAAATTATAAATTCCACCTTTTCCATCTTTATCACCAGGATACCAATTCTGAACTGTAGAATATTTTATCTCTGCATCATCTAATGCAACTAATTCAACATTTGCGGCATGTAACTGATTTTCGTCACGCATTGGAGCAGTACAACCTTCTAAATAACTTACATAGCTTCCCTTATCGGCAACAATTAGTGTTCTTTCAAATTGTCCTGTGTTAGATGCGTTAATTCTAAAGTATGTTGAAAGCTCCATTGGGCAACGTACTCCTTGAGGTATGTAGGCAAATGATCCATCAGTAAAAACTGCAGAGTTTAGAGTTGCAAAAAAATGGTCAGTGACTGGTATAACCGAACCTAAATATTTTTTAACTAATTCAGGATGATTTTGTATTGCTTCCGAAATTGGACAAAAAATAATCCCCTGTTTTGTTAATTCTTCTCTAAATGTAGTTGCAACAGAAACAGAGTCAAATACTGCATCAACTGCTATACCATTAAGTCTTTTTTGCTCTTGTAGTGGAATACCTAATTTTTTATAAGTTTCTAAAAGTTTAGGATCTAAATCATCTAAGTTTTTTGGTTTATCAATCATACTTTTAGGTGCTGAATAATAATATAAATCCTGGTAATCTATTTTTGGATATTTTGGCTTTTGCCAATCAGGTTCTTTTAACTGTTTAAATCTTTCATATGCTTTTAATCTAAAATCAAGCATCCATTGTGGTTCTTTTTTAATATTTGAGATGAATTTTATTACATCTTCATTTAATCCCTTAGGTGCTCTTGTATTTTCAATGTCAGTTGTAAAACCGTACTTATAATCTTTTAGATTATCAATTTCTTTTTGTCTGTTATCCATTTAAAGTTCTTTTATTAATTAAATCATTTAATGTTTTTTGCTGGAAAAAATTATTTATATAATCTTCTAGCTCATCCCATAAATCATGAGTGATGCATTTCGATGACTTACCATTACACCCACTATCGGAGTGTTTTTCACACCCAACTGTTTTTACTTTTTCATCGACAGCAATAAATACATCTGAAATTTTTATTTCAGAAGCTTGCTTTGATAAAACATAACCACCTTTATTTCCTCTAACACTTTTAACTATTTGATTTTTTTTTAACTTTGAAAATAATTGTTCTAAATAAACAAGAGATATTCCCTGTCTAAGAGATATGTCTCTTAATGATACAGGCTCGTTTAAATTAAATTTTGCTAGATCTGCTAGAGCCATTACAGCGTATCTACCTTTACTTGATAATTTCATATTTCCCGCAATTTACGGGACTTATATATACCCGACTATTTTAGTCAAGATTAATTGCTATTTAAAAAACTTGCATTTTGTCACTCAATTTTGATAGAAAAACCTTATTTTTTTTTGAGATTAATAATCAATGGCATCAGTAGATAATAAAATTGTAGAAATATTTATACCAGGACCTGCGGGAAGACTAGAAGCTAAATATTTTAAAAGTAAAAAAAATACTTCGCCAATTGCGTTGGTTTTGCATCCACATCCTCAGTACGGTGGAACAATGAACAATAAAATTGTTGTCGATATATTTCAAACATTTGTAGAAAATGATTTTTCAGTTTGTAGAGTGAATTTTAGAGGTGTTGGTAAAAGTGATGGTGAGTTTGATAATGGGCAAGGAGAACTTGCAGATGCAGCAGCTGCCTTAGATTGGTTAGAAAGAGAAAACTTTGATAACTCCCAATGTTGGATTTCAGGTTTTTCTTTTGGATCTTTGATAGCAATGCAATTACTAATGAGAAGACCTGAAATAAACAGGTTCGTTGTTGTTTCACCTCAACCAAATGTTTATGATTTTTCTTTTTTATCTCCATGTCCCACATCTGGTACGATGATTTATGGAAAAAAAGATGAACTAGTTCCAATAGAACATTTAAATGATTTAAACAAAAGACTAAGCGAACAAAAAGGTATTAAAGTTGAATTTGAGTCTATTCAAGATGCAAATCATTTTTTCTCTAAAAGTGATTTAGCTTTAATTAAATCTTTAAATAAATATATAAAAAAAGAGACTGCTTTATATTAATTAAGATTTTTTAATAATAGTACCACCAACTGTGGGTGTTTTACAATTAGTAGTAGACGGAAATGAAATAGGTAATCCTAAGTAAGATCTAATTGCTAGGAAAGCAAATGCTTGTGACTCTATAAAGTCACCTTCAATACTTAAATCATCGATTGAGAAAACTTTATTTTTAATTTTATTTTTCAACGAATTAATTAAGTATTTATTTTTTCTACCACCGCCACAGACATAAATATCATTATTTCCAATTTTGTTCGATAATAATTCAGATGTTAAATCAGTAATTGTAGTTGCTCCATTTTCTAACGAAAGACCTTTTGCAAAAGAAATATCAAAATCATTCGTATCCAGAGATCTTCTAGAATTAATTTTGCTATAATAATAGTTATCCATATATTGATCAAAAATAAATTTGTCTGTTTTCCCTTTTGTTGCAAAATTACCATCCTTATCAAAAGATTTGGTAGAATTTTTTCTCATCCACTTGTCAATTAAGCAATTTCCTGGTCCTATATCTCTACTTGTTATTTTAAAATTTTTATCTATTTCAGTAATGTTTGCTATACCCCCAATATTTAATATTGAAATTGGGGTTTTTACGTTACTATCTCTGAATAAGGTTTTTATAAGTGCAAGGTGGTAAATTGGAGCTAAAGGTGCCCCCTCTCCTCCATTTTTTATATCATTTTGTCTGAAATCGTAAACTACAGTTTTATTAGTTTTACCTGATAAACTATTACCTAAGCCAATTTGCTTAGAAATTTTTTCGTCTGCATTATGATAAATTGTATGACCATGAAAACCTATAAGATCATAATTAATTTGTTTGGATATTTTAATTGCGATATCGAAATGGAAGTCTGTAATTTCTCTTTCTAATTCCTCAATATTAGAGGAATATTTTAACAGATCTTGCATTTTTGAAATTTTTTCTTTTATTCTATGAATTTTATTTGAAAGCTTTGATGGATAAGCATCAAATCTATTATATTTGATAATAATACAGTCTTTACCATTAGAGCTTATAACTGAAGAATCTACACCATCGCCAGATGTGCCACTCATGAACCCAAGTGCTGATAAATTTTTTTCCATTCTTATTTTTTTTTATTAAAATATGTATATTGTAAGACTATAGACCTATGAATAATTTTTTAAAAGAATTTAAAGATAGAGGATACTATTATCAATGTACCAATGAATTGGAATTATCAAATTTATTAAATAAAGAAAGTACTAATGCTTATATTGGATTTGATAGTACTGCCCCAAGTCTTCACGTTGGTAGTTTATTACAAATAATGTGTCTTAGACTTTTACAAAAACATGGTCATAGACCAATTGTTCTTTTAGGTGGAGGAACAACAAGAATAGGAGATCCATCTGGAAAAGAAGAAACTAGAAAATTATTATCTGAAAAGCAGATAGAGAGTAATATTAATAATATAAAAAAGGTTTTTAAAATTTTTTTAAAAACAAATATTCCTAAATTAAAACCTTTATTTGTAAATAATTATAAATGGTTAAGCAAACTTAACTATATAAATTTTTTAAAAGATATAGGAAGACATTTTACAATCAATAAAATGTTAACATTTGATAGTGTGAAATTAAGATTAGAAAGAGAACAATCATTAAGTTACATGGAATTTAATTATATGATTCTACAAGCATATGATTTTTATGAGCTTAATAAATCAAACAAGTGTAACTTACAAATTGGTGGATCAGATCAATGGGGCAACATAGTAAATGGAGTTGAGCTTATTAAAAGAGAATCTGGAAATCATGTATTTGGTTTAACTACACCGCTTATAACTTTAGCGTCAGGCAGTAAAATGGGTAAAACTGAAAAAGGGGCAATATGGCTTAACAAAGATATGTTATCACCATATGATTATTGGCAGTTTTGGAGAAATACGGATGATCGTGATGTGTTAAAGTTTTTAAAAATGTTCACTGATTTATCTTTAGATGGAATAAATAATTTAAAAGATAAAAATATTAATGAATTAAAAATTTTACTCGCCAATAATGCAACAGAAATGCTTCATGGGAAAAAAGAAGCTGAAAAATCTGCAAAACTTGCGAGAAATACCTTTAAAGAAAACTCTACTGGTGAAAATCTTCCAGGAATTAAGGTCAAAAATGATATTCTATCAAAAAATATTATAGAGCTTATTTCATTTGTTAATAAAGATATTTCAAAATCTGAAATAAGAAGATTGATTAAATCAAACGCTATTAAAATAGATAATAAAGCTATACAGGATGAAAAATATGTTGTTGATCCTATCTTGTTTTCCGACAAAGGTTTTGTAAAGTTATCTATAGGAAAGAAGAAGCACTTTAAAATTACAGTTTAATTACCTTTAATAATTTCTAAAGTCCTTGTAATAAATCTTGGAGTAAGTGTTTTTATTGGATTAACTGAACTTTTTAGATCATTTGGAGGTCCCTTAATCTTAAAACTTACACCAAACACTCCTTCACCAGTTTTACTACCAACTAAGATGTTACCGAGTAAAGGAATTTTAGATATTGTTTTATTAATTGTTGTTGCTGGCACTAATGTTCCTCTTAAACTTGTTACTCTGTCTTTCTCAATGTAACCTTCCATCATTATTGAAATAGCTGGTCCTAGTGCGTAAAGCTCATCAATTTCTGTTAGATTATTTTTTGTCTTAAAATCCATTTCAAATTCGTTAAATCTTATTCCTTCTCCTGTTAGAAGATCTGCAATTCCTTGCAAAGATGCGAGTGTAAGTATTTTTGCTAAAACTGGTACTTCCTTAACTTTAAAATTAGTAATTTTTAGATTTGATCTAGAAGTATTATCAATCTTCATAGAATTTAATTTTAATTCGCCTTCATCAAAACCTTTTATAAATTTATAATTATTTATAAACGGTTTTGGTCCATCGATGAATATATTAGTAATTTTTTCATTTTTGATTGTTGTACGATAAAAATAAGAAAATTTTTTATTATTTTCTAAGACTGCATCAGCCTTAGCTAAGAATAATTTATTTTCCTTTATATCAAATTCACCTATAAATTTCTCAAGATAAGTATCTTCTTCTAAATAAATTTTATTTATGCTCAATATTAATGAACTATTAATATTATGAAATAATTTAGAAATTTTATTTTTTTTATTACCTTTCAATAGTCTTTCAACTAATTGTTCTCCATCAATTTGAGTTCCAATAAAATTATACTTATTTGAATTTTTTTTAATTTTTAAGTTGTTTAATATTTCATTTGTATTTACAAAATTTACGTCAATTTCGTCTACACTCTGTATCTTAAAGTCAGGAGAAATATTTAAATTTTGAGCTAAAAAATAATTCTGATTTTCATTAAATCTAATTTTTTTTAAGTTAAAACCTTTTTTTGATTTATTTAATAAAATTTCTAATTTTGCAGGTATATTTTTTTTTTTATAATATTGAATATCTCTTAGATTTAAAATATTTTTGTCTAAATCCAGTAATGAGTAAAATTCAAAATTATTTTCATTTCCCTTAAATTTAATAAAAAAATTATCTTTTTTGTTATTTAATGAATATTTTCCATCTAATTGAAATCTAATTATATCATTAAAATATTGAAATGAAAGATTTGGATCCTTGATAGATATTTTATTTTCAAAATTTTCTAAATATTTTTTTACAAGTTTAGATTTAAAATTAATATCTAGATTATCAAAACTTAAATCAGAGTTTATATCAAGTTTGTTTATATTAAATTTATCATCAATGGAAAAATTGATCAAAAAATTAGAATCCAGATTAATAATTTGATCTTTTACTAAACTTTCTTGAACATTAAAATATTTTTTAAATTCTCTTGTATTAATATTATTATTTTTAGTCTTTAAAAAGATTTCGACGTCACTGATTTTTGAACTATTTTTTTTTAATTTTAAATTTATAATATTATTATCTAACTCATTATTATAGTTTTGATTAAAGAATGAATAATTACTTTTTAAATCAAGCTTTAATATTTCATCCCCAAAAATTAATTCAGTTCTAATATTTTTTAAGTACAGAACATCTTGGATTTTTTTATTTAGCTCTAATTTGTCAAAATCAATTTTTGAATTAATAAGGTAATTTTCTACTTTCGTGTCATTAATTTCAAATTTGAATTGATTATCTGTTTCAATATTTATACTTTCATCAGCTACTAGATTGGGATCTAATCCTAAAAAGTTTAAAAGTATTTTGGGATCTACAAGTGTTTTGTTATTACTAATATTTCCATTTATTTTGATTTTTTTATTATTTTTACTTTTCAAAAATAATTTTAATTTATTGTTTTTATAATTATTTTTTGATTTTAAGTTATTAGAAAATACGAAATTTGATGCTAAATCTGCATTAAATTGCCTATTTTCATACTTAGAGTTAATTATACCATCTTTAAGAAAAATTAAATTTTTGTACTTTTTGCCCAAGTGTATTTCATCAAAATTTATAATTGAATCAATTTTTATATTTTCTAATTTTTTAAATTTACTTAACCTAAATGAAAAAAAATTTTTACTCTTAATTGGAATATCTATGTTGGATAAAAAATCATGTTTAATATTTGCTAATTTAAATAATAATTTTGGATTTATTAATGCTTTAGAATTTTCAATATCTCCTTTTATAGAATACGTGTCTGATTTTTCTATATTAATTTCAATACTTTCTGATACAAAATTTAAATTTTGATATCCAAAGTTTAAATTTGAAATTTTTGTCAATTTATCTTTAGTGTCAAAATTAAAATTAATTCCATCAATACTGTCAAAACCTAACAGATTAAATTTTGCTTCTTTAATAGAGCCTGAAAGGTTATATAAATATAGTTTTTGACTTATATTATCAAATTTGGCCTCTACTTTGAATTTAATCAATCCTTTTTTGATTTGGCTATAAAGTACATATCTAGATAGATCGAAGTTTATAGAGTTTAATAAAGATGTAACTTTTTTTATAGAATTTTCTGAAGACTGTATCTTTATATTTTTAATTGAGTTTTCTTTTTTAAGAAATTTTATGATATTTAAATTTATATCTGTATTTAAAATTTTTATTTCATTATTTTCACTGATTAAAATTACATCCTTAGTATTAATATTTATAGAACCTTTAAAGAGATTTAACTTAACAAATACATCTTCAAGTTTAAGGTTTAATCTTGAATTATATTCCTTAACTTTGTTATTTATAAAAGTATTAAAATTGTCTGTCTTCACTCCATAAGTGCTCAAATAAATTATAGAAAAAAATATGACTGTTAAAGTTATTGAAATTATAATTAAAATAGTTTTACGCATTTATTTTATATAAAGAATTTTCTAAAAAATCATCAATCTCACCATCTAAAACTTTATCAGGATTAGAGTTCTCATAATTTGTTCTATTATCTTTAACCATTCTATAAGGATGTAATACATATGATCTAATTTGATGTCCCCAGCCAATTTCAGATTTTGCATTTTCAATATTATCACTCTCTTTTTTTCTTTTTTGGATTTCATGCTCATAGAGTCTGGCTTTAAGCATATTCATGCATGTTTCCTTATTTTTGTGCTGAGATCTTTCATTTTGACATTGCACAACAATTTTACTTGGAATATGCGTAATTCTCACAGCACTATCTGTTGTATTTACATGCTGTCCACCTGCTCCACTTGATCTATAAGTATCTATTCTTAAATCTTTATCTAATATCTCTATATCTATATCCTCGCTAATTACTGGGTAAACCCAAACACTTGCGAAACTGGTATGTCTTCTAGCCCCTGAGTCAAAAGGAGAAATTCTAACTAAACGATGAATCCCAGACTCTGATTTTAAAAAGCCATAAATATATTCTCCAGAGATTTTTATTACTGATGATTTTATTCCTGCCTCGTCTCCTTTGTGTTCACTAATTAATTCTACTTTGTGATCTCGAACAGCTGCCCATTTCATATACATTCTTCTTAACATTGCTGCCCAATCTTGACTTTCGGTACCACCTGCTCCTGCATGAAATTCTAAATAACTATCTAAAATATCGTTTTCATTAGAAAGAAAACATTTAATTTCTAATTTTTTGAACTCTTCTTTGAGATTTATAAATTTTTTTAAAGTTTCTTGAATTAGTTGTTTATCATTTTCTTCATCAGCTAATTGAAAAATATCATATAGCTCATTTATCTCTTTCTCTGATTGCTTGTGGGAAACTAATAAATTATCGTAACCTTTTTTTTCCTTTAATATTTTTTCAGCTTGTCTTCTATCATTCCAAAATTTTGGATCTTCTACAATGGTATTTAGTTTATTTCTTTTGTTTTCTATATTTTGTGTTTCAAAGAAACTCCTTGATTCTTTGATTTATTTTTATTACTTCAGATTTAAATTTATCTATTTCCTGTTCCATTAATAAAATTTTAGAATATTTTTTTTATAAATATCAGATTTATATTTATCATTACTAATAAATGTCTGATTTTCAAATTTTTCTTTCTTATAAGACTCAATAATTGTTTTTTTTGAGCCAAAATCTGCTTTTTCTCCTGTTTCAGCATCTATTACCATCATTTTAATTCCTTTTGCAATTTTAAAAGGTCTAGCTTCATAATTATTTACTGCTTTTTTTATAAAATCTTTGAATATTGGTAGTGCTGTTTTAGATCCAGTTTCGTATTTTCCCAGTTTTTTTGGGGAGTCATATCCAACATAAACACCGACTACTAAGTTAGATGTAAATCCTATAAACCATGTATCGGTATTGTTATTAGTTGTTCCTGTTTTTCCAGCAATTTGTAAATTTAAATCTCTTAATCGCTTTCCAGTTCCTCTTTGTATTACGCCCTCAAGTATTGAGGTCATTTGATAAGCAGTTTGTGGGGAAAAGATTTGTTTAAAGTTACTTTTTATAACTGGAATATTATCACCTTCAAAAGAGATTTGATCACAATTTTTACAATATCTTTTTTCATTATTAAAAATCGTATTTCCCTCACTATCCTGAATTCTATCAATTATGATTGGTGTAACCAGCTTTCCACCATTTACAAATGAGCAATAAGCACTCGTAATATTCAACAATGTTGTTTCTGCAGATCCTAAAGACACCGATAACAATTCTTGAGGGTTGTCGTAGATATTTAGTTTTTTTGAAAAGTTTATTATTTTATCTATCCCTAAATCCTGTGAAATTCTTACTGTCATTAAGTTTCTAGATTTTTCAACGCCAGTTCTTAATGTAGACAGACCATAAAATTTTTTACCATAATTTTCAGGTTTCCACATTTTGAGATCTTCTCCTTGATCTAAAACGATTGGTGCATCTAAAATTAAAGAGGAAGGTGTGTAATTATTTTCTAATGCTAAAGCATATATAAAAGGTTTAAAGGCAGATCCAGGCTGTCTTTTTGCTTGTGATACTCTATTAAATTCACTTTTTTTAAAACTAAATCCTCCTGACATTGCTAAAACTCTTCCGCTATAAGGATCCATTACAACTATTCCACCATTAACATTTGGTAATTGCCTCAAACTGAAAATTCCATCAGAAATTTTTTTTACATAAATTAAGTCATTTATTTTAAAAATTTGATTAAAATTTTTTCTTGTCCAATTTATATCCTCGTAACTTATAACACCATTTTCTTTGTTTGAAGTTTGAATTACAGTCTCAAATTTATCTATTCTTTTTACAATTGCCACATCCCAATCAATAGTTTTCTCTAAATTAAATTTATCTAAATTTTTATTCCAGTCTTTATTCCTCCTATTATCTAAAGGTCCACGCCACCCTTTTCTCTTATCATACTCTAATAATCCTCGTCTTAGGGACGCTGAGGCTAAATTTTGAAGTTCTAAATTAATTGGACTCTTTATATTAAATCCCTGTTTATGAACTTTGTCATATCCAAAGTCTTGGATTACCTTTTTTCTTATATCTTCTACAAAATACCTTGTATCCTCTATAAATATTCTTTTTCTCTTTTTTAAATTAATTTCTAAATTAATTAATTCGTTGTATTTTTTTTTGGAGATATAATTATTATCATAAAGATTTTTGATTACTAAGTTTCTTCTATAAGTTGCTAATTCTTTATTTTTGTATGGGTTATATTTACTGGGAGCTTTAGGTAATGCGGCAAGCATAGCAGATTCTGAATAATTTAATTCGCCAATTGGTTTATCAAAATATCTAAGACTAGCAGATGCAATACCATAGGAACCTTCGCCTAAATAAATTTGATTTAGATAAAGTTCTAAAATTCTTTCTTTTGTCAAAGCTCTTTCAATTCTAAAAGCTAGGATAGCCTCTTTTATCTTTCTATCTAAACTTACCTCATTCGATAAGAGAAAGTTTTTTGCCACTTGTTGAGTAATCGTAGAGGCACCCTCTAATCTATTTGATTTAATTATATTAAAAATATTATTTTTTATTGCTCTTAGTACGCCTTTGGCATCAACGCCCGGATGCTTAAAGAAATTCTTATCCTCTGATGACAAAAATGAATAGATTATTTTTTTTGGTATAGCATTAAATGGAACGAATATTCTTTTTTCAGTAGAAAAATCACTAATTAATACACCCTTACCTGAATATACTTTGCTGGATACTGACGGTTTATAATTTTTTAAAAATTTATAATCTGGTAATTTATTTGAATAAGTCCAAAGCACTGAAAAGATTGCTATAAAGCTTATTAAGGAGAATAAAGTAAAAGCAAGTAGTAGTTTTTTTATTAATTTACTCATTTTAGTTTAAATTATTGATTGAATTTGTTAAAGTTAAGGCACCGAATTTAAAAATAAACAAATGAAAAATAATCAAAATTTATGTCAAAAAATTTATACATTGATGCATCGCATCCAAATGAAACAAGAGTTGTTCTTAAAAAAGATAATCATATTGAAGACTATGAATATGAAAGTATAAACAATACTTTAATAAAGAATAATATTTATTTAGGAAAAGTAAGCAGAATAGAACCCTCACTTCAAGCGGCATTTGTTGATTTTGGAAGGGAGAGACATGGTTTTTTATCATTTAATGATATTCAATCTGACTACTATCAACTACCACAAAGCGATTTAGAAAAAATAAAAGAGGAAGAAGAAAAGGTTAGAGAGGAACTTTCTAAAGAAAGTGAAAATAACGAAAATCAAATTTTAGAAGGTAACGATGAGATCAAATTAAATGATCCAGTTGAAAAATTAGAAGATGAAAACAAAGAAAAAATAAATAATGAAAAAAAATTTCCATCTAAGAGATACAAAATCCAAGAAGTAATAAAACCTAACCAAGTTATATTGGTACAAGTATTAAAAGATGAAAGAGGTTTTAAAGGAGCAGCTCTAAGCACATTTATAAGTATAGCAGGAAAATATATTGTTTTAATGCCTAATACTGCGAAAGGTGGGGGAATATCTAGAAAAATTTTTAACCCTGGTGATAGAAAGAAAATTAGAAAAATATTAAATGAGATTGAAATTCCAAAAGAGATGGGAATCATAGTTAGAACTGCTGGCTCAAATAAAACTAAAAATGAAATAGATGGTGATCTAAAAAATCTTATTAAAATTTGGAACTCTATTAAAGATAACGCATTAAATTCTATTGCTCCTTCATTAATTCACCAAGAAAGTGATATAATTAAAAGAAGTATACGAGATATGTACGATGACGAAACTCAGAACATCATAGTTGAAGGTAATGAAGGTTATCAAAAAGCGAAGAATTACATGAAACTTATGATGCCTAAACAGTTAAAAAAAGTAAAAAAATTTAGAGAAAAAATTCCATTATTTTTTAAAGAGAATATTGAAAAAAAACTTTTTGAAATTTTCAAAACAGAGGTAAAACTAAGTTCTGGTGGCTATCTTGTTATAAATCCAACGGAAGCATTAGTATCTATAGATATAAATTCTGGTAAATCAATTAAACAAAAAAATGTCGAAAGCACCGCATTAGATACTAATCTTGAAGCAGCTGAGGAGATAGCTAGACAAATAAAAATTAGAGATTTGTCAGGTTTAATCATAATTGATTTTATTGATATGCTAAGCTTTAATAATAGAAAGCAAGTAGAAAGAAAATTAAAGGAAAGATGTAGAAATGATAGAGCAAGAATACAGATTGGAAGAATTAGTAATTTTGGTTTACTTGAAATGTCTAGACAAAGATTGAGAGAGAGTAATATTAAATGGTCAATTAAATTAACTAACGAAACCTTGGCATTGAAAGTAATTAAATTAATTGAAATAAAAATATTTGAAACAAGTGCTAAAATTGTAGATGTATATATTAATGAAAAAATTCTAAGTTTTATTGAAAGATATTTTTCTGAAGATTTAGATTACTTTAAAAAGAAAAATAAGGTTAAAATTAATCTTAGCTCTGCTCAGAGCCTAGGTTTGCAGGACTATAATATTGAGTTTAAATCAAAATCAGGCAAATCATTGGAGAAAGTTGATAAAATTGAAAATTTGCAGAAAATTTCTGAGGAAAAATTAGATAAAAATATAGACTTAAAAAAGGAAAAAAAATCAGGCTTTAAAAGAAAAAAATTTAAAAAAAAGAAAAATTTCAAAAAAAAAATTTAAATTAGTCCTTTTTTTGTTGTCGATGGTGATCCTTGAAAATTAGGTATAATCCTACCAGAAAGAAAAGATTTTCTACCTGAAATTACTGCATATTTCATTGCCTCTGCCATTTGTAAAGGTTTTCTAGCTTTCGCTATTGCTGTATTTATTAACACAGCATCACAACCCATCTCCATAGCTTCGACTGCATCTGAAGCTTGACCTATTCCAGCATCAATTATCAAAGGGACTTTTGTTTGAGTTCTTAAAATTTTTATATTTATTTTATTTTGGATGCCAAGACCAGATCCAATTGGTGCTGCTAGCGGCATAATTGCGGAAGCTCCAGAATTTTCTAATCTCTTACACATTAGTGGATCGTCATTGCAATAAACCATTACCTTAAAGCCTTCTTTTGTTAAAACTTCAGTAGATTTTAGAGTTTCAATCATATCCGGAAATAAATTTTTTTTGTCTCCTAAAACTTCTAATTTTACTATTTTCCAACCTCCAATTTCTCTGGCAAGTCTTAATGTTCTTAAAGCATCATTTGACGTAAAACATCCAGCTGTATTCGGTAAATACATTATTTTTTTGGGATTAATATAATCCATCAATAATGGTTTAGATCTATCTGATATATTTACTCTTCTAACCGCAACTGTTACGATTTCTGCACCTGAAATTTTAATTGCTTTTGCACACTCTTGCATATTCTTATACTTCCCAGTTCCAACTATAAGTCTGGATTTGAATTTCTTATTTGCAATTTTCAAAATATCTAATTTCATTAACCGCCACCAATAAAATGTACAATTTCTATTTTATCTTTATTTTTTAAAAAAACTTTATTCAATTTTTTTTTATCAACTATTTCTTCATTTAATTCTATCGCTACTTTCTTAATTGGTGTTTTTAACTTTTCAACAAGATTTTTTAAGGAAAATTTCAAATTTACTGTCAAAAGCTTGCCATTGACTACTATTTTTATTTTATTTTTTTTATTCATATAATATAAAGTTTTAATGAGTAAATTAATAATTATTAATGGGCCTAATCTTAATCTATTAGGTGAAAGAGAACAAACTCAATATGGTAGCAAAGACTACAAATACCTTGAAGAAATTTGTCAAAAAAGAGCAAAAGATTTAAATATCGATATAGAAATCAAACAATCAAATGTTGAAGGAGATATTGTAAATATTATTCAAGATGCTCGTAAAACGTACGACGGAATCGTAATAAATGCTGCCGGATACAGCCATACATCTGTTGCTATTAGAGATGCCTTAAGTATTTTTAAAAAACCTATTATAGAACTTCACATATCAAATATTTATAAAAGAGAGGATTTTAGGCATAAGTCTCTCATAAGCGCAGTCGTAACTGGTATAATTTGTGGATTAGGAATAAATGGCTATATTTTAGCCATAAACTCTATGCATGAAATCTTAAAAAATGAAAATTAATAAAAATATCATTAAAGAATTAAATGATTATTTGGAGGAATTTAATCTTACAGAAATAGAGTATACTGAAAAAGACATTAAGGTTAAAGTTTCAAAATCTAGAATATCAAAAAATATTGAAGCTGTAATAACCAATAACGAAAAGAAGGTTATTAAAGAAGAAGTTTCAATTGATAACTCCAAAAAAATTACTTCGCCTATAATTGGCACAGCTTATCTCGCTCCAGAGCCAGGAGGGAAAAAATTTATTGAGATAGGTCAAAAAATTAAAAAAGGTGACACAGTCATGATAGTTGAAGCAATGAAAACTATGAATCATGTACCAAGCCCAATAGATGGAATAGTTAAAGGAATTAGCGTTGAGGATGGTCAGCCTGTCGAGTTTGGTCAGACAATTGCAACATTAGACTAAATTAATGTTTAAAAAAATACTTATAGCCAATAGAGGTGAGATAGCTGTACGTGTTATAAGAGCTTGTAAAGAATGGGGCATTGCCACAGTAGCTATTCATTCAGATGTGGATAGAGATGGAATGCACGTAAGATTAGCTGATGAAAGTGTTTGTGTGGGTCCTCATCAACCATCGTTAAGCTATTTAAATATTCCTGCAATTATGTCAGCCATTGAACTCACAGGTGCTGAAGCTGTACATCCTGGATACGGTTTTTTGTCAGAGAACTATGAATTTGTAAAAATACTAGAAGAAAATAATATAAAATTTATAGGTCCTTCATCTGATTTAATTAAAATGATGGGAGATAAGATTCAAGCAAAAAAAGTTGCAAAAGAATATGGGCTTCCTGTTATAGAAGGATCAAATGGTGGAATTAAAAATTTGGATGAGGCAAAAAAAATATGTAAGCATGTAGGCTTTCCTATTTTAATTAAAGCATCAGGTGGTGGTGGTGGAAAAGGAATGAAAATTGTCAATAAGTTAGAGGAATTTGAGAATCTTTTTTTAACAGCAAAACAAGAAGCAAAAAAATTTTTTAATAATGATGAAGTTTATATTGAAAAATTTTTTCAAAATCCAAGGCATATAGAAGTTCAGGTGCTATCGGGTAAAAATAGAACAGTGCATTTGCATGAGAGAGATTGTTCTGTTCAAAGAAGACATCAAAAACTTATTGAAGAAACACCCAGTCCTGTTTTAGATGATGCAATTAGAAAAGATCTGTTTGAAAAAACTGTTAGCATGGTTAGCAAAATTGGATATGAGGGTGCTGGAACAGTTGAATTTATTTACGAAGATGGAAAATTCTACTTTTTAGAGATGAATACTAGGGTACAAGTTGAACATCCAGTAACAGAGATGGTAACAGGAATTGACATAATAAAAGAGCAAATATGGATAGCTTTTTCAGGAGATACAGCACTAAAACAGAGTGATATAAACCCCAGGGGTCATGCTATAGAATGTAGAATTAATGCTGAGGATCCAAGTAATAATTTTCAACCTTCACCAGGAAAAATAGGCATGTGTCATCAACCATCTGGTTTTAGAACAAGAGTTGATGGATCAATTTATCAAGGATATAAAATTACACCTTATTACGATAGCATGGTCTGCAAAGTAATTACTCACGGAAGAAATAGAGAAGAAGCTATTCAAAGAATGTTAAGATCATTAGATGAGTTTGTAATCGAAGGAATAACAACTACAATTGAACTCCATAAAGTATTACTAAATAACAAAAAGTTTTTAAGTTCTGACTTCAATGTTAGTTGGCTTGACAATGAAAAAGTTATTTAACTGTAGCATTTTGTTAGCCAAACATCATAAACTGGATGGTCGAAAGGTCTAATTGATGGACTTGAGGCAAAAGTCCAATCATTAAAAACAAATACTTTATCATTTTTATTCATTGATATATCTTTGACTTGAATATATGCGGTAACTTCAGGATCATCATCAAATGTTGAATTATAACATTTTAAAACTTTTATACTTAGATTTTGAAAAGAAAATTCTTCTCCAACTTTTATTTTAATATTTATATTTTTTGAACTAACTTTATCAAGAACACTTAATTCTGCTATCATCTCACTTTTTGGCAGCGTATCTGCAAAAGAATAATTTAATTTAATTATAAAAAAAGCTGCTACAAAAAAAAAATTAACTTTTCCAGCTTTTATATTTTTTTTTTTCACGATTAAATTTTTTTGGGTGATAGGAGTTAACAGAGCCAGTTTGGTTTGATAAATGTTCTTTTTGCCAGTCATATTTTTTTAAGTCATGATTGTTTTCTATTTGATTATTCATATAATGCATCCATGAATACCACTCATTAGGTATTTTTGATGCTTCAACTTCTCCATTATAAATTACCCATCTTCTTCCTGATTTACTTTCATAATATTTATTTCCGTTTTTATCTTCCCCAATTAATTTTCCTGAAAAAAATATTTGTAATCTAGTTCCAAGCGTCTGTTGATTCCACCAGGTAAAAATTTGTTTAATTACTGTCAACATAAATATTTATTTTTTTTCAATTTAAAATTGTAAAAATTAAATTAGACTAAAATTTTAAATTTCTATATACATTATATCTTTAAGATTCAATTTTATAAATAAATAAGGAAATTCAATGGCAAAATATTTAGTAGAAACGTATTACACCTGTAGTTTTAAAGTAAGTCATTACCTAGATGATATTGACGAGAAAAATATACAAAATATAGAGAAAAGAGATGACGGTAAATTTGAGATTCTGGACGTAAAACTAGATAATAGAAAAACCAAAAATTTAGAAAAAATTGAAAAAAACAAGATAAATGTTGTTGAAAAAGAACTTCCTAAGCCTGAGAAAAACAATAGCCTTAAAATAAACCAAGAAATGTTAACTAAAAACATTAAAGATAATAATGGGAGAAGATTTAGTATGCCAGACAGAAGAAAAGGGTATATCCAAAAAGCATCCATTGGAGATCATAAAGTTTATCTACATACAGGTGAATACGAAGATGGTAAAATAGGAGAAATATTTATTGATACAAGCAAAGAAGGTGAGTTAGTAAAAGCTACTATGAATAACTTTGCTATAGCAGTTTCGCTTGGATTGCAGTACGGAGTTCCTTTAGACGAATTTGTTAATGCCTTTGTAGATACTAAATTTGAACCTTCAGGAAAGGTATTTGGAAATGACAGAATTTTAAGTGCAACGTCAATATTAGATTACATATTTAGAGAATTAGCAATATCTTATTTAAATAGAGAAGATCTAGCTCATACACCTTCTATTGGAGGATCTGATACTTTGGATGAAACTGGTACAGATGAAAATAGTGAAGATAAAACTCAATTCCTAAAATTAGTAAAAGATATCACGAGCAAAGGATTTGTAAGAAGTAATTATAAAAAGAAATTAGTAGATCTATCAGATATAAAAATTAATCTTAAAGGAAAAAAATAATTAACTTTTCTTTTTTAAGGATAAATTAAGCTCTTTTAGTTGATCCTCGGAAACTTCAGATGGCGCACTCATCATTAAATCTTGTGCATTTTGATTCATCGGAAACATTGTAATTTCTCTAATATTTTTTTCATTTGCTAAAAGCATAACAATCCTATCAATACCTGGAGCTATACCTCCATGAGGCGGAGCTCCATAGCTCAAAGCATTTATCATTCCACTAAATTTACTATTAACATCATTTTTTGAATACCCAGCAATTTCAAATAATTTATACATTAATTCAGGAACATGGTTTCTAATAGCACCAGATGATAATTCAATTCCATTACAAACAATATCATATTGATAGGCTTTAATATTTAAAGGATTAGATAAGTCTAATTTATTTATTTCACCTTGAGGCATTGAGAATGGATTATGACTAAATTTTATTTTTTTAGTAGTTTCATCAATCTCATACATCGGATAGTCAATAATCCAACAAAATGAGAATATTTCATTATCAATTAAATCTAAATCTTCAGCTATTTTATTTCTTGCAACACTTAATATTTTCTCTACATCATTTTTCTTTCCACAAGAAAGAAATACTGTATCACCTATATTCGCATTTGTTAGTTTCATGATTTCTAATAATGCATTCTCTGAAAAAAATTTTCCAATTGGTCCTTTGGCGTTAATTTTGTCATCTTTTTCTAATGTAAAATAAGCTAGACCAGAGGAGCCTTGCTCTTTTGCCCATCTATCAATACTATCGAAGAAACTTCTTGGTTTATCCTTTGTATTTTTGGTAACTAACGCTCTAACTAGTGAGCCACTTTTCACTAATTTTTTAAAAATATCAAATTTAACATCTTCTCTTTCAAAAATAGTTGTTAAATCTGAAATTTCTAAAGGATTTCTTAAATCTGGTTTATCTGATCCGTATTTAAGCATTGCATCTTCATAGGTAATCCTTGGAAACTTTTCATGAAGAATTTTTTTGTTACTGAATATTTTAAATAATTTTAGAAATAAAGTTTCTATTACTCCAAAGACATCCTCTTGTTCAACAAAAGACATTTCAACATCTAATTGATAAAATTCTCCAGGACTTCTATCTGCTCTTGCGTCCTCGTCTCTAAAACAAGGCGCTATTTGAAAATATTTATCGAACCCAGAAACCATTATAAGCTGCTTAAATTGTTGAGGTGCTTGTGGTAAAGCATAAAATTTTCCTGGATTTAATCTACTTGGAACAAGAAAATCCCTTGCACCTTCAGGACTAGAGGAGGTTAATATGGGTGTTTGAAATTCTAAAAAACCAAGTTTTTGCATCTCATTTCTAATAAATGAGATTACTTTTGATCTTAAGATAATGTTTTGATGTATTTTTTTTCTTCTTAAATCTAAAAATCTATACTTGAGTCTTATTTCCTCAGCATATTCTTGATCTGAAAAAACTGGCATTGGCAATTCTTTAGTTTCACCAAGAATATCAATATTATTAATTTTGACTTCTATTTCGCCGGTAGAAATATTTGTATTTATTGTTTCACTTGACCTCTCAATAACCATTCCACTAATTTTAATTACTGTTTCCAAAGACAGCTTTTCAATTTTCTTAAAAATTTCATTACTCTTGTCTATAACGCATTGAGTAATTCCAAAATTATCTCTTAAATCTATAAATAAGAGATTTCCATGGTCTCTTTTTTTGTTAATCCAGCCAGATAAGGAAATTTCCTTTTTTTTATGTAACTTGGTTAATTCTCCGCAGGTATGAGTTCTATATTTATTCAATTTACAAAATCTCTTTTATAGTTTTTAAATTAATTGGTTTTTTTTTTTTTAAACTTAATTCGTCAATCTTATATATAAATTCGTCAATTTTTCTATAAGATCTGTCAATTCTACTAATTATGAAATTTATTATTTTTTTTTCGATATTAATCTGGCGATCAGAAAAATTCTTTAAAATTATAGCAAAAAGTAATTCATCGTCTGGATTTTCAATCACTGCATAAAGACAATTTTTTGATCTTGAAGTTAAATCAGGCAATCTATATTTAATCTCATTTATTGGTTTTAATGAATTTATTAACAAATACTTGCTGTCCTGATCTATTAAATTAAAAATTGAATAAAGTATTTCTTCCTGATTACATTCTTCAAAATCATCAATAATTATACTTTCATACAATTTAAAACTTTTAAAAATTGAATTATCAATCTCATTTCCCTTAACTAAAAATGCATTAGATTTAAATTTAAAGATATTTGCTAGGTGACTTTTTCCAGAAAATTTTTCGCCTGATATATTTAATATTTTTTTGTCCCAGTCGGGCCATCTATTAATCAAATTAAAAGCGTTAGAATTACTTTTCGATAAATAAAAATCATGTTCATTAAAATTAGTTTGATAATCAAAGTCTAGAAGTAATTGATTTAATTCACTCATTTTATTTTCCAGTTAGTTGACGAAGTATCAATATTAATTCCATAAGACAAAATATCTTTTAAAAATCTTTTTGGGCTACTGCTGTAATAAACTTTATATATAATCATATTATTATCAAACTTTTCAATATTATAGCTATTTACAAAATCTAAATTACTCAAAGCATTTTCTAATTT
>CABYVH010000007.1 GCA_902522365.1 uncultured Pelagibacteraceae bacterium
TTAATCTCGTCTGATATTAAAAAAGCTAACTCTAGGGCTTGATTGGCATTAAGTCTTGGATCACATTGAGTGTGATATCTGCTTGATAAATCTGTGTCTGATATTTTTTGTGCTCCACCAGTACATTCTGTCACATTTTGTCCAGTCATTTCAATGTGAAGACCACCGGCGTAAGAACCTTCACTTTGATGAACACCAAATACATTTTTAACTTCATTTAAAACATTGTTAAAAGGTCTTGTTTTAAATCCAGTAGTTGATTTAATTGTATTTCCATGCATTGGATCGCATGACCAAATTACATTAAGTCCCTCTTTTTTAATTCCTCTAATAAGTTTTGGTAAATATTTTTCAACTTGATCATGACCGAATCTAGAAATTAGTGTAATCTTACCTTTTTCATTTTTAGGATTAATCAATTCACAAATTCTAGCTATCTCTTCAGGTTTTGAAGTTGGGCCACATTTTATACCAATTGGATTTTCTATTCCCCTACAAAATTCTACATGACCACCATCAATTTGTCTTGTTCTATCACCTATCCATACGAAATGAGCAGATGTATCGTGATATTCACCAGTTGTAGAGTCTACCCTAGTCATAGTTTCTTCAAATGGTAAGTGCAGAGCCTCATGGGATGTCCAGAAATTTACTGTATAAAGTCTTCTATTAAAGTCAGATGTAATACCACAAGCTTCCATAAAAGCTAAGGCATCAGCAATTTTATCTTCTAATTCTTTAAACTTTTTGGCTTGCGCAGCAGATTTAATGTATCCTAAATTCCATAAATGAACCTTTTTTAAGTCAGCAAAACCTCCATTAGAAAAAGCTCTTATTAAATTTATTGTAGAGGCAGATTGAGAGTACGCTCTAAATAATCTCTTTGGGTCAGGAATTCTGGCAGCTTCTGTAAATTCCATACCATTAATGTTATCTCCTAAATAACTTGGAAGTTCTATATCTCCTTGTTTTTCTGTAGGAGCGCTTCTAGGTTTTGAAAACTGGCCAGCAATTCTTCCAAGTTTAACAACTGGTAGAGATGCTGAATAAGTTAACACTAACGACATTTGAAGCATTAGTTTAAAGTAGTCTCTTATATTGTCTGGATTAAATTCTGCAAAACTTTCGGCACAATCTCCACCTTGTAATAAAAAGGCTTTTCCATCAACTACGTTAGCAAGTTGTTCCTTAAGATGTCTTGTTTCACCTGCAAATACTAGAGGTGGAAAATTTTTTAATTTACTCAAAACAACATTTAACTCATCCTCATCTTTATACTCAGGGATGTGTTTAACCGGATAGTTTCTCCAACTGTTTGCTTTCCATTTTTTCATATTCAACCTATGAGTGTTCTAGCAGAGTTTTAATATTATTCAACAGTAACAGATTTTGCTAAGTTTCTTGGTTTATCAATGTCATACCCTTTTTTTAAAGCTGAGTAAAAAGCTAGTTTTTGTAAAGGTATTGTCATCAAAAAAGGCATTAAGTCTTGATCAAGCTTATCTACTTCAATTTTTTCCCATATATTTTCTGATATTATTTCATCTTTATTTTTATTTGTAATCAGTAAAACTTTAGCACCTCTTGCAATAACCTCCTGCATATTAGAGATTGTTTTTTTATAATGCTCATCTCTTGGGGCTAAGACTACAACAGGCATACCATCCTCGATTAATGCTAAAGGTCCGTGTTTCATTTCTCCAGCTGGATATCCTTCAGCATGAACATAAGCCAGCTCTTTAAGTTTTAATGCTCCCTCTAAGGCTATGGGAAATGAATAACCTCTACCTAAAAACATTGATCCTTTAGCCTCTGCAAAAATCTTAGCGATATTAAAAATCTTTTGGTCTACTTTTAGAGTTTTTTTTGCAGAATTAGATAAGCTTTGTAAATTTTTAAGCTTATATTTATATTCTGCTTTTGTAATAGACTTTTGATCAAAAGAAACCTTTAAAGATAGAATATATAAGACTAACATTTGACCCATAAATGCTTTTGTAGATGCTACTCCGATTTCTTGACCACAATGAATAGGCAAAACTAAATCAGCATCTCTTGCTATTGAACTCTCTACGACATTCACAACAGCACAAGTTTTCATTTTATTTTTTTTGCATAAATCTAAAGCTGCGTAGGTATCAGCTGTTTCACCTGACTGTGAAACGAAAATATAAAGACAATCTTTTTTAAATTTTACTTTTCGGTATCTAAATTCGGAGGCTATATCAACACTTATGTCTAAGTTAGTACTTTGTTCCATCCAATATTTCGCAATTAAACATGAGTGGAATGCTGTCCCACAACCAATTAGCATCACAGATTTTATAGAACTTATTTTCCAAGGAAAATTAAAAATATTAACTTGGTTATTATACTTATCAATATACTCGTTTATACAATCACTAATAGTTGATGGTTGTTCGTCAATTTCTTTTTCCATAAAATATTTATAATCACCTTTATTATAATCAATTTCATTTTTAGATAGATTCATTACTTTTTTATTTATATGAGATCCTCCATTATCAAAAAATTCTATTTGATCTTTTTTTACAATACAAAACTCTCCATCTTCTAAATAAGAAATTTTATTTGTCATTGATTTTAAAGCATAAGAGTCTGAACCAATATAATTTTCATTTGGACCATAGCCTACTGCAAGTGGTGAGCCTCTTTTTGCACCAACCATTAAATCATTTTGATCTTTAATAATAATACCTAAAGCAAAACTTCCATGGAGTTTTTTTAGGACTTTAATTATTGTGTTTTTTAGTGAGTTTTTTTTTAGGTAGTCTGTTACTAAATGAGCAATTACTTCTGTATCTGTTTGTGATTTAAAGACGTAGCCCTTTTTTTCTAAAAATTTTTTGAGAATTGTTGAATTTTCAATAATTCCATTATGAACAACTGAAACTTGATCCGATGAGTGAGGATGTGCATTAATTTTGCTAGGTTTACCATGAGTTGCCCATCTGACATGGCCAATACCGATATCTCCTTTAAGATTAAATTTAGATATGTCTTTTTCTAACACATCAACTCTACCTTCACATTTAACTTCATTTATATTTCCATTTACAAGTGTGGCTATCCCTGCAGAATCGTATCCTCTATATTCAAGTTTCTTTAATGAGTTCACAATTCTACTAGGAACTTCTTTTGAACTTATTATTCCTATAATTCCACACATCTATTTTTTTCTTTTATAATTTTTTTTTTCTATTTGGTCTGCTCTAGTAAGTGCTAATGAGTATTTTGAAACTTTTTTAGTTATAACTGATCCAGCGCCAACTATACTTTTTTTTTCTAACTTAATTGGGGCAACTAATGAGGAATTTGAGCCAACAAAGACACCATCCTCAATAATTGTTTTGCTTTTTTTAATACCATCATAATTACAAGTAATTGTTCCAGCTCCAACATTAACTTTTTTTCCAATTTTAGTGTCTCCCACATATGATAGATGATTTATTTTTGAGTCTTTTCCAATAATACTTTGTTTTAACTCAACAAAATTTCCAACTTTTGACCCTGACTTAAGCACCGTTCCAGGTCTTAATCTGGCGTATGGTCCAATATTTACATTATTCTCGATTTTTACACCTTCTAAATGTGAGAAGGATAAAATTTTTACATTATTCCCTACTGATACATTTTCAGCAATTACCACATAGGGTTCTATGATTACATTTTTTCCAATTTTTGTATTCTCAGAAAAAAAAACTGTGTCAGGTGCAATCATTTTGACACCTTTTTTTAAAAATTTGTTCCTTAACTTTAATTGAATATTTATTAATTTTTTTTGTTTCATTTGATATTTTTATATATTTGGGTATTAGTTTAATTAATTCACAATATATTTCTTAATAATACTTTTAAATGACACAAAAACTTACCATTCTTTTTGATCTCGATGGAACCCTAATTGATACTGCGCCTGATTTAATGAATGCTCATAATCATGTAATGAAAAAATTTGGCTACGAAACAAGATCAACAGATGAAATAAGAAATTTAGTTGGAAAAGGTGCTGCATCAATGATTGGTAGATCTATGTGGAATCAAGCAAAGAACGAATTAAAAAAAATTGATGATGAAGAAATTAAATCATCAATGGTAAAAGAATTCATAGATTATTATGGTAAAAATATTGCAAATGAAAGCAAGCTGATCAAAGGAGTAAGTAAATTTTTAGTTTGGTGTAAAAGCAATAATATATCAATGGCAGTATGTACAAATAAAACAGAGCATTTGGCAGTTGACCTTCTTAAACAAATAAAAATTTATGATTATTTTGAATATGTTGCTGGATATAATACTTTTGAATACTGCAAGCCTGATCCAAGACATCTAACAAGCGTAGTAGAAATCTTACAAGGAGATGTTAAAAAAACAATCATGGTTGGTGATAGTGAAACAGATGCGGAGTCTGCAAAAGCTGCGAATATGCCATTTATTTTAGTTGAAGGTGGTTATACTGATAAAAACCCTGATGAAATTTATCACAATCATCTTGTTAAAGATTTTATTAATTTGGAAAAATTAGTGTTGGCGTATATTAATTAAAAAAAGGAAATATTTTGATATTACATAAAATAAAAGTTTACCCATCAAAAATTGCTCTACCAAAGAAAAAGCAATTAGCTTGGAAAATAGCAGAGATTGCATCTGATTACGTTAAGTTAAATAATGATGCGATTGATATGTCAATTAATAGAATTATTGATAATGCCTCCGTTGCTATAGCATCATTAAATAGAAACCCGGTAATTTCAGCACGAGAAATGGCCAAAGCCCATTTGAGAAGTGGTGGATCAACTATATTTGGAGTTAATTCAAAAATTAAATTTGATGCTGAATGGGCGGCTTGGGCAAATGGAACGGCTGTAAGAGAATTAGATTTTCATGATACTTTTTTGGCGGCTGACTATAGCCACCCTGGAGATAATATTCCTCCAATTTTAGCTGTTGGTCAAAAACTTAAAAAAAGTGGATTAGATTTTTTAAGAGGAATTATTACTGCTTATGAGGTTCAAGTAAATTTAGTGAAAGGAATTTGTCTCCATAAACATAAAATAGATCATGTTGCACATTTAGGACCAAGTGTTGCAGCTGGAATTGGTTCTATGTTAAGATTAAATACTGAAACTATTTATCAAGCTGTTCAGCAAGCACTTCATGTAACTGTTTCAACTCGTCAATCTAGAAAAGGTGCAATTTCAAGTTGGAAGGCATATGCGCCAGCACATGCAGGTAAATTAGCTATAGAGGCTGTTGATAGAGCAATGAGAGGTGAAGGTGCACCTAGTCCTATTTATGAAGGTGAAGATAGTGTTATTGCTAGAATATTAGATGGAAAAAAAGCAAAATATTATGTTCCTTTACCAAAAAAAAATGAACCTAAAAAAGCAATTCTCGAGACATATACAAAAGAATATTCTGCTGAATACCAGGCTCAAGCACTAATAGATATTGCTAAAAAATTAAATAAGAGAATTCAAGATTTAAAAAGTATAAAAAAAATTGATATTTACACTAGTCATCATACGCATTTTGTAATCGGAACAGGTGCAAATGACCCAGAAAAAATGGATCCAAATGCATCGAGAGAAACTTTGGATCACTCAATAATGTATATTTTTGCTGTAGCTTTAGAGGATGCAGATTGGCATCATGTAAAATCCTATACTAAAGCAAGGGCAAACAAAAAAAGTACTATTAAAATATGGAAATCAATAACTACACATGAAGATAAAAAATGGACAAAAAAATATCATCATCCTGATCCAAAAAAGAAATCATTTGGTGCAAGAATTATTGTAACTTTAAATAATGGTAAAAAAATATCTGAGGAATTAGAAAGAGCTGATGCACATCCATATGGTACAAGACCTTTTAAAAGAAAAAACTATATAAAGAAATTTTTAACTCTAACAGAAAATATTATATCCAAAAAAGAAAGTGATAGGTTTTTGAAATCTGTTCAAAATTTAAAAAAATTAAAAAAAGGTAATCTTTACAAATTAAATATTGAAGCAAGTAAAAAATATTTAAAAAATAATAATAAAAAGGGAATCTTTTAGATGCATTTTGTTGAAAAAGATTTAACACAAAAAAGAATAGATTTAGATACTAAGCTAAAATCTAACAAAATTCTTAGAGTGCCTGGTGCTTACAATCCATTAACAGCCAAATTAATAGAAGAAATTGGTTACGATGCAGTTTATGTTTCTGGTGGAGTTATGGCGAACGATTTAGGATTTCCTGATATTGGCCTAACAACACTTCAGGATGTAAGTACTAGATCTTATCTCATCTCGAGGGTAACAAATCTTCCAACGATTGTTGATATAGATACAGGATTTAAATCATGCAAAGAAACTATTGAGACATTTGAAGAGTTTGGTGTTGCGGCTGTTCATTTAGAAGATCAAATTGAGCAGAAAAGATGTGGTCATCTAGATAATAAAGAACTTATATCTAGAGATAAAATGGTCTCAAAAATAAAAGAATGTGTGAGTGCCAAAAAAGACAAAAATTTCAAAATTATAGCTAGATCAGATGCAAAAAGTGTAGAAGGAATAGATAGCATGATCGACAGATGCAAAGCATATGTGGATGCTGGCGCTGAAATAATTTTTCCTGAGGCTTTAAAAGATGAAAGTGAATTTGAATTAGTCAGAAAGTCTTTAGATTGTTATCTTTTAGCTAACATGACTGAATTTGGTAAATCAAAATTACTCAATTACACTCAATTACAGGACCTTGGATATAATATCGTTATATACCCTGTTTCTACACAAAGATTAGCAATGAAAAATGTAGAGGATGGTTTACGTGCCATTTTTGCTGATGGACACCAAAACAATATTATTGATAAAATGCAAACGCGGAAAAGGTTATATGATCTTGTAGAATACGAGAAATACAATTCTTTAGATGAAAAAATTTATAATTTTAAAACAGACGGACATGAATAATGAGTGATGAAATCAAAAAAGGACTGCTAGGAATTGTCGTTGATGAAACAGAAGTTTCCAAAGTTATGCCTGAGATCAACTCATTAACATATAGAGGTTACGCAGCTCAGGATCTATGTGCCAAATGTAAATTTGAAGAAGTTGCGTATCTAATTTTAAATGGGGAACTTCCAAGTAAAAAACAATTAAAAAAATTCGAAAAAGAAGAGAGAAAAGAAAGAAAATTATCTAAAACATTATTAGATGATATCAAAAAATTTCCAAATAAAGCTCACCCAATGGATGCTGCAAGAACAGCAGTAAGCATTATGGGTCTTGAAGATAAAGAGACAAAAGATAATTCACCAGCAGCTAATATGAGAAAAGTAATGAGAATTTTTGCAAAAACTCCAGTTGCTTTAGCTGCTTTTTATAGAGCTAGAAAAGGAAAAAAAATTATTCCTCCAAAAAAGAACTTATCATTTTCTGAAAACTTTTTTCACATGTGCTTTGGCAAAGTACCAAACAAAGATATAGTTAAAGCTTTTGATGTATCTTTAATCCTGTATGCAGAACACAGCTTTAATGTTTCAACTTTTACAGCCAGGACAATAACAAGTAGTTTGTCTGATATTCATGGTGCAATCACTGGTGCTATAGCGAGTTTAAAAGGACCTCTTCATGGAGGAGCTAATGAGGAAGTTATGCATATGATGAATAAAATCAAAAAACCAGAGAATGCACTTAAATGGATCAATAAGGCTTTAAAAAATAAAGATGTAGTAATGGGATTTGGTCATAGGGTTTACAAAAGTGGAGATTCAAGAGTTCCTACAATGAGAGAATATTTTAGAAAAGTTGCTAAAATTAAAAAAGATAAAAAGTTTGAGAAAATTTATGACATTGTTGAGAAGGTTATGATAGATAGAAAAAATATCCATCCAAACGTAGATTACCCTACTGGACCAACTTACCATTTGATGGGGTTTGATACTGATTTCTTTACACCAATTTTTGTAATTTCAAGAATTACAGGTTGGTCAGCTCATATAATAGAACAACATGCTGCAAATAAATTAATTAGACCTTTGGCTAGTTACAAAGGTAGCAAACACCGTAAAGTTCTTCAATTAAATCAACGATAATTACTCTATAGAATTTTCTTCTCTCATCAGGATTGGTCTGCCATCATGAGCTGTATTAAGTGGTATAATTTTTCCTTTATACTTAGCGCATAAAGTAGGTGCACTTCTTGTCTCATTTCCCAAGTTTACTTCCAAATCAACAATGATTAATTTAGCATCATCTAATTCTTTTAATATTTTCATGTTATTATTCCTTTCATTAATTTTATAATACTCTTTCAAATCCCTCAAATTGAGGTGGGCCTAAATATAAATCTTTATGTTGACCTGCATTTTTATGGGCTAATTTAAAAGCCTCAGATTTAGTCCAATTAATAAAATCTTCATATGAATTCCAAATACTATGAGAAGCGTATAAAGAAAACTCATCAGTTTTATTTCCTTTTACCAAATGAAATTCTTTAAAGCCTGGAACATCACTTAAGTGTGTATCTCTCTCTCTCCACACTTTTTCAAACTCGTCTTCCTTACCGGGAACAATTTTAAATCTATTCATTGCTATATACATATTATTATAAGTAATTTATTACATCTGCAGGATTTGGTCTTTTTCTTTCATTTGGTTCCTCTGTTTTATGTCCAATATAAATAAATCCTGATATTTTATCAATTCCTACTCTCCCACCAAGATAGGCTAACATTGTATCGTTATAAGAATACCATTCTGTTAACCACTGTGCTGCATATCCTAATGATTGAGCACAAGATAATAAATTCATGCATACTGCCCCTGAAGATAATTGCATTTCCCACAATGGAATACTTGGATGGTCAACTGGGGTTGATAAAACTGCTATTACAGCCCCTGCTCTTTGAAGTCTTTTTGACTCAATTTCTTGAAATTTTTTATCTGAGTTAGGATTTTTTTTAGTATATTCTTTTAATATTATTTCTTTATCGATTGTAGCCAATTGTTCACCTTGAATTATAATTAGTTTCCAAGGGTTTAGAGCGCCATGATCTGGAACTCTAATTCCAGCTTGAATTATTTGATTTAAATCACTTTCCTTAATTGGCTCAGGTGACATTTTCCTCGCCATAATTGATCGTCTTTTTGAATAAAAATTCTCACTCATGCTTACTCAGCTACTTTCTTCCGCACATGTGGTTTTTATTAACTAAATGCTTCTGTCCAAGAACCTCTTGTAGATGCTTTTGAATATTCGGTTGCTCTACCTTCAAAAAAGTTCATATGCTCAACTGCATTTAGCATTGTATCTAGCCATGTTAATGGATTCTTTTTAACATCATAAATTGGCTCTAAACCTAGTTGATCCAATCTTCTGTTAGCTATAAATCTTATGTAACCTTTTACTTCTGCAGCAGTTAATCCTTCTAATGGGCCCATCTCAAAGGCTAGATCAATAAAAGAATCTTCATGCGCAACAATTGTTCTGCAAGCCTCATAAAGTTCCTTCTTGAGTTGTGGCGTCCAGATTTCAGGGTTTTCTTTAATAAATTCCTTAAAGATTCTGATCATAGAATTACAATGAAGTGTTTCATCTCTTACTGACCAAGTCACAATCTGACCCATTCCCTTCATTTTATTATGTCTTGGAAAATTAAGTAAAATTGCAAAACTAGCAAATAACTGCAATCCTTCAGTAAAAGCACTAAAAACTGCAACAGTTTTTGCAATATCCTCTTTTGAATTTACATTGAAGTTTTGCATGTAATCATATTTATCTTTCATCTCTTTGTACTTCATGAAAGCTGAATATTCTGATTCAGGCATTCCAATTGTATCTAAAAGGTGTGAATAAGCTGCAACGTGAACAGTTTCCATCGATGCGAATGCAGTCATCATCATTAAAACTTCAGTTGGTTTAAAAACAGTTGTGTAGTGTCTTAAATAACAGTTGTTAACTTCAACGTCTGCTTGTGTAAAAAATCTAAAGATTTGAGTTAATAAATTTTTTTCAGCTAGTGACAAGTTTTTTTGCCAATCTCTGACATCATCACCCAATGGAACTTCTTCTGGTAGCCAGTGAATTCTTTGTTGTGTTAACCATGCATCGTAACACCATGGATATCTAAAGGGTTTGTAAACTGGGTTCTCAACTAATAGTCCCATTTTTTTTGGTTGAATTATTTCTTTATTAATTTTTTCTGCTACTGACACGATAAACACTCCTCATAATCTTGTTGGTTATTACTTTCGTCTTTTGATTTATAAACGTTTGCTGCAATGTCAGTTGAATTTGCATCATTAACATTCTCAGCACGTTGTATTGATTTAGACCTACAGTAGTAAAGACTCTTCAATCCTTTTTTCCAAGCTTGGAAGTGGATTTGATGTAAATCTTTTTTATGTACATCTGCAGGTAAAAATAAATTAATAGATTGAGCTTGTGAAATGTGCGGAGTTCTATCTGCACTTAAATCTACAAGCCATCTTTGATCTAACTCAAAAGCTGTTTTAAAAACGTCTTTTTCTTCTTGAGTTAAAAAATCTAAATGTGAAACAGATCCTTGGTTTGTTGTAATACTTGACCATACTTCATCTGTATCTTTGCCGTGTTTTTCTAATAGTTGTCTTAAATATTTATTTCGAACATTAAATGAACCTGACAATGTTTTGTGGGTAAAGCTATTAGCTGCAATTGGTTCAACACCAGGAGATGTTCCACCACATATAATTGAGATAGAAGCCGTGGGTGCTATTGCAGTTTTATTAGAAAATCTTTCCATTATTCCATAGTCAGCAGCATCTGGACAAGCTCCTCTTTCCTCAGCCAAGTCTTTTGAAGCCTTATCAACATGCTTTTGAATATGTTCAAACATTTTTTTATTCCAAACTTTGCTCATAACAGACTCTATTGGGATCATTTTCTTTTGATAATAAGAATGAAGACCCATAACACCTAGGCCAACACTTCTTTCTCTTAATGCTGAGTAAGTAGCATCGCTGAATTGCTCAGGTGCATTTTCAATGAAATCTGTCATTACATTATCTAAAAATCTCATCACATCTCCTATGAAATTTTCATCATCTTTCCAATCATCATATTTTTCAATATTCAAGGATGACAAACAACATACCGCTGTTCTATCTCTTCCATCTTTGTCTATTCCAGTTGGTAGAGTTATCTCACTACATAAATTTGAGGTCTTCACAGTCAAACCTGCAAGCTTATGGTGTTGTGGAATTTGTCTGTTAACAGTATCAATAAATATAATATATGGCTCTCCTGTTTCTATTCTTGCTGTAAGTAGTCTTATCCATAAATTTCTTGCAGATACAGTTGCTTGGACAGCTCCATCTTTTGGACTTTTAAGTCCCCATTGTTCATCAAGTTCAACAGCTCTCATGAAGGCATCTGAAACTAAAACACCGTGGTGTAAATTTAAAGATTTTCTATTCGGATCTCCTCCAGTTGGTCTTCTCATCTCAATAAACTCTTCAATTTCTGGATGATCTATTGGTATATAACAGGCAGCTGAACCTCTTCTTAGTGAGCCTTGGCTAATTGCCATTGTTAAAGAATCCATTACTTTAATAAATGGAATTATTCCTGAAGTTTTGCCAACTCTTCCAATTTTTTCTCCTATTGATCTAAGATTTCCCCAGTAACTTCCAATACCTCCGCCTCTAGCTGCAAGCCAAACATTCTCACTCCATAGATCAAGAATACCATTAAGGCTATCACTAGCTTCATTTAGAAAACAAGATATTGGCAATCCTCTTGTTGTTCCGCCATTTGATAAAACTGGCGTTGCTGGCATAAACCAAAGGTTACTAATATAATTATATAATCTTTGAGCATGTAGATTGTCATCAGCGTAGTGACTTGCAACTCTAGCAAATAAATCTTGAAAAGACTCGTTTGCTCCGAGATATCTATCTGTAAGAGTGGCTTTACCAAAGTCAGTTAAATTATCATCTCTGCTTCTATCAATTTTAATTGTTATGCCTTTTGAATTTTGAAATAGTTCTGTTTCACTATTAAGAGAAAATAAATCTAATCTTTTATCTTTAGGATCCTGATTCACTTCTGGTGTATAATCAGAGACAGCTTTCCTGATAGCTTGTGATAAAATCTTGTTCATTTAGCTCCTTTTTTGTATTATACTTAATTTAGTAAAACAACTAGATGTTGTATGATGGTTTGGTAATTACACTATATAACCAACAAATCAATAGAACATTTATAGAACTTGAAAAAAAATTATCAATAAAAAAATAAAAAAAATATAAGAATATCAACATGAAAAATTCAATAAAAATTGACCCTTTTGGCTTTAGAGAATACGACGCGCGATGGTTGTACCCTGAAAATATCAATTTAGAAGGTGTGGCAAATTTAGGCAAAGGTTTGGGAACACAAGTAATCAAGCACACAAATAAAAAAAATCCAAGAATCATTGTTGGGCATGACTACAGGTCTTACAGTGAAGAAATTAAAGCAGCTCTGAAAAAAGGACTTATATCAACAGGCTGTTATATCGAAGATATTGGTCTCTCTTTATCGCCAATGGTTTATTTTGCACAATTCAATTTAGATAGCGATGCCGTTGCAATGGTTACTGCTAGTCATAATGAAAACGGATGGACTGGAGTAAAAATGGGTATCAAAAAAGGTT
The DNA here is from genome assembly GCA_902522365.1 of uncultured Pelagibacteraceae bacterium. Lineage (GTDB taxonomy): Bacteria > Pseudomonadota > Alphaproteobacteria > Pelagibacterales > Pelagibacteraceae > Pelagibacter. Next base: position 12,689 of record CABYVH010000007.1, read on the forward strand.
TAACTCATGCACCGGAGGAAATGCAGGAATTAAAAGATATAACCTTAAATAGCAAATTTGTTGAAGGAGAAGGAAGTGAAAAAGAAATAAGTAATTTTCAAAGCATTTATAAAGATGATCTTATAAATAAAAATAAAATTCAGAAAAAAATCAAGGCTGTTGTTGCCTGTGGAAATGGAACTGCAGGAATATTTGCACCAGACATATTAAGGGGAATAGGATGTGAAGTAATAGAGCTAGATTGTAATTTGGACTATACTTTTCCAAAGTACAATCCTAACCCTGAAGATCTTGAAATGTTGCATGCAATAAGTAAATCTGTGAATGAAAATAATGCTGATATTGGATTTGGATTTGATGGTGATGGTGATCGTGTAGGTGTAATAGACAACGGTGGTAATGAAATTTTTTCTGATAAAATAGGATTATTGATTGCAAGAAATTTATCTTCAAATCACAAAGGATCTAAATTTGTTGTAGATGTTAAATCAACTGGATTGTATTCAACAGATGAAGTTTTAAAAAATAATTCCTGTGAAACTTTGTATTGGAAAACTGGACACTCACACATAAAAAGGAAAGTAAATCAGGAAAAAGCTTTGGCTGGTTTTGAAAAAAGTGGTCATTTCTTTTTCAACCAACCTTTAGGTTACGGATATGATGATGGTATAAATTCAGCTATACATGTTTGTCATTTGCTTGATAATAACACAAAAAATATGAGTGAAATTATTAGTGAATTGCCTAATACATATCAATCTCCAACTATGGCCCCCTTTTGTGAAGATAATGAAAAATATCAGGTTGTTGAAGAAATAATTAAACAAATTGAAGATTTAAAATCAAATAATGTACAAATTGATGGTCAAATAATCGATGATATACTTACTGTAAATGGAATTAGATTTTCTTTTAAAGATGGCTCCTGGGGTTTAATAAGGGCCTCATCTAACAAGCCCTCATTGGTAGTTGTTACAGAAAGTCCAACATCTGATGAAAGAAAGAAAAAGATCTTTGATTTCATTGATCAATTGCTTGAGAAAACAGGCAAAATTGGTGAATATGATCAAAAAATTTAATTAGAGGTCTAAAAACCTTATCAAAAACAGAGTTCCTATAACATATAAAAATACCCCAAACATTCTTTGTGTTTTATTTTTATCTGAAGTGTGAACCATATTAGCTCCAACCCGAGCCATGAAAGATGTGATGGGGATGAATATCAAGAATGCAGGAATATTTACAAAACCTAAGCTCATAGGAAGATTTGCTTTTAATAAAAAACCTGAAGTTAAAAAACCAATAGATCCAATGGACGCTATTACAAGTCCTATAGCTGCAGAACTTCCTATGGCTCTACTAATTGGATATCCAAAATATCTTAATATCGGCACGTTCATCATTGCTCCTGTTATCCCCATGGGTGCAGAAATAAAACCTGACAAGAAACCAAAGGTAGCCTTTGGAAGTAATTTAAAACTTTTATTTTTTTTTAATTCTTGCTTTATTAATAGCAAATACCCACCAAAAAAATAAACAACAACGGCAAAAAATAAAACTAATGATTTTGTATTTAGCATTGCTGCCATATACGTGCCGAGTGAAACTCCCAATATTACAAATACTCCATAAGTTTTTAAAATATTTATATCTACAGCTTTATGCTTTCTGTGTGTCATAACTGAAACAGTGGATGTAAAAATTGTAATTGAAAAAGCGGTTCCTACTGATAGATGCATCAAATAAGATTTATCAACATTTGCTGTTTCAAAAATAAAAAAAAGAACAGGAACAGAAATTAAACCTCCACCTATTCCAAAATAGCCTGCAAAAAATCCTACTGGAAATGCAGTAACAATCATTAATAAAATTAAAAGATAATACTGATTAGAAAGAATAGTATTAATCAATTCGACCTGCCGAATGTAATTTAGGAGAAAGTCTAACTTTATCCATAATATGATCAATTTTTTTTACATCCGCATCTCTTACACACATATTTTCACTTAAATATCTTTTCCAGTGGCTTGAACCTGTTTGTCCATGGAATAAACCAAGAGTATGTCTCATAACTTGATTTACTCTCGTGCCCATTTTCACTTGGGCCTTAACATAATCAATTAACTCCTCAACAATTTCTTCTCGCTCTTTAATATCATGATTATTAAATATATCTTTTTCAATATCAGCTAAAAGATAAGGGGAATGATAAATAGATCTTCCAATCATTGCTCCATCTACTTTATCTAAATGATCTTTTAGTTCTTTTACTGAAGTGACACCTCCATTAATGACTATTTCTAGATCTTTGAAATCTTGCTTTATTTTATACACATAATCATATTTTAAAGGAGGTATATTAAGATTTTGCTTAGGAGTAAAATTGCCTAGCATTGCTTTTCTTGCGTGAATTATAAAAGTTTTAACTCCTGTGTCTTTTAAAGTATTTATAAAATTATAAAAATGCTCATAATCCTCAACATCGTCATAACCAATTCTAGTTTTAACTGTAACTGGCAAAGATGTTGAATTAATCATTTCTGATAGACAATCAGCCACTAAATTTGGTTCCTTGATTAAACACGCACCAAATCTATTTTTTTGAACTTTTTTACTCGGACAGCCTAAGTTTAAATTAATTTCATCATATCCATAATCTTCACCAATTTTTGCAGCATTTGCTAATAATTTTGGCGTAGAGCCACCTAATTGTAAAGCAACTGGTTTTTCTCTTAAATCAAATGATAATAGTTTTTCTTTATCACCCCTATCAATTGCTTCAGAAACTACCATTTCTGTGTAAAGAAGCACATGTTTGCTTATCAATCTTAAAAAGTATCTTTCATGCCTATCAGTGCAATCCATCATAGGGGCAACTGACACCAATCTATTAATCTTAGACATATTTTTTTACTTTATTGGATATATTAACTTTCTTCTCGTTTACATATTCTTGGTGATTTTTCTCAATTTTTGCTAATTCATATCTATAATTAACCATTACGCCAAAAGACCTTTTAAAACCTACCTCTGAAACGTTTGCATTTATGGCAATATCATCAATATCAGCTCCGTTTTTAAGATGGAATCTACAAACATCATTAATTGGAAATCCAAAATTATTTTTCTGTTTTACTAAATAATTTGCTGCAAGTTTGCTTATCATCGGCTTATTATCAGCTATTCTTTTATCTCCTATTTTTAAATCAGATGATTTTAAAAAATCTAAACTATTTTTATTAGCCTCACCAAGTATCTCGGCTGCTTGAGCGCTGTCCATTTTTTTAAACCAATTGGCAAATCCAACCATTGGTGACAAAGTTCCAAAATATTTTATATCTGGAAGTTCTTCTTGAAGCTCGTAGACAACTCTTTTGATTAAGAAGTTTCCAAGTGTTACTCTTGATAATCCTTCTTGGCAGTTACTAATTGAGTAAAAAGTTGCTGTATCATATTTTTTTATGTTTTCTTCTGAAGGTCTTGTTAATTCTTGTATAGATTGACTTAATCCTTTAGTTAAAGCTATTTCAACAAATATTATAGGCTCGTCTTCTAAAGCAGGATGAAAGTATGCAAAGAATCTTCTATCTTTTCCAAGTCTTCTTTTTAATTCATTCATATCTTTCATTGAATGAACTTTTTCGTATTTTAATAATTTTTCTAAAATATTTGCTTTGGTGTCCCATGTTATTTTTCTTAGCTTCAAGAAGCCAGGGTTAAACCAATTTTTAAATATATCGATTAGATCATAATCTAAACTTTTTAATTCTGGCTTATCCTTCATTAATTTTACTAAATCTTCTCTTAATGAAACAATCTCAGATGTGCCATTGGGAGCCATATTTAATCTAACAAATAGTTCTTTTCTGATGCCAGAGGTAACTTTTGATAAATTTAGAATTGAGTAATCATCTTGGGCAACGCTGTATTTCTTAATAGCCTCATCAATTTTTAATGGATCTGGTTTATACTTTTCATTAACATCAATTAAAAATTTATTTTTTTCTTCATTAGATAAATTTTGATATCTAAATAATATATCTCTTGCCAACGTAATTCCAAAAGCTGCACCTTTGGTAGACAATAGGTCATCACAAAGATCTAATAGATCTCTTTTTTTTGCAATACTTTTAAAAGATTTTTTTTCTAAAATCTTTTGTCCAGCATCAGCTATGGTCTCAAAAATTCTTTTTATATTCAACATGGTGTTTTTTATATATTAAAAACCTAAACTTTTGCCCATTATTTTATCAGGAAGCCAAGTAACAATTTCAGGAAAAATACACAAAATTAATATAGCTAAAGCCATAATTATCATAAAAGGTATAGATCCTTTTAATATTTCAGATAAACTAACGTCAGGTGTAATACCCTTGATAATATAAAGGTTTAGTCCAACGGGTGGAGTAATAAGACCAATTTCCATATTTATCGTAAATACGATTGCAAACCAATACGGATCGAATCCTAAAGTGGTTATAACTGGTAACAATATTGCAGAGGTCATTACTATAACGGCAACTGGTGGTAAGAAGAAACCAGCTATAAGTAAAAAAATATTAATTAAAATAAATACTACCCATTTGTTAGAGCTTAACTCGACCATGCTCTGGGCTAAAGATTGTGTTACGTAAAGTTGTGATAAGGTAAATGCAAAAAGGTAAGATGCAGCGATAATAAACATTATCATCACACTTTCTTTCATTGAAACTTTAACAATATTCCATATTTTTTTCGGTTGATAAATTTTGTAAACAACAGCGATCAATACAAAAACTAAAAATGCTCCAACACCTGAAGCTTCTGAAGGTGTCGCAACTCCACCATATAACACGTATAGGACACCGGCTATGATAGCTAAGAAAGGAAGAATTCTTGGTAACACCTCAATTTTTTCTTTTAATGTTGGGGGTGTTCTATTCTTTAAAGCTCTTGCAGAATCTTTGTCAATAAAATAACTATGTATAAGAGCCCATATTGCAAACATACCTGCCAACATAAACCCTGGTATCAAACCACATAAAAACAATCTTCCTATTGATGTTCCGGTTGCAATTCCATAAACAATTAAAACAATACTTGGAGGGATTAAAACTCCTAAAGTTCCACCGGCCGCTATTGTTCCTGTTGCTATTTGATCTGAGTACCCTCTTTTTCTCATTTCAGGTATACCCATGGTTCCAATTGCTGCGCAAGTTGCAGGACTTGATCCACTTAGGGCAGCGAAAACTGAACAAGCACCAATATTAGAAATTACAAGTCCGCCTGGAACCCTCCAAAGCCATCTATCTAACCCGGTATATAAATCTTTTCCCGCTGGAGAGTTAGCAACAGCCATTCCCATTAAAATAAACATTGGTATTGAAAGTAAAACAAAAGAATTTAATCCAGCATAAAATGTTTCTGCGAACACATCTAACATTTGAAAGCCTTCAAATGTAACTAAAAGTGCTATTGAGACAAAACTCAGACCAAATGCAATTGGTATTCCAGAAAATAAAACTATCAACGTGAAAACTGCAACTATTACAGCTATTAATAAAGGATCCATTAATTACCATCCTCCTCGTCAACAAGCTTAATAATTTCTGCTATGTATTGAAGTATCATTAGTACAGCTCCAATCATCATTGATGAATAAGGTATCCATAAAGGCGGGTCCCAAACTGTTCCTGTTGAATAATTTTTAGTAAAAGCTTCTTCAACCATTAAATAACCAAAATAGAATAAAATTATAAAAAATAATAAGCTAATTAATGAGGTAAATATTTTAAGTCTTAGAATATTTTTTTTTGATAAAAAATCATAAATCCACTCCATGCTAACATGCGCTTTTTCACTTAAGACATAAGCACTGCCAATAAAAGTTGAAGCAACTAAAAGCATTGTGACTAGTTCAGTTTGCCATGTGATTGCTCTTTGAAAAAAGTATCTTTCAAATACTAATTCAACGATTACCAAAATTGAAAATATTAAGGCTAGAACTGCAAAGGCACCACATGCCTTTGAGGAAAAACTACAAAATTTTAAATATTGTTCTTTCATAAAAAAACCCCCACTTAATATTCTAAGTAGGGGTTCTTTATATTGTTTTACTTAACTGCTAAAGCCATTTCCATAAGTTTGTCTCCACCTGGTACTTTTTTGGCGAACTCTTTATGCGAAGTTTGTTTTGCAATTTCAATCCATGCAGCATGGTCTTCTGCCGTCATGTAAGCTAATTTAACACCTGCAGCTTTATAAGCATCTTCAAATTTCTTATCTAAATTTGCTACTTGAGCTGTCATGTATTTCTCTGCAACTTTTCCTGCTTTCATTAAAGCATCTTGTTGTTTTGCATTAAGTTTATCAAAACTCATTTTTGACATTAAAATTGGCTCATACATAAACCATAGACCATATTCTCCTGGAGGAGTTGCACAAGTAACTTGTTCGTAAATTTTGTAACTTACAAAACTTCCAGAACTTGTGTTTGCACCAGTTAATACACCCGTTTGTAGACCAGTATAAATCTCAGAAGATGGCATACTTTGTATTCCAGCACCTGCACCAGCTAACATTTGGTTAAATGCTTTACCAGCAGCTCTCATAACTTGTCCTTTAACATCAGATGGATTTGTTATGCAGTTAGTTTTAGAGGCAAAACCCCCACCTAACCAGGCGTCAGATAAAACAACTACACCAGCGTTATTAATTATTTTTTTAATTTCCACCATCATAGGTGATTTATTAAAACGTAATGCATGGTCATGATTTTTTACAGTGCCAGGCATAAGAGTTGCATCAAATTCTGGATGGAATTTTGCAGCATATCCTAATGGAAAAGCAGATATATCCAATTGACCTGTAGTCATTGGTTTCCACTGTTCTTTTGGTTTATAAAGTGATTTTGCAGGATAAATTCTGATATCTATATCTACACCTGCTTTTTTAACTTCATCGGCAATTATTTGTACCATCTCGTGTCTTGGATCATATGAGCCATCTGCTCTAGGCGTTCCTGGCCATTGGTGACTTGCTTTTAGTGTCACAGCATATGCTGATCCGATTAATGAGAAAGCTAAAAATAATGTTATGAAATAAAAACTAATTTTTTTAAACATATTATTTCCCCTCTTTAGATTAATTTAATTAATTATATTAAATTGAACTTAAGTCTAAGAGTCAATATAAGTATTTGTCATATAAGAAGTTATGGATGGACCATTAAAAAATTTATTAGTCGTTGATTTAACAAGGGTTTTAGTTGGGCCTTATTGTACAATGATACTCTCGGATTTAGGTGCGAGAGTTATTAAAATTGAAGCTCCAGAAATAGGTGACGACTCGAGAAAATTTGGTCCTTTTGTTAAAGATTATTCTGCATACTTTATGTCCCTAAATAGAGGAAAAGAAAGTATTGCTTTAAATTTAAAGAATGAAGATGACAAAAAAATATTTAAAAAAATATTATCTAAGGCTGATATCTTGGTTGAAAATTTTAAGCCTGGCACATTGGATAAATGGGGTTTTGGTTGGAAAGATGTTAGTAAAAAGTATCCTAAATTAATTTATGCATCTGCATCCGGTTTTGGACAAACTGGACCTTTAAAAGAATTACCTGCATACGATATGGTGGTTCAAGGCATGGGTGGTTTAATGAGTGTAACAGGTCATCCAAATTCTGAACCTACCAGAGTTGGGACGTCGATTGGGGACATAACTGCAGGATTATTTACTGCAATAGGAATAAATGCAGCTTTGTATGATAGACAAAAAACGGGTAAAGGTGCTTTTATTGATGTCTCTATGCTAGATTGTCAGATTGCTATTTTAGAAAATGCAATTGCAAGATATCTCTCTAAAAAGGAAATTCCTGGTCCGATGGGTTCAAGACATCCCTCTATCGCTCCTTTTGAAGCATTCAAAACAAAAGATAGTTACATAATCATTGCAGCTGGGAATGATAAACTTTTTTCAAAACTTTGCGACGTATTAAAAATTTCTGAAATAACGAACGATGAAAGATTTAATACTAATTCATTAAGATGTGAAAACATGGATCAGTTAAAAGAAATTTTTGAAAAAAAATTAAGTTTAAAAATTACAGATGAATGGGTCAAGGAAATGGAGGAATTAAAAATTCCTTGTGGACCAATTTTTAACATTAAACAGGCTGTTGAAAATCCTCAAATCAAAAAGAGGAATATGATTATAAAATCTTATCATAAAGTAATTGGGGAATTTAAATCAGCAGGAAATCCTATAAAAATGTCTACTTACAAAGACGAAGAAACTAGAGGAGATATACCTGATTTAGATGAACACAGAGAAAAGATAATAAAAGAGTTTAGTTAATTATTCTTGATTTTCTGTTTCTGAAGCCTCAGATACAGTTTCCTCTTGATCTTTCATTTCGTCTAAAGAAACATCAGCTTCTTCTTCTTGTAATTCTTCAACAGGTTCAGAACTAGGTTGCTCGATAGTATTTTGTAATTCCGCTAAATCATCTTTTGATACTTGGATTTTTTCTGGAATTTTTCTTGCTCTTTTAGATGGGAGTATTGGAATACCACTCTTTGAAATTTCACCTTTGTAAAGATTTTCAAAATCATCGCCTATATCATCCTCATCTTCAGATGAGTCATCAACTTGCTCAACATGTTTTCTTAATTTATATACTGCTGCATCAGTTAAATCTGGAACTTTAATTGTTTCTTCAGCTATTTCTCTTAATGCTATAACAGTGTTTTTATCGTTATCTCTATCTAATGTTGGTTCTAATCCTGAGTTAAGCTGTGTTGCTCTTTCTTTTGCAACCAATACTAATTCATAAGGACTTTCGACTTTATCAATACAATCTTCAACTGTAACTCTTGCCATGGTCGGTTAGATACACCCCGAATATAAAAAAATCAAGCAGTATTAAAGATAAACTGGATTTAGTTTTTTTCTAACACTGAAAAGTAAGACTATAGAGCATGAAATCGATACTGCTGATATAATTGCTATTTTTTCAATAGAATAGCCAGCATCAATCAAAATTCCAAATAAAGCAGTGCCAAACGCAGTAGCAAAAACCATTAAAGCAGTTGTTAAAGCTTTAATTGAGCCAATATATTTTACTCCATATATTTCAGCCCAAGTTGAAGATCCCAATAAATTAGCTAAACCGTTGGATATTCCAATTAAACCTAAAAATAAGAAAGCTGATTGCGAGGCATCAAAATACATAATAACAAATGTTGCAAGCAATAAAGGAATGTTCATGTATATAAGTAATTTTCTACTTGTTAATTTATCAATCAAATATCCAGAGACTAATAAAGTGATAACAGAACAAATCGAGTAGGACATAAAGGATTGTGCTATTGTGTACTCACCCCACCCTTTAGAGTTTACGATAAATGATTGGTAAACAAAGACACCTGTAGCAATCCATGGCATTGCTAACATATTAAGTGATATAATATAAAATCTATAATCTCCCAAAACTTCTATTCTTTTCCACTGTTTAATTTTTTCTTCTTTGAATTTTGCATCTTGATCTGTTTCTCTGGTATCTAGCTTTACATCTTTAACTAAAAAATAAGATGCTAAAGGTAAAATTATTAAAACTGATATTGAAATTATTATCCAAATATTTTGCCAAGCCATCAATGTTAAAGAATAAACTATGAGAACTGGTAGAATAAATTCTGCTGAAGATAAACCAAACCAAATCATACTTAACGCTCGTCCCCTAGACTTTGTAAAATATCTAGAGATTGTAGTTGACGCTGTGTGAGACATCATTCCTTGACCAGAAAATCTCATTAGAAATATCGCTACAAATAAAAAAACTATTGATGAGATTTTTGAAAAGAAAAAGCTTGAAAATGAGAGGAGTATTGTTACGAAAATAGCAAACTTTAGTACATTTACATCATCAATTTTTTTTCCAATCCAAATAACAAGTAAGCTGCTACAAAGAGTTGCAGATGCATAAATCGTTCCAAATTGGCCATGACTAATAGCAAGAGTTTCTCTAATACTGGAATTGAACAAGCCGATAAAAAAACTCTGTCCAAAACTTGAAAAAAATGTAAATATAAAACCAAATATAATTACTTTTAAACTTAAACTTTTAAACATATAAAAAAATTATGACTTGTAATGTTGCTTTCATAGGTCTCGGTGTAATGGGATATCCGATGGCTGGTTATATATCAAAAGCTGGCCACAATGTAACTGTTTTTAACAGAACTAGTGCTAAAGCTGAGAAATGGACTTCAGAATATAAAGGTAAGATGGCTTCTACTCCTAAAGAAGCTGCAGAGGGTGCCGATTTTATTTTCACGTGCGTTGGTAATGATAATGATCTAAAAGAAGTATCATTAGGTGAACATGGATTATTTCATAGCGCTAAAGAAGGTGCTATTTACATAGACAACTCAACCGTTTCAGCAGAAATATCAAGAGAACTTTATAAAAGTGCAAAAGAAAAAGGATTTGCATTTTTAGATGCTCCTATATCTGGAGGACAATCAGGTGCTGAAGGTGGGATATTGACTGTTATGGTAGGTGGTGATGATGAGGCATTTAAAAAAGCTGAACCTGTAATCGATTGTTACAGCAAAAAAGTAAAATTAATTGGTCCATCAGGAAGTGGACAACTAACCAAAATGATGAATCAGATGTGTATTGCAGGAGTTGTTCAAGGTTTATCTGAGGCTATTAACTTCGGTATAAACGCTGGATTGGATATTGATAAGGTTATGGAAACTATATCAAAGGGCGCGGCACAATCTTGGCAAATGGAAAATAGATACAAAACTATGGTTGAGGATAAGTTTGATTATGGTTTTGCAGTTGATTGGATGAGAAAAGATTTAAAAATTGTAATTGAAGAAGCAAAAAGAAATGGTTCGCCTGTTCCAATCACTGAAATTGTTGATGAGTATTATGCTGATGTTCAGAAAATGGGCGGCAATCGTTGGGATAGTTCTAGTCTAATCGCTAGACTTAAAAAAAAGAAATAAACCAATGACAAATACTGTCCCATATTATGAGGACTTTTCCGAAATAAAAAAAAAAATTTGGTTAATGCTTGATGATGCTGTAACGAATAGATCGTCACCATTTAGAATTCCAGTTTTTGTTTGTGGTGATCAGTCAGACTTTGATGGAAGAATTGTTGTTCTTAGAAAATCAGACCAATATAGTAATATGCTTCAATTCCATAGCGACATTAGATCAGACAAAATTCCAAAACTAAAAAAGAATAGCAATGCAGCGCTTATATTCTATGATAAAGAAGAAAAAATTCAGCTCCGAGTCAAAGTAGATTGTATAGTCAATCATGAAAATGAAATAACCGAGCAATCATGGTTAAAAACAGCTCACATAAGTCGAAAATGTTATCTAGTAAACAATGGACCAGGGACAGAAACGGATGAACCAAGCTCAGGTTTAAGTGAAGATATTGAAAAGTCAGGCTTTACAATGGAGCAAAGTGAAGAGGGTTATAAAAACTTTACAGTTATACAATGTAATATCAAAAGTATTGAATGGCTTTATCTTGCAGCAAAAGGCCATAGAAGAGCAAGATTTGATATTACAAATGATAATCAAAACTGGCTAATTCCTTAAAAATGTTAAATGGATTTATTATTGCTGTAGCACTTGTTTTAGGTGGCTTAGCTGTAATGAGATTTGGTATTTTCCAAATCAGAAAATTTAAAAAGGGTGAAACTAGAGTTACTAAGAAAGTTAGTGAACAAATAGCTTTTTTAATATTTTTTGTAATTATTTTAGGATTAATTGTTTATTCTGTTAATGATTGGCTTTTTAGATAAATTAGTTTTCCTGATAAATGTCTAACTCATTCTCCCAAGATGCAGTAACATCTCTTCTGGCATAAAAACATTGATATCCAATACCTTCTTCAGGTTCAAATTTTATATAATCATGTTTAGTAACTTTCCATTTATCTTTTGAAAGGCAGGTTAATTCAAATGGGTCAAAAGGAGTATCTGAAGTAGGAGTAAAATAAACACTATCTTGCATATCTGGACAACTTTCAATGTCATGACCCCAATAATCATCATTTTTTGGATCTAAAGTGTGATTTGTTCCATCGCCTGACCTGCTCATCATGTCTTTTGTTTTTTTAGTATTATGTCCTTCAATATAGTTTGATGAACATGTATAAATTCCTCCCATAGCATGTAAAACTTCGTGTAAAATAAAATATCCAACTTCTTTGTTATTAAGTGGCCATTTTTTTTGATGTTTAGAAAATACATTGAATATTGGAAACCCACCAGAAAATGGCCAATCCTTATAACTAAAGTCTCCAAAGTTAAAATAAATTTTTTTAGGATTATTCATACCATTGTTTATTATCGATCTTCCAAATACATTTGCGCAACTTCCCCATTTAGATTTTTTCATATCTTTTTTGGTTCTGTTAACTCTAAGAAATGTAATATCCAGCTTTCCGTCTTCACGTCTATCCCATTTTAATTTCTGACCTTCACCATCATTGAAATTTGATTTGTTATTTGCTTTAGCAGTTTTCTTCAAAATCCAATCATCTGCAATTTCTACCCATTTTTCTAAATCTCCATTAATATCTCCTTCTTTATCTTTAGAATCCCTCAATAAGGTGTAAACAATATGAACTTGAAAATCATCATTAACATCTGGTTGATCTTCAAAAAATCTGCCCGGTTTTTTATCGCTATCTAAAATTACTGGAGTTGTGTTACTATCATAGCATTTATCAGCATATGCATTTGAAATTATTAAAATTAATAAAATAAAAGTTATTAATATTTTTTTCATCTCTAGAAATTGTTGAACTCTTTATACCTATTATAGGTACACCAAGTTCTTTTCTTTTTAATTTTTTTTAGTTTTTTATGAGAATATCTATCTCTCCATTTATAATTACTATCAGGAGAAATACCTCGACCAACCTCTGCAGCCATTGCACATTTCAAGTTTACAGGGTTAAATGGTGTGTTAGAAGTCGGGTCTAGAAAGACAGAGTCTTTAAAATCAGGACAAGTAGGATCTTTATGATTATATAATGTGCCTAATTTATATTTATCACCTCCATCTGGGCCGCCAATTATAGTTCCAGTTTTATGTCCATTTTTATTTCCTTTTGTACATGCCCATGCAAATCCATTTACATGCATTAATTCATGTAAGGTAATAAGAATTCTTTTATTTTTACTTGGGTTATGTTTACTTTTTAAAAAAATATATCCATGATGCACACTTCCTTGTCCACCATCCCTATGTCCTACATCTACCCATGCAAAATACAATTTATTTGGACTGTTAAATCCTAATTTTGTTAAATAGGCATCAGGATAATTCATTCCATAATTTCCTTTATATTGTTTATCAAATCTAACAAAAGAAATATCCATTTTTCCATCTTCCCTCATGTCATACCTAAATTTTTGTTTACCTTTTGTCATTTCAAACATTTTTTCATTTGCCTCTAATAACTCTTTCTCCATTTTTCCATTTATATCCCATTCATTATCTTCACTATCTTTATTTAGTAGGTATATAAAATGTACTTGTGGTTCATCTGAAATATCAGGTTGATCTTTAAAATATCTTCCAGGTTTTTCGTCTGAGGCAAAAGAGAGGGATGAAAATAAAAATATTATAAAAAATATAATTATTTTTTTCATTTCTTTAAAATACAGATTTAGAATATTTTTTCCAGTTTTCTTGATATCTAATAGCATTTTGCTTTACCGCCTCAATTTCATCATCTGTTAATTGACGAATTATTTTTCCTGGCGAACCCATCACTAAAGAATTGTCTGGAATCTCTTTATTTTCTGTTATCAACGACTTTGCTCCAATGATACAATTTTTTCCAATTTTAGCTTTATTGAGAACTACAGCTCCAATGCCAATTAAAGAATTATCATCAATTGTGCAGCCATGAAGCATTACTAAATGACCTATAGTCACGTTCTTTCCTATTTTTAAAGGGTAACCTGGATCTGTGTGTAAAACACTTCCATCTTGAACGTTTGAGCCTTCTCCTAAATGAATATTTTCTATATCACCTCTTAATGTTGCATTAAACCAAACGCTAGAGTTTTTTTCTAATGTTACATCACCAATTATAACAGCGTTTGGTGCCACCCAATTTTCGCCAAGGTTTTTTGGTTTTTTATCTTTTAAATCGTAAAACATAAATTATATAGTCTTTTAACATGGCATTAACTAAAACACCAATATGTGACTTCGGTAAAAAAGCTGACAACTTTGAACTTAAATCAATAGACAATAAAATAATTTCATTAAATGATGCAAAAGGTGAAAATGGAACACTAATAATGTTTATCTGTAATCACTGTCCATATGTATTAGCTGTCATAAATAATGTTGTCGAAGATTGTAAAGAATTAGAAAATAATGGAGTTAAATCTATAGCAATAATGTCAAATGACCCAAAAAGATATGAAGAAGACTCATTTGATAATATGATTAAATTTTCAAAAAAACATAATTTTAATTTTCCATATGTAATAGATGAAACTCAAGAAGTAGCAAAAACTTATGGTGCGGTCTGCACTCCAGACTTTTTTGGATACAATAAAGATCTTGAACTTCAATACAGAGGAAGAATAAGAGAGTTAAAAAATTTGAAACCAATAGAAAGTGGAGATAGTGAACTTAAAAATGCAATGAAAATGATTGCAAAATCAAACAATGGTCCAAAAGAACAATTTCCTAGTATGGGCTGTAGTATTAAATGGTTTTAATAATTAATGTATTTAGTAATAACTAGAACTTTTCCTCCAGAATTAGGAGGTATGCAAAATCTCATGTGGGGACTAGCAAGGTCTCTTTCAAAACTTAACCTTATAAAAGTTTTTGCAGACTATCATGAAAATCATGAAGAGTTTGATAAATCAGTTTCATTTTCAATTGAAAGAGTAAGTGGAATGAAGCTTATTAGAAAATATAGAAAATCATATATGATTAATGATTATCTTGAGCAAAATAATAAGGTACAATGTATAATTGCTGACCATTGGAAAAGTTTGGAGCTTATAAAAACAAATAAAAAAAAAATCTGCTTAATTCATTCAAAAGAGATTAATCACCCAAAAGGTTCAAGTTTAAATAAAAAAGTATTATCAGTTCTAAATAATGTTGATCATATTGTAGCAAATTCCAACTATACAAAAAATTTAGCTATTGATTTGGGCGTACAAGAGGAAAAAATAGTTATTATAAATCCTGGAATTGATCCAGTAATTGAAGTTTCAAAAAAATATTTGGATGAAGCTGAAGAAATATTAAAAGGAAAGAAAAATAGAATAATTACAGTATCAAGATTTGATAAAAGAAAAAATCATGAAAAAGTAATTATGGCTGTTAGAAACCTAAAAGAAATCTACCCTGATATTACTTATACTTGTATTGGATATGGCGATGAAGAAGAGAAATTAAAAAAACTAGTAATTGAATTGAAATTAGAAGATCAAGTCACCTTTTTAAAAGATGTACCTTCAAATTTAAAAAATGCTCTTTTAGTAAAGTCACATATTTTTGTAATGCCTTCAATAATGTATAAAAAATCTGTTGAAGGTTTTGGTATTGCTTATGTAGAAGCTGCTCAATATGGTGTTCCATCAATTGGTGGAAAAGATGGAGGTGCTTCAGATGCAATTATACATGAAAAAACTGGTTTAATATGTGATGGTAATAAACTTGAGGATATTTATTCAAGTATAGACAACCTTTTTAGAGATAATAAATATATAGAATACGGAAAAGAAGCAAAAATTAATGCTAAAAATTTTCTTTGGGATAAGAAAATTGAATCCTATAAGAGAATCTTATAAGAATGTGAAATGTTAGAAAAATTTAATAATATTTGGTATTTAACAATATTTATAATCCATTTTGCTGGGGTAGGATTTTATGCTTTTCAAACTATTTTTAAAACAAAATACTTCTGCTCGAAATTTGAAATAGACGATACAGGATTTCCAATGGTTAGATTTGTTGGTGCCATGATGTTGGCTCAAGTTTTAATGGCAATCTATATTTTATTTATCAGAAGAAATGGAATTGTAGCAGCAGGCTCTTTCTTTAATTTAGTTTTTCTTACTAATCTATGCATTTATTTGGTTAATTCTTACTCACTGTTAATAGACAAAACAGGTGTAAAATCTCCAGAAAAATCAAGAGAAGGTATTATAGCACCACTTATTTTAACAGCTTTGAGTGCAACTCTCTGTTATGGCTTATCAGATAAAATTTATCTTTATTAGATTATAAATTTTTAATTAATTTTTTTTTAACGTTTTATATATATGCCACATAATTATAAGAATAGTAGTAGCTAAGATACAAGCTGTGAGAACTTTATCCCATAAAAATTTCCAAGATCCATTACTTAACAATGAGGATTTATTGCTTACATGTTAAATGTGATTCTATTTAAACGATTATTAAATGAGCTAAGCATTAGTTATAAAGCTTTAATCATTGGAGTAATTGGAGGTTATATTGGAACTCTAATTGGTCTTCCTTTGCCTTGGTTACTAGGTGCTTTAGGTTTAAATCTTTGCATTGCTTTCACTAATTTTAAAATTGAATTCTCAACAAAATTACTCAATCCAGTTTTTCTGATAGTTGGTATTATTTTGGGTGGAACGTTGAATGTATCTTTATTGTATAAAATTCATTTATGGATATTCTCGTCTATGGCAATGGTTGTTTGCACTATAGTGAGTACTATTTTGGCAGGATATTATTTTGTTAAAGTTTGCAAATTTGATAAGTTTATTGCAACACTTGCTGCTCTACCAGGTGCATTTGTACCTATAGCTGCAGCACTTTTAGAGTATGGAAAAAGAGAAAATCATAAACAAGTTTTAATTCCTCAAGCTACAAGAGTTATATTTATTGTAAGTTTTGTACCTATATTGTTTATTAGTAAGTTAGGTTTTTCTGAAATAACAGGATACAATTACGAAAACATTTACGATGTAAGATATTTTTTAGAAATTATTTTTTTAATAGTTATTTGTTATTTATTTTCTAAACTACTCAAAAAATTTAATATCCCTTCACCTATACTTGTTGGCGCTATGGCTTTATCAGGTTTATTTTATACTTTTGAGATTGTTAATTCTAGATTCCCAGATACTGTAATAAATATAGCTTTCATTTTTTTGGGTACTGCTCTTGGAAGTAGACTAAATGGATTAAAACTAAAAGAATTATTCTTTTACATTTTCCACGGTATAATTGTTTGTTCTATTTTAGTTATTGTTGCGATGATTACTGCTTACTTTCTCCAGTATTTAGGTTTTGATTTTATTCCAACATTTTTAAGTTTTGCACCAGGAGGAATCCATGAAATGGTTGTTATTAGCGTTGCCTATAATATTGACCCAATTTTTGTCAGCTATCATCATTTCTTAAGGATATTAATAATTGTAGCTTTTCTGCCATTTTTGCTAAAAAAATTTGGTAATAATTCGATTAAAAAAGATTGGAATTAAATAAAATCGAATATTAACTTTGTGCTACTCACAAGAATTAATCCATAGATAATATTATAAAACAAATTTTCCTTTATAATTTTAAGCAATTGATAACCAATAAATATTCCAATTAAAGCCAATGGAAACAGCGAGACAGATTGAAATAAAGTATCAAAGTTCATCATCGATAGATAAATATACAAAGGTAGCTTTATTAAGTTAACACAACTAAAAAAGATAATTCTCGTTCCTACATATATTTCTTTTTTTAACCTTAATGGAAGCAAATAAAGACTTGTGGGTGTTCCACCAGCATGAACACAAAAACTAGAAAATCCTGCAATAGATGAACAAATTGCACCCTTCAAAAAATTTTGCTTGGCTGGAACTGTTTTTTCTTTTTTAAACAGAAAGTAGTGCCCAGCAAATATAAATCCCATTATTCCAACTATTAATTTAAGTAAATCTTCGGAAAAATGATTGAATGTTAAGGAACCAATTACAATCCCTATTGCAGCAAACGGTACAATTACTTTCAATATACTAAAACTAAACTCTCTTCTAAATCTGTAAACAGCAATCATGTCTGAAAAAATTAAAATAGGTAGAATAATTGCTAATGCCTGCTGCAATGGCATTACAACTGTCATTAATGGGACTGATATTAATGATATAGAACCACCTAAACCTGATTTTGCAATACCATACAAAATAATTGCTGGAAATACACTTATGAAAAAAAGGAAATTAATTTCCATTAATTTAATGATTTTGTTAAATATTCAAAAACTTTTTCAGGTGATAATTTATTTAAATCTGTTACTTGAATTGCTTTAAATTTTTCTCTTTCTATACTGACTTTATATGCAGTAGTATGAGAGCCAAATAAGGCTAAGCCTTTAGTTTTCAAATGTGCTGCTATATGTGCAGGTCCAGTATCATTTGCTACAACGAAAGAACTGTCTTTTATTAATGTAGCAAGCTCAGAAATATCTAAAGATCTATTTTCTTTTAAAATTGAAATCGCATTAATTTCTTTTGTCATATTAATTTCATCAGGACCTGGAGCTACTATAATTTTATATTCATCTTTAAATTTATTTTTAATTAAATCTATAAGTTTATTATAATTAGGCCATTTTTTAATCTGTAAATGTGGAGAGCAAAAAGGAAATAAAATTATATATTTATTTAAATCAAATTTTTTTTTTATATTTTCAATATTGGAACAAGCCCACTTAAAATCAGGAAACATTGTGTTTTTAGTATTAACTCCAGATATTTCTAATTGATGTTTAAATCTGTCTAAAACGGGATTTTTATCAAATTCATCCTTGGATTTATCTTTTGGCAACGTGGTTTCAGAAGACGACCAAACAAGATTACTAGCATTTGGAAACAATATTTTCTTATAGAAATTTGAACGAGAAGAATTTTGTAAATCAAAAACTTTTATAAATTTATATTTTTTTAAATTGCGCATGAGATTGAATAAATAAATCAGATTAAATCTTGATAATCTCTTATCCAAAATTATGTCCTCTAAATATGGATTTTTTTTGAAAAGATCAATGTAAGGCTTTGATGTTAATAAATAGACTTTATCATCTTTGTGAAAATCAGAAATATCTTGAATTGCACCGCTCGCTTGGGCTATATCACCTAAAGATCCATGTTTAATTATAAGAATATTAGACATATTTTAAACAACTTAACACACTATGTATATTTATGAATAAAATTCTAGTTGAAGTATCTGTAGGTGAACTTTTAGATAAAATTTCAATTTTAGAAATCAAAAAAGAAAAAATTAAAGACACAGATAAATTAATATTTATTAATGATGAATATCTAGTTTTAAAAAAACAATTAGATGAAAACATAGCTTTTAAAGATGAATTAAAAAAACTTTATGAAGAATTAAAGGCAATAAATGCAAAACTTTGGGATATTGAAGATAATAAAAGAATGTGTGAAAAAAATAGTGATTTTGGTGAAAATTTTATAAAACTATCAAGAGATGTTCATTTTCTAAATGATGATAGAGCAAAAATTAAATTAGCAATAAACAATAAAACTGGTTCAAAGATAAAAGAGATTAAACAATACACAAACTATTAAGGCATACTTGGAATAACTTTTCTTAAATCCATAGATATTTTTGGGATTATATTTGAATATATAATTCCTTTACCAACTTTCTTAAGGGCCATTATTTTACCATCAGGAGAAATAATAACTGTATGTCCAAAAGTTTCTCTTTTAATCGTATTTTTTCCTGTTTGATTAGGTGCAAAAATATAACAAAAGTTTTCAATTGCTCTTGCTTGTAATAAAGTTAACCAATGTCTTTGACCAGTTGTTTTAGTAAATGCAGATGGAACAGTGATAAAACTTAGATTTCTTTTTGATAAGTTTCTATAAAGTTCTGGAAATCTTAAATCATAACAAATTGAAAGACCTATATTTCCCCAGGGTAATTTAGCTGATACTAATTTTTTACCTGCCTTAAATACTTTACTTTCTTTATGTTGTTCTTTTTTTGAAACTTTAACATCGAACATATTTATTTTATCATAATAAGTATTTATTTTACCCTTAGGTCCAATAAGAATAGATCTATTTCTTAATTTGCTTTTTTCTTTAATGCACATTGAGCCAAGAAGTATCCATTTCTTCTTTGTTTTAGCTATAATTTTTACTTTTTTTATTATTGGATCATGTTTCATTTCATATGAATATTTAAATAAATTATTTTTGTCAGCAGACATCAATGAAGAAGTTTCTGGAGTAATTATTAAGTCTGCTTTATTTACAATTGCTTGATTAATATATTTTACAATATCTTTAAAATTTTTATTATAATCTTCCCCACTAGATAATTGAATACAAGCTACTTTCATGTTTGAAATCCATATTTTTTTTCTAAATACTTTATAATATTGTGAATTATAAATGTAATAAATAAGTAAATAATTCCTGCAGTTATAAATGCTTCAAAAGGTTTAAAAGTTAAAACATTTACTTTTCTAGCTTCACCCATTAAATCCATAATTGTTATAACACTAGCGAGAGAGGTGCCTTTAAGCATTAATATTATTTCATTCCCATATGCTGGAAGTGATTGTTTTATCGCTATAGGTAATTGAATTCTGTAAAAAGTTATTTTTTTTGTTACACCTAAACTTTGTGCAGCTTCAATGTAACCTTTTTTAATTGTCTGAAATGCTGATCTTAGTATCTCGGATGTATAAGCACCTGTATTTAAAGAAAATGCAATTATTGCACACCAATATGGTTCCTTTATTATTACCCAAAAAAATGAATTTCTTAAAAACTCTATATTAGCTAATCCATAATAAATTAAATATAATTGAACCAGTAATGGTGTTCCTCTAAAAAAATAAGAATAGCCATAAGCAAACTTATTAATTATTGGATTTTTATTAATTCTTAAAATTGCAAAAATTAAACCTATTATTAATCCAAAAAACATTGAAGATACTAAGAGTTGAAGAGTGATAGCTGCACCACTTAATAAGCTCGGAAAAATACTAATCATTAATTTTATATCCATCAGTATCCTTTGCTATATTTTATTTCTAATTTATTAATTAATTTCATACTTAGGAAAGTAAGCATTAAGTATAATACAGCTGCTACTGAATAAAAAAATAAAGGATCTCTAGTTGAACCAGCAGCAATATAAGATTGCCTCATTATTTCTACTAATCCTGTAACTGAAATTAAAGAGGTATCTTTTAAAGTTATTTGCCAAACATTACTGAGGTTTGGAATTGATAACCTCAACATTTGCGGTAAAATAATTTTGTAAAATTGAATATATTTTTTTATACCCAAAACTTTTGAAGCCTCAAATTGACCTTTATCGATTGATAAAATGGCACCCCTAAAAACCTCAGTAGAATACGCTCCAGAAATAATCCCAATTGCAAGAGCACCAGTTATAAATGCATTTATTTCAATATAACCATCATACCCAAAAATTGAAGCCACATACATAGCGGCTCCTGTCCCACCAAAAAATAACAAGTATATTACTAATAATTCTGGAACACCTCTAATTATAGTAGTGTAACAACTTCCAATTACATTTAGTGTTTTATTTTTAGATAATTTTAAAGGAGTAAATATTAAAGCAAATATAAATCCAATTGCCATTGCAGCAATAGATACAGCAATTGTCATTAGGGTTGCAAAAAACAGTTCGTCTCCCCAACCAGTATCTCCAAATGATAGAAGTTCCATATAGATTGGCGACTATATATTATAGTCGCCATATCTAAAATTAATTACATAGAAGCGTCGAAGCCGAACCACTTGATGGCTATTCTACTAATGTGGCCATCTTTTCTTGCTTTATCGATAGCTTTGTTAAAAGCTTTTAAGAGTTTAGTATCGTCTTTTCTAATACCTACTCCTACACCATTACCAAATGCACCACCTGAAAAAGTTGGTCCCACAAGTACAACAGCTTCACCAGATTTTTCAGCATAGTCCGTAAATGCAACTGCTGCTGCTAAAGCAACATCACATCTACCGTTAGTCAAATCAAGGTTAACTTCATCTTGTGTTTTATAAGTTTTCAAATTTATTTTTCCAACATCTCCTGACTCTAAGAAATTTTGGTGAATAGTTCCAATTTGTGTACAAACTGTTTTTCCAGATAAAGCTGAGGTTAAAGTTTTCATAGCTTTATTTACAGATGAACCACCTAAATTTAAATTTACTGCTTCTGGAGTTTCCATACTTTCTAGGTCAGAACCTTTCATAACAGCCAAAGATGCTACTTCGTCAGCATATCCTTGAGAAAAATTAATTGTTTTCATTCTCTCATCAGTAATTGACATTCCAGCCATTATTGCATCAAATTTTTTTGATGTTAAAGCTGGTATCATCCCATCCCAGTCTTGCTCAACGATTTCACACTGCTGGCCTATGTATCTGCAAAGTGTCCATGCAAGCTCTACTTCAAATCCAATAAGTTTACCTGAAGCATCTTTTGAATTCCAAGGTGGGTAAGCTCCTTCAGTTCCAATCTTAATTTTATCAGCATTAGAATTACTAATTAAAAATAAAGATAACAAAACAGTTAAAAATATATTTTTTATTACATTCATTATTTCCTCCGTTAAAAGAATAATTATTTCATAATTTTTGAGATTTAAAAAGAAGTTTCTAATGATTTATCGATGAAGAAAAATTCCAGGAACAATCAAAACTTGGTATATAAATTCTAGATAATTTAGTATTGCCAAAATTTTCATTAAAAATGTTTAACCAATTCTCTACTTGTTTTGGTTTTTTATCCTGGCTACCAACCTGGACTGTAATAACTCCTTTTGGCTTTAAAATTCTTACTAGTGAATTCATATTTTTAGAGGCCAAATCTATGCAGTATTGATCATCATTTAAATCAACATATATCTGATCATATGTATCATCTTTGACTGATTTGATGCTCTCAAATGCATCTCCCCAAACACATTTTACTGAATTCTTTTCAGTTGCTTTATCACCAATTTTTCCAAGATGTTTATCACATACATCTACCACTTCAGGATCTAATTCATACCAATCAATAAATCCAAAATTTTTAGATATACACTCTCTAGCCACACCTCCATCACCCCCACCAATTATTGCGGCTTTTTCCTTATTAGAGTTCAAATCTAAACCAGCATTAACAAAAGTAGAACTATAAAGGTGTTCATCTTTTTCAGCTACTTGAATTTCATTATCTATAAATAATGCTTTTCCAAATTGTTCTAATTCTAATATCTCAATATGTTGCCCAACATTTGATTTAAAATTTTCTAATACTTTATTAACTACGTATGACTTTTTTAAACCTGGCGAGCTATAAATGTCATGATAAAGATCCACTGTATCTCTATTAAATTCCTTTTTAACAATTCTACTGTGTTCAATTTCCTCTTTAACAACATTTATTGCTACTGAAGGTGAAATTTTTGCACATGTAAAAAAGTCAAAACTGATAATACCTTTTTCGGGAAAAGTATGGAAACTGATGTGACTTTCTGCGAGAAGTGCAACTAAAGTAAATCCTTGTGGCTCAAATTTATATTTAGAAATTTCAAGCACAGTAACCTTCGCTATTTTCGCGATTTTATAAACTAATTTCTCAAAGAAAACAGGATCGTATTCCTTTTTTGTGCCTATTATATCAAGCGTAATATGTTCTCCAACTTTAGTCATATGAATATTTGATAACTTTACTAATTTAATTTTTTACTTCTTTCAAATAAAAAACTACGATAATAATTTATATGAGGATATTACATTGAAAAATAATTGGTCTAATACAGAAGCTAAAAAATATATATCAAAATACAAGAAACTTGGTCATTCTAGGGACATGGCGTTGAGAGTTTATACAACTAGATTACTAGGAAGAAATAGTGAATTGGTTTTACATGGAGGTGGTAATACTTCTGTTAAAACAACTGTAAAAGATTTAGATGGAAAAAACTATGATGTTTTGTGTGTAAAAGGAAGTGGATGGGATATGGCAGAAATTGAACCAGATGGCTTGCCAGCAGTAAAACTAAACCCTCTTTTGGCATTAAAAAATAAAAAAAAATTATCAGATGAAGAGATGGTATCATATCAAAAAAGGAATTTAATTAACATCAAATCTCCAAATCCATCAGTTGAAACTTTTCTACATGCTTTTTTACCATTTAAGTTTGTTGATCATACGCATTCTGATGCCATTATGAATGTAACCAACAGACCAAATGGAATTACTTTTTGCAAAAAGATATTTGGAAAAAAAGTAAATATAATTCCTTATGTAATGCCAGGGTATGGATTAGCTCAGAAGATTAAAGAGGTTTACTTTAAAAATCCGAATATAAACTGTCTTATTTTACTTAATCATGGAATTTTTACATTCTCTAACGATGCAAAAGAATCATACGACTTAATGATCAAATATGTGAGTGATGCTGAAAAGGCTATAAAAAAATTAAAAAGAAAAAAAATTAAACAAATAAAAAATTTAAATACTAAAATTACTCCTGCTCAAATAGCACCAATACTTCGAGGACTTACATCTAATGGTTTAAAAAGTAAATTTATTCTTACATTTAGAAATAATAAGACATTAAAATATTTTATTAATGGAATAGAGGTAGCAAGATATTCTACGGAGGGAACCGCTACACCAGATCATGTAATAAGAGTAAAACCATTTCCTTTAATAATAAAGCCCAAACTTAAATCATCTATTAGTGAGTTTGAAAAAACTGCAAAAAAAGCATTTATAAATTACAGGAAAAAATATCTAGAATATTTTGAACAAAACCAAAAAAAGGTTAAAGAAAAGAAAACAATGCTAGATACTTCACCAAGGGTAATAATAGTCCAAAATATTGGAATATTTTGTGTAGGCAACAGTCTTAAATCTGCAAATATTGCTGCAGATTTGACAGAGACTAATGCAAGAGTAATCTCATCTGTTGAAGAAACCTCAAGGTATAAATTTATACCAAAAAAAGATATTTTTGATGTTGAATATTGGTCTCTTGAACAAGCAAAAATAAAAAAAGAAAAAAAGGAATTAGAGGGAAGTATTGTTGTTATTACAGGGGCTTTTGGTGGAATTGGAACAGCAACATATAAATTATTCAAAAAGCATGGTGCAGAAGTAATTTTAATAGATAATAATAAAACGAAGGTTGATGAAATGAGTAAGAAATTAAAGGATCTTTGTATTTATTGCGATGTGACAAATAAAGAAAGTGTTAAAAAAGCATTTAACATAATTTCATCGAAATTTGGTGGAATAGATATTTTAATATCAAATGCAGGTACTGCCACGGGGGGTTCAATTGCTGAAGTAAGTGATAAGATTTTAAGAAAAAGTTTTGAAGATAACTTTTTTTCTCATCAATACTGTGCGTCTGAAGCTACCAAAATTATGAAACTTCAAAATAATGAAGGATGTTTATTATTTAATATTTCCAAACAATCTGTAAATCCAGGTAAAAATTTTGGGCCTTACGGATTACCAAAATCGGCATTATTAAATCTATGCAAACAATATGCCGTTGATTATGGATCTTATGGAATAAGATCTAATGGTGTAAATGCAGATAGAATTAGAAGTGGGTTATTAAATGATAAAATGATAAAATCAAGAGCAAGAGCTAGAGAAGTTACGACAGATGATTATATGAAAGGTAATTTACTTTTAAATGAGGTAAAAGCTGAAGATGTAGCCAAAGCTTTTTTTCATCTTTCAATATCCAAAAAAACCACTGGAGCTATTCTAACAGTTGATGGTGGGAATATTGCTGCATCTTTAAGATAATTTATGCCTTTTTATCAACCAAATGAATTACCTAAATTAATGGTAGCTCCAAATGGAGCAAGAAAAGTCAAGAAAGATCATCCCGAAGTGCCATTAACTATAGAGGAAACTGTTGAAGTCGCAATGAATTGTTTTAAAGCGGGAGCTGGTGCAATACATTTGCATGTAAGGAATGAAAAAGGAGAACACGTTCTTGATGCAGGTTTGTATAAAGAAGCTTTAAAAGAATTAGAATTTAAAGTTCCAAAAATGCATATCCAAGTTACAACAGAGGCGGTTGGAATATATTCTCCAGAGGATATGAGAAAACTTGCTTATGATGTTACACCACCTGGAACATCAATTGGTATAGCTGAGATGATACCGTCAAGAAATCCAACAGATGAAGATGTAAAGTTGTATAAATATTTAACAGAGGCTGGGACTAAAATACAACATCTTTTATATGATCCAAATGACATAGATTTATTAGTTAATTTATTAAACAAAGCTCAAATTAATGTTGAAGGAGCTTGGTGTCTCTTTGTAATTGGACATTACTCTGGTAAAATAAGTTATCCAGATAACATTCCAATGTTTCTAAAAAAAATGAGAAAGAATAATATTAATTTAGACTGGGCAATCTGTGCTTTTGCGAAAGAAGAAATATCCTGTCTAGAAAAAGCAATAAACTTAGGGGGCAAAATAAGAGTTGGATTCGAAAATTCTTTGTTTATGCCTAATGGTGAGATCGCCCCAAATAATCATTCAAAGATTGAAGCAGTGAATGAAATTTTTAATTTATCTTAAAATTACAGAATATTTTTTTAACAGCAAGTTTATTTCTTGATTTGAATTTGCTGATCCTAAAATAAATCTATCAGGTCTTACTATAACTGCCTTTGTATTTATATTTTTTAAATAGACTGATAGTTTTTTAAATTTTTTTGAATTTACTAAGGTATAATTTTTCGAAACCTTAGTTTTAATATCAGTGGATAATATTAGAATTCCTTTTTTTGAAAAATTGTCATCTAAACTTCTATTTTTGTTTAATTTAAATTGAGGAAATATTTTTCCCCTATTTTTATCTTTTAAATTGCCTAAGCCTTTTCCCATTTTAGGTCTTATTGATTGCATACTTTTAACACCCTTATTATCAGACCTAATATTGTCTGTAATTTGTATAGACTCAACTGCATTAACAAACTCACCCATCCTCATTGTAGTTTCAATATACTCT